>JBLRXD010000006.1:31233-39332 GCA_047920935.1 Pseudomonadales bacterium | reverse complement strand
TGTTCAGATAGACCAGCCCAAGTTCCAGATGCAGGGGGCGCTGCTCGCCGGTGACGCCGCGCGCGGTCGCGCGCTGCTGCAAGCTCCGGAAGCGCGGCCGGTGCTGCTGATCACCGGCGGCAGTCTGGGAGCGGACGTGCTGAACCGTGCGGTGCGCGAGGCCCTCGATGCCCTGCTCGAAACCTTCGTCGTGGTTCATGTCTGCGGCCCGGGCAAAGACAGCGGCTACCGCGCGCCCGGCTACCACCCGTTCGAATTCGTCAGCGAATCCTGGGGTGATCTGCTGGCCGCCGCCGATGTGGTGGTGTCGCGGGCTGGCGCCAACAGCCTGTTCGAACTGCTGGCCCTGGGCAAGGCCAACCTGTTGGTGCCGTTGTCACCGCGGGTCAGCCGCGGCGACCAGGTGGAGAACGCGGAATATGCCCGATCCCACGGCTTCAGTCGGGTGCTCGATGAAACCGAGCTGACCGGGGTGCGATTGCTGGCCGAGGTGCTGGAGACGTATCGGCAACTGCCCGAGCTGCAGCGTCGTTTGGCCTGCTTCCGCCCGCCGGACGCCGCCGCCGCCATCGTCGCGGCGCTGGAGTCTGCCGCGGCAGGCTGAGCCGGCGCGGCAGGCTCGGCCGCGGGCGGCAGGCGCTGCCGCTGGTTGTCACCCATCCCCATGAGTAACATACGCGGCTTTCGGGGATGGCAGAGCAGCCCATGTACAAGATAAAAACCTTCAATCAAATCGCTTTGAGGGGATTGGAGCGGTTTCCCCGCGACCAGTTCGAGATCTCGAGCGAGAGCCTGGATCCTCACGCCATCCTGCTGCGCAGTCACAAGCTCTCCGAGGCGGAACTGAATCCGGGCGTGCGTGCCGTGGCGCGGGCCGGCGCCGGAGTCAACAACGTACCGGTGCAGGCATGCACGGCGCGGGGCGTGGTGGTGTTCAACACCCCCGGCGCCAACGCCAACTCGGTGAAGGAGCTGGTGCTGGCGGCGCTGCTGCTGGCGTCGCGGGATGTGGTCGGCGGCATCGGCTTCGTGCGCGAGCTCACCGGCATCGCCGACGACGGCGAACTCAATGCCCGGGTCGAGGCGGAGAAGAAGCGCTTCCGCGGCCGCGAGCTCAAGGGCCGATCTTTGGGGGTGGTCGGTCTCGGCGCCATCGGCTCGCTGGTGGCCAGAGCGGCCCTGGACCTGGGCATGGAGGTGCTCGGCTACGACCCCGCCATCTCGGTGGATGCGGCCTGGCGTCTGCCATCGCAGGTGCAGCGGATGGAAAACCTGCCGAGCCTGTTTGCCCGGGCGGACTACGTGACCCTGCACGTGCCGCTGCTGCCGGAGACCGAAGGCATGATCAATGACAGCAGCCTCGGCATGTTCCGTCCCGGCAGCGTGCTGCTGAATTTCGCCCGCCAGCCCATCGTCGACGCCAGCGCGCTGCGCTCGGCCCTGGACGATGGTCGGGTGGCGCGCTACGTGGCCGACTTCCCGGTGCCCGAGCTGATCAGCCATCCGCAAGTGATGCTCACCCCCCACCTCGGCGCCAGCACCGACGAAGCCGAGGAGAACTGCGCGGTGATGGCGGCCGATCAACTGGTGGAGTTTCTGCGCACCGGCAACATCCGCAACTCGGTGAATTTCCCCACGGTGATTCTCGAACCGGCAGGCGGTTGCCGGGTCGCCGTCACCAACCGCAACGTGCCCGGTGTGCTCAACCAGGTCACGGCGGTGTTGGCTGAGCGCCAGATCAACGTGGTCGACATGATCAACAAGAGCCGTGGCGACGTGGCCTACAACCTGATCGATGTGCTGGAGCCGCTGGATCAGCCCAGCATCGATCAGATCTTTGCCCTCGAGCACGTGATGAACGTGCGCGAATTTGTCATGTGAGCGGCGGCCGGCTCAGTCTCCGGCGCCGTGGCGATAACCTCGGCGAGCCTGGCGCTCGCGGAACCGCAGCGGCGCCAGTGCGGCCTCCAGGCGCCGCTCCAGCGGCGCGAACTCGCCACTGATCAGGGCCGTCAGTACCGCCGCCGCCAGATGGGCGCTGACGTTTCCCGACGAGCCGTGACCGGCGCTGGCGTACAGCCCCTCGCCCCAGCCGTCGGCGGAATCATCCAGCATCCCGGCGATGGCGGTGCGGTCGGAGGACACGCTGCGGACGCCGCGCTGCCGACCGCGCCAGGTGTAGGCTCGCCCCTGCAGCTGGGCGAGATTCGCCCGGGTGGCGGTCTCGGGATCCCACGGCCGATATTCGTAGCTTGCGCCCACCGCCGTCAGGCCGCGGCCAGGCACCAGATAACCGTTCCCCACCAGCGGCAGCCGTGGCTGCCCCGGCAGGTCGACGTAATCCAGCTGGCCGTACACGGCCGCAAGCTCCAGGTAGCGGGCGGCCGGGAATTCGCGGCTGCCGGCGCCGCAGGCCAGAACGGTGATCTGCTTCGGGTCTGGCTCCGTGAGCGCCTCGGCAGCCACTTCGATTCCCTGGTGGGTGAGCATCGAGCGCACCAGCGTAGGGGTATCGACGGCACCGGCGTCGGCGAAGTGCAGCCCGCCGTCGGGCAGCGGCCAGGCGGCCAGCGCGCTGGCGTCCTTCGGCCCCAGCCAGCGCACCCAGGAGCCGGATTCCCCATAGCAGTCGAACACCGCCCGCAGCTTGGCCTGAGGTTGCGTGCCCCCGGGAACCTGCAGCACACCGCCCGGCGTGAACCCAGCCAGCTCCCGCACCGCACTGGCGGCGTAGAGATAGCCGTGACAGCGCAGTCCGGCGGCCAGGGTGCCGTCCGTCAGCAGACGGCCGTGCAGCGCGGTGGTTGCCATGTGCGACCCCGGGAGGGCGGTGGCGCTCGCGTCTCCCGCGGCTGCGTCAGCCGCTGCGCTCGGCACCGCCAGGTGCGCGAGTGGATCCATCACCCGCACGGCGAAGCCGGCCCGGGCCAGATGCCAGGCGGCGCTGGCTCCAGCCAGGCCGGCACCGGCAATGCGCACCTGACGAGGGGCGGCGAACCCGCTCAGGCCGTCCTGCTGGAAACAGCCGGCCAGGCTCTCGTGCTTGTGCGGCCGCTGATCCACTCGGCGCATGGCGAACCCGGCTGCCTCCAGACCCCGTCGCACCTGGCCGGCGGAAGTGAACGTCGCCACCCGGGTGCCCCGGGTGCACAGCGTCGCCAGCGACCGGAACAACTCGGGTTGCCACAGCTCCGGATTGCGGTCGGGGGCAAAGCCGTCGAGGAACCAGGCGTCGAACGGCTGGCGCTGCCGTCCTGCCAGGTCGGCGAGGCCATCGGCGGCGGACCCCCACCACAACGACAGGCAGATCCGGCCCTGCATGAAGTAACGGCGATGCCAGCCGCGTATTCGCGGCGGGTAGACCTGGTCCAGCATGCTGTACAGCGGATGCGCGCGGCCGCGGTGGGCGGCGATGGTGGCGAAGTCCGCAGCATCCAGCGGGGCGGCCTCGAACGAGACGAAATGCAGTCGCGCCCCGGCATCCAGGCAAAGCTGCGCCGCGATCACGAAGTTGTAGCCGGAGCCGAAACCCGTCTCGCCGATCCGCAGCAGATCGCGCCCCGCACCGGCAAGGGCGGCGCGCTCCCGGGCCAACGCGTCCAGCTGGCACGGTGCGATGAACACCCGCCTCACCTCGGCATCGCCATCCGCCGTGTGGTAGATATCCTGAAAATCCACGGAGTACGGCTGATCGTGCTCGTAACGGATGCGGGCGGCAGGCAGCGCCGCATTGGCGGGCCGAGGGCCCGATGTCGGTGACCGGTCGCTCACTCGGGGGACCGAGGCCGTTCCGGGTCGACGATCCACTCGCTCCAGCTGCCCGGGTAGAGAATCGGCTCGGTGCGGCCGGCCACCCGCATGGCCAGAATGTTGTGTGCGGCGGTTACCCCGGAGCCGCAGTAGCAGACCACGTCATCCGGCAGGCCGGCGAAGCGCTCGGCAAGCGCCGCGGCCGGCTTGAACCGGCCGGAGGGGCCGAGGTTGTCCTGGAACGGCAGGCAGACCGCACCGGGTATGTGCCCGGCCACTGGATCGATGGGTTCCTCCACGCCGTCGAAACGTGCCTGGGTGCGGGCGTCTACCAGGGTCTTGGCGTCGAGCCGATGCAGCAGGGAGGGCGCATCGATGCTTCGGGTCAGCGCCGGGCGAATGCTGAAGTTGCCAGGCTCGACCACCGGCTGGGCCCGACTGAGGGCACCGTCCCAGGCCTGGAGCCCGCCGTCCAGAACCGCCACCGCCTCGTGCCCCAGCCAACGCGCGCACCACCAGGCCCGGGCGGCGAACGCCCCGCCGGCGTCGTCATAGACCACGATCTGGTCGGAGTCGTCGATTCCGCAGGCCCGGAAGCTGTCCCGCAGCCGCTGCGGTTGCGGCAGCGGGTGCCGTCCGGCGGCGCCCGCCGGGGCAGCGAAGTGCTGTTCCAGACCGGCGTAATGGGCGCCAGGCAGGTGCCCGGCGGCGTAGGCGCGGGGGCCGAATTCCGGGTCGCCGAGCCGGGCGCGACAGTCGAGGATGCGGAACCCGCTGGGATTGGCGGCGACCGCAGCCGCAGAGATCAGGGTCGTGTGCATGTCTTGCCTTCCGTTGGCGCTCGAATCGTCCGGTGTTTGCCGATGCCGGTCACAGGAATCGGCCATGATAGCGACTAAACTATTTCCCATCTGCACCCTCTAACGGTGCAACAAAACGCGCATTTTCGCCCCATCCTCGGCCCTCCCCGCAAGGTAGTTTTTTCCCGACGTTGTGTCACAATGCCGCGGAATCAAAGGGGCCAGCCCCCGATTAGGAGATTGTTCTTGACGATTGCGATTCTGGATTGGCTCAGTAACGGCCTGTGGCAACTGTCGGTGCTGGGGCTGGTGATCTACACCCTGGTGGTCACCCATGTCACCATCGTTGCCGTCACCGTCTATCTGCATCGCCACTCCGCGCACCGCGCCGTGGAGCTGCATCCGCTGCTGAAACACTTCTTTCGCTTCTGGCTGTGGTTGACCACGGGCATGAACACCAAAGAGTGGACGGCCATCCACCGCAAGCACCACGCAACCTGCGAGACCGTTGACGACCCGCACAGCCCCCAGATCCAGGGCCTGAAGAAGATCTTCTGGGAAGGCACCGAAGCCTACCGCGCGGCCGCCACCCCGGAGACCTGCAAACGCTTCGGCTCCGGCACCCCCGACGATTGGGTCGAGCGCAACGTGTACTCCCGTTTTGGCGTTCTCGGCGTCAGCGTATTGCTGGTTGCCAACGTGGCGCTGTTCGGCGTCATCGGGCTGACGGTATGGGCGGTACAGATGCTGTGGATCCCGATTTTCGCCGCCGGCTTCATCAACGGCATCGGTCACTACTGGGGCTATCGCAATTTCGAGTGCCACGATGCCGCACGCAACATCTCGCCCTGGGGCATCCTGGTCGGCGGCGAAGAGCTGCACAACAATCACCATACCTACCCCAACTCGGCCAAGCTGTCGCAGAAGCCGTGGGAGTTCGACATCGGCTGGATGTACATTCGCCTGTTCGAGCTGCTGGGCATGGCCAAGGCGCGCAGCAAGGGCCCGGTAGTGGCGCAGGTGCCCGGCAAATCGACCCTGGACGCCGACACCGCCTGGGCCGTGCTCAACGACCGCTTCCGGGTGATGGCCAGGTACGCCGAAGAGGTGGTGTCGCCGTTGGTGGATCAGGAGCTCGCCCGGGCGGGCGACGTGCGCCGCAGCGTGGTGCGTAGCGCCAAGCGCGTGCTCTGTCGCGACGACTCCCTGGTGGACGAAGCCGGGCGGCGACGCATCACCGAGATTCTCGGCGCCAGCGCTACGTTGCAGACCATCTACGAGTTCAAGCAGCGCCTCCAGGGCGTCTGGGCGAAGCGCGGTGGCAGTGCCGAAGAGCTGCTCAAAGAGCTGAAGCAGTGGTGTCTCGATGCGGAAGCTACCGGCATTCAGGTGCTCAACGATTTCGTCGCCGAGATTCGCTCCTATACCATTCCCAAGCTCGCCCGCGGGTAACCGCGGCGGGCTCTACATTCTCTCCACGGTCTCGATTCCCAGCAGGTCCAGGCCGGTGCGTAGGGTTTCGGCGGCACGGCGGCACAGCAGCAAGCGGCTGGCGCGCCGGGTCTCTTCCGCATTGAGGATGGGGCAGGCTTCGTAGAAGCGCATGAACTGGGTGGCCAACTCGTACAGGTAACCGCACAGGTAGTGAGGGTGGCCGTCCGCCGCCACCTGCTCCAGAGTCTCCTGCAGACGCAGCAGCGCAACCGCCAGGGCATGCTCCTCGGCCGCCTCCAGCAGGATCTGCCCCTGCAGCTGCACCTCGTCGATGCCGCCGCGACGGAAGATGCTGCGAATGCGGGTGTAGGCGTACTGCAGGTAAGGCGCGGTGTTGCCGTCGAACGACAGAATCTGATCCCAGTCGAATACGTAGTCGCTGGCGCGGTTCTTCGATAGATCGGCGTATTTGACCGCGCCGATTCCCACTACCCGGGCAATCTCCCGCCGCTGGGCGGCGGGGAGGTCCGGGTTCTTCTCGGTCACCACGGCCAGCGCCCTGATCTCTGCTTCGTCCAGCAACTCTGACAGCTTCACCACGCTGCCCGCGCGGGTCTTGAACGGCTTGCCGTCCGAGCCGAGCATGGCGCCGAACGGGTGGTGCTCCAGGCTCATGCCCGGGCGCACGAAGCCGGCGCGTTCGGCCACGGCGAACACCTGGCGAAAGTGCAGGGCCTGGCGCGCGTCGGTGAGGTACAGCACCCGGTCGGCCTGCAGTTGCCGGGCGCGATATCGCACCGCGGCCAAGTCGGTGGTGGCGTAAAGATAGCCGCCGTCGGACTTCTGCACGATCAGAGGCAGCGGGTCGCCGTCCTTGCCCTTGAACTCGTCGAGGAACACGCAGCGTGCGCCCTGGGACTCTTCCAGCAGACCTTGCTGGTCGAGGTCGCGGACCACGTCCGCGAGGTCGTCGTTGTACGCGCTTTCCGCCATCACGTCGGTCGGTGTCAGTGTCACCCCGAGGCGGTCGTAGAGTTGCTGGCAGTGGGACAACGAGATGTCGATGAAGCGCTGCCAGTGCTGACGGATGGCAGGGTCACCGCGTTGCAGCGCCACCACCGTGCGGCGGCTGCGCTCGGCGAAGTCGACGTCGCTATCGAACCGTGCCTTGGCGGCGCGATAAAAGTTTTCCAGATCGCCCAACAACTCCGACTGGGCGCCGGTCTCGTCGAGGAAGGTCAGCAGCATGCCGAACTGGGTGCCCCAGTCGCCTACGTGATTCTGCCTTACAACGTCGTGGCCGATGGCTTCGAGCACCCGGGCCAGTGCGTCACCGATGATGGTGCTGCGCAGGTGGCCGACGTGCATCTCCTTGGCCAGGTTGGGGCTGGAGTAATCCACCACCACCTTCTGCGGCCGGGCGGTGGCGTCGAGCAGTGCTGTCTCGCTCAGCGTGTGGGCCAGAAAATCGTCATTCAGGGTGATGTTGATGAAGCCCGGCCCGGCGATCTCGGTGCGGTCGGCGATGCCCGCCAGGTCGGCGTTGCGCAGCACGGTTTCAGCCAACGCTCGGGGATTCTGCCGCGCCCGCTTTGCCGCCCCCATGACCCCGTTGGCCTGATAGTCACCGAATTCCGGACGCGCGGATGGCTGCACCACGGCTGGCGCGGCCTCCCCGATGCTCGACTGCAGTGCAGCGGCGAGCCGGTCGTTGAGCAGACGCTTGAGATTCATGACGGTGACGTCATTCTTCGGTGGGAACCACGTCTTCCGCTTGCAGCCCCTTTTCCCGCTCGGCCACGTAGAAGCTCACGCTCTGGCCGTCGCGCAGCGCCGGACGGCGGCGCTCATCGCCTTCGCCGATGGAGCGGATCGAGCGCTGGTGCACGAAGATTTCGTCTCCTGATTCGCGAATCACGAAGCCGAAACCCTTGGTGCGATTGAACCACTTCACGGTGCCTTGCTCGCGCGGGCCCTCGGCGGCGGGTTCCGGTCTGCTCGGGCGCTCGCTGGGGCGGCTGCGACCGCGGGATTCGCCGTTGTCCGCCGGCCTGTTGCTGCGGCTCTGGGGGGCATCGGCGCGCTCCCGGGGCTGCGGGCTTGCCTGTCTGGGCG
>JBLRXD010000006.1:0-31133 GCA_047920935.1 Pseudomonadales bacterium | reverse complement strand
GATGGGGCGGTATTGGCTCGAGCGTCCAGCAACCCGGCCAGCTTGATGTTGAGCAGGCCGGATAGAAACAGAGCGACGAAGGCGCTGAGCAGCAATGCAAGATGGTTGTCCGGCCAGACACGCACGGACAGCTCGGCGATCAGATAAGCGAAGAACAGCGCGCTCGCGGCGGCTATGAACAGTTTTCTCATGGGTGATTTCCGATGAAAGCCCGACATCATACCCAACGGAACCGACCGCTGTGAACGCTGATGATCAGTGTATGTGCGAACCAGCCCTGGTTCAGGGCAGGCGCTTGGCCCGCTCGACGACGATCGGCGTCTCCGGCACGCCAGCCATTCCCGCTTGGCGCCCGGTGTCGCTCAGTTCGATGTCGGTGACCACATCCATGCCCGCCACCACCTGGCCGAACACGGTGTAGCCCGGCTGCCCGGGCGCCGCATCCAGATGGGTGTTGTGATTGACGTTGATGAAGAATTGACTGTCGGCGGAGTCCGGGTCGGCAAGGCGCGCCATGGCAAGCTTGCCCGGGCGGTTGCGCAGCCCGTTGAACGATTCGTTGGGCACGCTGGCCGGCGCTTCGCGATAGTTCATGGCGGCGTCGTAGCCGCCGGTCTGGATCATGAAATTGGCAATCACCCGGTGGAAGATCAGGCCGTCGTAGAAGCCGTCGTCGACCAGACGCAGGAAATTAGCGACCGTCTGCGGCGCCTTGTCCGGGAACAGTTGCACGTCGATTGTTCCCGAGGTGGTGACCAACCGCACCCGGGGGTCGGTCTCGGCGCGGGCTTGCAGGGCGCCCGTCAGCAGCAGGCAGAACAACACCAGCCCCGTCAGGCACGAGGCTGGCCGCGCCCGATGGCGGCGCGGGTTACGGTTGTTGGCGATCATTGGAGTCTCCTGCGATGGCCTGCAGATAGCGTTGCACGGTGGTGGCGAGGCCCAGGTTCAGGGCATCGCTGATGAGGGCGTGGCCGATGGACACCTCCGCCACCTCGCGGATCTGACTGAACAGCGGCAGGTTTGCCAGGTCCAGGTCGTGACCGGCGTTGACGCCCAGGCCGATGGCCGCGGCATGGCTGGCTGCCTGGCGATAGCGGGCGAGGGCGGCGCGACTGTCGGCGTGGTCGGCCCCGTGGCGCCACACCACCTCCGCGAAGGGGCCGGTATACAGCTCGATCCGGTCAGCGCCGCACGCTTTTGCCCTGTCGATCTGCTCGATCACCGGATCCATGAACAGGCTGACGCGCGCACCCCAACCCTGATAGCGGGCGATGGCCGCGCACAAGCGTGAGGTGTCGCCGCCCAAGTCCCAGCCGTGGTCCGAGGTCAGCTGATCATCGCCGTCGGGAACCAGGGTTGCCTGGTGGGGACGGGCCGATTCCACCAGCGCGTCGAAACCGGGATAGCCGTTGTCTCGGGGGCCGGCGAACGGGTTGCCTTCGATGTTGAATTCGATTCCCGGGTGCTGGCGCAGCAGCGCGGCCAGAGCGGCGACATCGCTCGGTCGCACGTGGCGCTGATCGGGGCGCGGATGCACGGTGATGCCGCCGGCGCCTGCGGCGATTACCGTGCGGGCGGCGTCGGCCACATTGGGCGTCTGCCCGGAGCGCGAGTTGCGCACCAGAGCGATCTTGTTGAGATTGACGCTGAGCACGGTCATCGGATCAGGACCAGCCGCTGCGGCGGGGGCGGGCCTTGAGGGTAAGACCCAGAATCAGGCCGAGCAGCACCAGCCCACCGCCGAGCATGAACCAGCGCTGCTGGATATTCGTTTCGAGCCTGTCGCGCTCTTCCACCAGCAGATTGAGCTCGTCGCGCAGGCGCGTGTTGAGTTCGTCTAAGCGCCGATTGGCATCTGCGGTTTCGATGGCGCCGGCGGCGGCACGCCTGATCTCGGCGAGCTCCTGCTCGAGCCGGGCGACCTCGCTGGTCAGGCTGGTGTTGGTCTCCTCGCTCTCCGAGCGCGCCCCCTGCAGCGCCTGCAGCCGTTGGCGCAGTTCGGCCACCGTCTGGGTCAGACGCTGGACCTCGCGATTGGCTGCCTCCAGACGGTCGCGAGCGATGGGCTGATCCTGCAGGTACTGAAGCGGCACCCAGCCTTCGGTACCGTCCTGAGTGCTGACCCGGGCGTAGCCGGCGTCGGTGTCGCGCTGGCGCACGTCCAGCCGGGTGCCGGCGGGCAGCACCCGGAGGATGCGGTAGGCGTTGGACGCGCCGGTGCGCAGGGGCACCGTCAGCTCGTCGGAAATGTAGGCGCTGGCCGCCAGCGCGGCAGGCGCCGGGCCAGCGAGCATCAGGGCGGTCAGCACCAGGCTGCAGGTCAAGGCGCGCAGCGGGGCGCGCTCACGGTTGAAACGTGGCATCGGTTGGGCGGCTCTCCTCACGAGTTCAGTCCGGGGTCCGGGGTCGTTTGCTCGCCGCCACCGGGGCCTGCGCCAGCTCGTCTTCGGCGCCGTCGCTGCCGTCATCGGGCTCGTCGAGAAAGCCTTTGCGTGCCAGATAGATCATGGTGATGACGATATATATGAAGGTCAGGGCGAATCCGCCGACCAGTTTGTAGGTAACCCAGAATTCCATGGAGAAATTGTAGGCGACCACCAGATTCAGAGCGCCGGCGATGAAAAAGCCCAGGGCCCAGCCGAAGTTGAGGCGCGTCCAGACCTCGTCCACCAGCGACAGTTGCTTGCCGAGCAGCTTCTTCAGCAGGTTGGTCTGGCCGACGTAGAAGCTGCCCACCAGCGACGCCGCCAGCAGCCAGTTGACGATGGTCGGCTTCCACTGGATGAAGGCCTCGTTGCGGAACAGCAGTGTCAGCGCGCCGAACACCAGACTGGCCCACAAGGTCATCTGGAACTCGCGGCTCAGCGGCTTCTTGATCACATAGTAAACCAGCGCCTGGGCGGTGACGCCGGCCATCAGCGCTGCCGTGGCGTAGTAGATGTCGCTGGTGAAGAACACGGCGACGAACAGCAGTATGGGAATGAAATCCAACAGCTGGGTCATGGGGAATCGGGCCTGGAGCGCATGGGCGTGTGATAATAAAGAAACAGCGTCGGCCTGTAACGCACCATCCGGGAACAGTTTTGAGCCAATATTTTGCCATTCACCCCGACAACCCCCAGCCGCGGCTGCTGGCGCGGGCCGTGGACATCATCAACGGCGGCGGCCTGGTGGTGTACCCCACCGATACCACCTACGCGCTCGGCTGCCAGATCGGCGACAAGGCGGCGCTGGAGCGCATTCGTCAGATCCGTCGGCTCGACAAGCATCATCACTTTACCCTGGCGTGCCGGGATCTCTCGGAGATCGCCAACTACGCCCGGGTCAGTGACGTCAACTTCCGCATTCTCAAACAACTCACCCCGGGGCCGTTCACCTTTCTGCTGCCGGCGACCCGGGAAGTGCCGCGCCGGCTGGTGCACGTCAAGAAGAAGACCATCGGGCTGCGCATTCCCGGCCACCCGGTGGCCCTGGGCCTGCTCGAGGCGCTGGGCGCGCCAATGATGACCACCACCATGCAATTGCCCGACGACCTGCTGCCTCTGGCCGATCCGGAGGAGATTCGCGAGCGGCTCGAGCATTCGGTCGACCTCATCATCGACAGCGGCGGCTGTGGCGAGGCCTCCACGACCGTAGTGGATCTCACCGGGCCACAGCCTCAGGTGGTGCGCCAGGGCTTGGGTGAGTTTGCGTGAACTCCACCCTATAATGCCGCCTTGTGTATCGTTAGAGGTGCTGCATTGAGCAGTGACGCTTCCAGTAATCGGGTCCTTTCGGGCATGCGCCCAACCGGGCGGCTGCATCTCGGCCACCATCACGGCGTCTTGAAGAACTGGGTGAAGCTGCAGCACGAGTACGAGTGCTTTTTCTTCGTTGCCGACTGGCACGCCCTCACCACCGACTACGAGCACGCCCAGAACATCGAGCAGCACACCTTCGGCACCGTGGTCGATTGGTTGGCAGCCGGGGTCAATCCCGGCGCCGCCACCATATTCGTGCAGTCGAAGGTGCCCGAACACGCCGAGCTGCACCTGCTGCTGTCGATGATCACCCCGGTCAGCTGGCTCGAGCGTGTGCCGAGCTACAAGGATCAGCAGGCACGGCTGAACGACCGGGATCTGGCGACTTACGGATTTCTCGGCTACCCGCTGCTGCAGGCCGCCGACATCCTCATCTACAGGGCGGGCAAGGTACCGGTGGGAGCCGATCAGGTCGCGCATGTGGAACTGACCCGCGAAGTGGCCCGCCGGTTCAATCACATCTACGGGCGCGAGCCCGGCTTCGAGGAGCAGGCTGAAGCGGCGGCCACCAAGATGGGCAAAAAGGCGGCCCGCCTGTACCGCGATCTGCGGCGCCGCTACCTGGAGCAGGGGGATGGGGAAGCGCTCGAGCGCGCGCAGGCGCTGCTCGGCGACCAGCAGAATCTCTCCATCGGCGATCGCGAGCGCCTCTACGGTTACCTGGAGGGGGGCGGGCGCATCATTCTGCCCGAACCTCAGGCGCTGCTCACCAGCGTGCCCAAGGTGCCGGGCCTCGACGGTGAGAAGATGTCGAAGTCGTATCACAACACCATCAACCTGCGCGAAGAGCCCGCCGTGGTGGAGCAGAAGATTCGCACCATGAAGACCGACCCCGCCCGGGTGCGGCGCAACGACCCGGGCAATCCTGACGTCTGCCCCGTCTACGACCTGCACCGCATCTATTCCACCGAGGATGTGCTGGCCTGGTCGGCAGAGGGCTGTCGAAGTGCCGGCATCGGCTGTCTCGACTGCAAGCAGCCGTTGATCGACGCCATCAACGTCGAGCAGGGGCAGATGCGCGAGCGGGCGCAGCAGTTCGAGCAGGATCCCGATCTGGTACAGTCCATCCTGCTGGAAGGGGCGGAGAAGGCGCGCGATGCGGCCAGAGAGACCCTGGAGGACGTACGCGCCGCCATCGGCATCTCCCACAAGTGATTCCCAAAAGTGAGGCGGCCGCCGCGGCCGTCTGCATCACCGCGACGTTTCGTCACGAGATTCGAGCATGACCCAATCCCAGCGACCGAAGCTCCACGAAGTCCGGGCGGCCGACACCGATACCGAAACCATCGCCCTGGTGCGAGGTGAGGCGTATCGCGCCCTGCCTACCGACCTGTACATCCCGCCGGAGGCGCTGGAGGTGTTTCTCGAGACCTTCGAGGGCCCGCTCGACCTGCTGCTGTATCTCATCCGGCGTGAGAACCTGGATATTCTCGACATCAAGGTGGCCGACATCACCGAGCAGTACATGTCCTACGTCGAGCTGATGAAAGCCATGCAGCTGGAGTTGGCGGGCGAGTACCTGGTGATGGCGGCCATGCTGGCGGAAATCAAGTCGCGCATGCTGCTGCCGCGGCCGGTGAGCCATGACGACGATGAGGACGACCCCCGGGCCGAATTGATTCGCCGCTTGCAGCAGTACGAGCAGATCAAGACCGCGGCTGAGAGTCTGGACGAACTGCCGCGGCTGGAACGGGACGTGTTCCTGGTGCGCGCCGATCGGCCCGAGCTGGTGCGTGCTCATGCCGACCCCGAGGTGGATCTCAAGGAGATCCTGCTGGCATTCGCGCAGGTGCTCAAGCGGGCCGAGATGTTCCAGCGCCATTCCGTGACCCTGGAGCCGTTGTCGGTGCGCGAGCGCATGAGCGATCTGCTGCAGCGGGTGAGCGAGGCGCGGGACTTCGTGCCGTTCTTCGAGCTGTTCAAGCTGGAGGAAGGGCGTATGGGGGTGGTGGTGACCTTCCTGGCGCTGCTGGAGCTGGTGCGTGAGGCGCTGGTGGAGCTGGTTCAGAACGAAGCTTTCGCACCTATCTATCTGCGCGCGGTCAGAGGTTAAGCAGTGGCGGAGTTGATCGATCCACTGAAGCTGAAGCAGATTCTCGAGGCGGCGCTGATGGCGGCCGATGAGCCGTTGTCCGTGGATCAGCTGACGAAGCTGTTCGCCCACCATGAGCTCGACTCCGAGGAAGGCCGCTCGCAGATCCGCGATACCCTGGCGGTGCTCGAGGCCGAGGCCGAGGGCCGCGGCTACGAACTCAAGCGGGTGGCGTCCGGCTATCGCTACCAGGTGCGCCAGGAGCTGTCCGAATGGGTGAGCCGGCTGTGGGATGAGAAGCCGCCGCGCTACTCCCGGGCGCTGCTCGAGACCCTGGCGCTCATCGTCTACAAGCAGCCGGTGACCCGCGGCGACATCGAGCAGGTTCGCGGGGTGGCGGTCAGCCAGAGCATCATGCGTACCTTGGTGGAGCGCGGCTGGGTGCGGGTGGTGGGCCAGCGTGAGGTTCCAGGCAAGCCCAGCCTTTACGGCACCACGCGCGCTTTTCTCGACTACTTCGATCTGAAGAGCCTGGACCAGCTGCCGCCTCTGGCGGAGATCCGCTCGCTCATCGAGCCGCTGGTGATCGAGGAGGTGGCGGAAGAAGCACGCGAGGTGGCCGAGCGCGACCATCCGGAATTGACCCCCGTAGAGTCCTGGCCTGACGCCGGGGCGGACACGGACGACGACGAGCCCAAGCAGGAGGCCGCAACGGCATTCGATGAACAACGACCGGAACAAGCGCGGGAACAAGCGCAAGACGCCGACGACGAGCGGGCGGACGAGCACCAAGACTCGGACGACGACCAACGCGGAAGCGCGCGGCACGAGCCGCCCTCCGCGGAAGTCGTCCGACTCCCGACGCCCCCCCGCCGTTAAGGCGGCCGACGTTAAGGCGGCCGACGTTAAGGCGGCCGGCGTTCAGTCGGCCGACGTTCAGTCGGCCGGCGCGGCAGAAAAGCTGCAGAAGGTGCTGGCCGATCACGGTTACGGTTCGCGCCGGCAGATGGAGCTGTGGATCACCGCCGGCCGGGTCACGGTCAACGGCGAGGCCGCCCACATCGGCCAACGGGTGACCGCCGCCGACAGCATCGCCGTAGACGGCAGAAGCCTGCGTCACGCTCCGGATGAGCCGAGCCGCGTGCTGGTGGTGAACAAGGCGGTGGGCGTCATCTGCACCCGCCACGACCCGGAAGGCCGAGCCACCGTGTTCGACGACCTGCCGGCGCTGCGCACCGGCCGCTGGATCTCCATCGGCCGGCTCGACGTGCAGACCTCCGGGTTGCTGCTGCTCACCAACGACGGCGCCCTGGCGCATCGAATGATGCACCCCTCCACCGGGCTCGATCGCGAGTACGCGGTACGCGTCGGCGGCCAGTTGAGCGACGAACAGATCGCGGCGCTGAAGAGCGGCGTGCTGGTGGAGGGCGTGTTTCTGAAGTTCAGCGACATCCGCTACTACGACGGCTCCGGGCATAACCACTGGTATCACGTGGTGCTGCTGGAGGGCCGCAACCGCGAGGTACGGCGCCTGTTCGAAGCCGTGGGAGTCGGCGTGAGCCGCCTCAAGCGGGTGCGCTACGGGCCGGTGGCGCTGCCGTCAACGCTGCGCATCGGGCAGCGTCGCGATCTTCCGGAAGACGATCTGAAGGCGCTCTACAAGTTGCTGAAGCTGCCCTTGTCGCTGGGGAAGCAGGGTCGCCGCTCGCGTCGCGGTACCCCCAAGGAGCGGCAGGCGGAGCGCACCATGATGCTGCCGTATCCGCAGCTGCCGCCCTCGGCCGGCTGAGAGCCTTTGGCCGGTCAGGCCGCTGTCGTCGGCCCCGGCCAGTCGCGAGCATCGAGCGCTGCGCCATTGACGTGGCGTGAGGCCGCTTCGAACAGATAAAGATAGATGTCCATCTTCTGTTCCGGCGTGGCGACGCTGACGGGATCCTCGCCCGGGTAAGCAGTAGCGCGCATGCGGGTTCTTGTGGCTCCCGGATTGAGGCTGTTGAAGCGGATCCTGCCGGCATCCTCGTGCTCGTCGGCAAGCACCTGACTGAGGCCTTCGAGAGCGAACTTGGAGACAGCATAGGCCCCCCAGTAGGCGCGGCCCTGGCGCCCCACGCTGGACGAGGTGAACACCACCGAGGCATCTCTGCCTTTCTCGAGCAGACCGAGCAGCGTGCGGGTGAGCAGGAACGGTGCGAAGGCGTTCACCTGCATCACGCGCTGCCACTGATGGCTGTCGTACAGGGCCACGGGCAACCGCGGCCCCAGCAGCGAGGCATTGTGCAGCAGCCCGTCGAGCCGCCCGAACTCGCCGGCGATGGCATCCACCAGCGCATCCGCGCTGGCGTCGTCCAGCGCTTCGAGATCGCAGGGCACGATCACCGGGCGGGTGTCGGTATTGGCGGCGATCCAGTCGAACACCGCTTCGAGCTTGCTGCGGGTGCGGCCGAGCAGAATCACGTGGGCGCCGTGGCAGGCGAACGTCTTGGCGGCGCTGCGGCCGATACCGTCGCCAGCGCCGGTGATCAGCACCACGCGGTCGTGCAGGCACTGCTGGTCCGGCGAGTAGCGCCAGTGGGCGCGCGCTGCGGACAGCTCTGGGTAGTCAGGGTTTGCTGGCATGGAGCAGGTAATTCACATCCGTGTCGGTGGAGAGGGAGCAGTTGCGCGTGAACGGATTGTAGCGCATGCCGGTGATGTCTCGGACCAGCAGCCCGGCGCGACGCACGGCGCCGGCAAGCTCGCTGGGTTTGATGAACTTCTCGTAGTCGTGGGTGCCTTTCGGCAGCAGCCCGAGCACGTACTCGGCGCCCACCACCGCCAGCAGGTAGGCCTTGGGGTTGCGGTTGATGGTGGAGAAGAACAACTGCCCACCGGGCGCGGTGAGGTCGGCACACGCCTGCACCGTGGAGGGATAGTCGGGCACGTGCTCGAGCATTTCCAGGCAGGTGACGGTGGCAAAACTCCCCGGCCGCTGGGCCGCCAGATCTTCCGCGGTGGTGGCCAGATACTCGACCTCGGCGCCGGTTTCCAGCGCGTGCAGGCGCGCCACCGCCAGGGGTGATTCGGCCATGTCGATGCCGGTGACCCGGGCGCCGGCGTGAGCCAGGCTTTCGGAGAGAATGCCGCCACCGCAGCCAACGTCCAATAGCGGCCCGGCGTCGAGATCACTGCGGCTGCGAATGTAGGCCAGCCGGACCGGGTTGATATCGTGCAGCGGTCGGAAGTCCCCGGTGGGATCCCACCAGCGGCTCGCCAGCGCTTCGAACTTGGCGATTTCCTGTTCGTCGACGTTCATCGCGGGCCTCATGAGATGTGCCGGCCGCCGACTCTGGCCGGCCAGGTTCGGGCGGCTTCCAGCGCCGCCGTTTCGTCCAAAGTCGTCAGCCCCCCTGCGCTGAGCAGCGCCTGTCCCGCCACCCAGACGTGGCTTACGGCGCTGCCGGATTGGGCGTGCACCAGCGCGGCTTTGGGGTCGTAGACCGGCTGGAATCGCGGCGCTTGCAGATCCACGGCGATCAGATCCGCCAGTTTGCCTGCTTCCAGCGAGCCGATGTCCTCATCCATGCCCAGGGCGCGGGCACCGCCGAGAGTCGCCATCTCGAGCACCCGGGATTCCGGCAGCGCGCGTGCGTCCTGGGCGGTGATTTTCGCCAGCAGCGACGCCAACCGAGCCTCTGCCAGCAGGTCGAGACCGTTGTTGCTGGCGGCGCCGTCGGTCCCCAGCGCCACGTTGATGCCGGCCCGCTGCAGCGCGCTCACCGGGCAGATGCCGCTGGCGAGCTTGAGATTCGAATGAGGGCAGTGCACCACCTGTACTCGGGCTTCGGCCAGCAGCGCGATCTCCGCGGCGTCGGCCTGGGTCACGTGCACCGCTTGCAGCCTCGGCCCGAGCAGGCCGATAGCGGCCAGCAGCTCGATCGCGCTGGCGCCATGGGTGGCGCGGGCTTCGGCCACTTCGCTGGCGGTTTCGTGCAGATGAATGTGCACCGCCGCTTCCAGCTCCTCGGAGTACATGAGGATCCGCTCCAGGTCGCCGCGGGCGACGCTGTAGGCCGAGTGCGGGCCGAACGCCACCCGCACCAGCGGGTGGTTGCGGTAGGTGTCGTGCAGGCCCATGCCTTTGTGCAGAGCGTCGTCGACGCTGCTGCTCCAGGCGTTGGCGAAGGCGATGATGGGGAACGCCACCTGACAGCGCAGCCCGGCCGCGCGGGCAACCTCGGCGGTGACTTCGGGAAAGAAGTACATGTCGGAGAAGCAGGTGGTGCCGCTCTTGATCATCTCGGCCACCGCCAGGCGGCTGCCGTCGCGGACGAACGCTTCGCTCACCAGTCGCCGCTCGAGCGGCCAGATGTGGTCGTTCAACCATTCGGCCACCGGCGCGTCTTCCGCCAGGCCGCGCAGCAGCGTCATCGCCGCGTGCCCATGAGCGTTCACCAGGCCGGGCAGCAGCACGTGGTCTGGCAGACTGACTACCCGGGCCGCGGCGAACTGCCCGTGCACCTGGTCATGTGGCCCCACGGCCTGAATGCGCCCACCCGCGATGGCTACGCTGGCATTCTCGCGGACGTCGTTGACCGGCGCGATGGGCAGAACCCATCGCGCATCGATGACGAGCTCGCTTGGCGTCTTCGGCATCGGCGAATTATACCTTGAAAAGGGCAGTATCCCGTCGCTGGCATGGTAAAATGCGGGGCTTTTTTCAAGATGCCAACCTATGTCCGATCTGGGGTCCGATCAGGGCAGGGAAATCCTGCCGGTCAACATCGAAGACGAGCTTCGCCAGTCATACCTCGACTACGCCATGAGCGTCATCGTCGGCCGCGCGCTGCCCGATGTGCGCGATGGGCTCAAGCCCGTGCACCGGCGGGTACTGTTCACCATGAACGAGCTCAACAATACCTACAACCGGCCGTACATGAAGTCGGCGCGGGTGGTGGGCGAGGTGATGGGCAAATACCATCCCCACGGCGACTCGGCCATCTACGACACGGTGGCCCGCCTGGCTCAGGATTTCTCCATGCGCTATACCCTGATCGACGGTCAGGGTAATTTCGGTTCGGTCGACGGCGATCCGCCGGCGGCCATGCGCTACACCGAAGTGCGCATGGACAAAATCGCCTCCGAGCTGCTGGCCGATCTGGATAAGGAAACCGTCGACTTCGTACCCAACTACGACGACACCCTGACCATGCCGGACGTGCTGCCTACCCGGGTGCCGCACCTGCTGGTCAACGGCAGCTCGGGCATCGCCGTGGGCATGGCAACCAACATCCCGCCGCACAACCTGCGGGAGGTGGTGGATGGTTGCCTGGCGTTGCTCGACAACCCCGAGATAAGCATCGACGAGCTGATGGAGTTCATTCTCGGGCCGGATTTCCCTACCGCCGCCATCATCAACGGCCGCGCCGGCATCGTCGAGGCCTACCGCACCGGCCGGGGCCGCATCTACGTTCGCGCTCGGGCCGAAGTGCAGCATGACGACAAGAGCAATCGCGACACCATCGTCATCAACGAGCTGCCCTATCAGCTCAACAAGGCCCGGCTCATCGAGCGCATCGCCGAGCTGGTGAAAGAGAAGAAGATCGAAGGCATCTCCGAGCTGCGCGACGAGTCCGACAAAGACGGCCTGCGGGTGGTGATCGAGATCAGGCGCGGCGAGTCCGGCGAGGTGGTGCTGAACAACCTCTACACCCAGACCCAACTGCAGGCGGTGTTCGGCATCAACTGCGTGGCGCTGGTGAACGGCCAGCCGAAGATCCTGAACCTGAAGCAGATTCTCGAAGCGTTCGTGCAGCATCGCAAGGAGGTGGTCACCCGACGCACCATCTATCTGCTGCGGCGGGCGCGTCAGCGCGGCCACATCGTCGAAGGTCAGGCGGTGGCGCTGGCCAACATCGACGAGGTCATCGAGTTGATCAAGGCGTCCCCCGGGGCCGCTGAAGCCCGCGCCGCCCTGATGGGCCGCGGCTGGGCGTCGGAAGCCGTGCAGACCCTGCTGGCGCGCGCCGGCAGCGGCGCCTGCAGACCCGATGGCCTGAGCGAGGAGTTCGGCTTTCGCGACGGGCAGTATTTCCTCTCCGAAGAGCAGGCCCAGGCCATTCTCGACCTGCGGCTGCAACGGCTGACCGCCCTCGAGCAGGGCAAGCTGCTCGAAGATTATCAGGGCATCCTCGACGAGATCGCCGATCTGCAGGACATCCTCGGTTCCAAAGCGCGGCTGCTCGAGGTCATCAAGGGCGAACTCGGCAGCATTCGCGAGGCTTACGGCGACGAGCGCCGTACCGAGATCCTCACGTCTCATGAAGATCTCTCGGTGGAAGACCTCATCAACCAGGAAGATCTGGTGGTGACCATCTCTCACCAGGGTTACGCCAAGACCCAACCTCTGGAAAGCTATCAGGCGCAGAAGCGTGGCGGGCGTGGTCGCGCCGCCACCTCGGTGAAAGACGAAGATTTCGTGCAGCACCTGCTGGTGGCCAATTCGCACGACACCCTGCTGTGTTTTTCCAATCTGGGCAAGGTGTACTGGCTGAAGGTCTACCAGATTCCCCAGGCCAGCCGTGGCGCCAAGGGCCGGCCGCTGGTGAACATGCTGCCGCTGGTGCCGGACGAGTGGATCAGCGCGGTGCTGCCCATCAAGGAGTACGCCCACGGTTGGTTCATCTTCATGGCCACCGCCAACGGCACCGTGAAAAAGACCGAGTTGGTGCAGTTCTCGCGGCCGCGCACCAGCGGTCTGATCGCCCTCGACCTGGAAGAAGACAACACCCTGGTGGGCGCGGCGCTCACCGACGGTCGCTGCGATGTGTTGCTGGTGGCGAGTTCCGGCAAAGCCGTGCGGTTCAAAGAGTCCGACGTCCGCGTCATGGGCCGCAACGCTCGCGGCGTACGCGGCATTCGCCTGCCGGGCGGGCATCGGGTGATCTCGCTGATCATTCCGCAGCCCGAGGGTCAGGTGCTGAGCGCCAGCGAAAACGGCTTCGGCAAGCGCACCGAGGTTGGCGAGTTTCCGGTGAAGGGGCGTGGCACCCAAGGGGTCATCGCCATGCAGACCAGCGAGCGTAACGGCGTCATGGTCGGCGCCGTGCAGGTGTTCTCCGGCGACGAGATCATGCTCATCAGCAATCTCGGCACCCTGGTGCGCACCAAGGCAGACGAAGTATCGCTGCTCAGCCGCAACACCCAGGGCGTCAAGCTCATCGACCTGCGCGGCGACGAAAAGCTGGTGGGCGTGCAGCGCATCGTCGAATCGGATGAAGTGGTGGATGCGGAGCTGGCGGAAGCCGGTGGTGTTGATGCTGGTAGCGTTGAACCTGGCGGCGTTGAACGAGGAGACGCTGCGCCAGAACAGGATGAGCAGGAACAACAGGGCGGTGATGAGTCGGGCGAGGAGTAGGTGATGACGGAATCGCGATCTGGAGATCGCTCCCACAGTGGCGTTGGAGATCGCTCCCGTCGGGTGCACAATTTTTCTGCGGGGCCGGCGGCGTTGCCCGTGGAGGTGCTCGAGACCGCCCGGGACGAGATGCTCGACTATCGCGGCAGCGGCATGTCGGTGATGGAAATGAGCCACCGCAGCAAGGAGTTCATCGCCATCGCCGAGCAGGCGGAGGCCGACTTACGCGAGTTGCTGGCAATTCCCGACGACTATCAGGTGCTGTTTCTGCAGGGCGGCGCCACCACCCAGTTCGCCATGGTGCCCATGAACCTGCTGGGCGAGCGGCGCCAGGCAGACTACGTCAACACGGGTGCGTGGTCGGTGAAGGCCATCGACGAGGCGCGCAAGTTCTGCAACGTCAACGTCGTCGCCAGCGGCGAAGCCGGCAACTTCACCGACATCCCCGATCCCACCAGCTGGGCGCTGTCGGCGGATGCCGCTTATCTGCACCTGTGCTCCAACGAGACCATCGGCGGGGTGCAGTTTCACGAGTTTCCCGACACTTCGGTGCCGCTGGTGGCCGACATGTCGTCAGACATCCTGTCGCGGCCCATCGACGTCTCCCGATTCGCGCTGATCTACGCTGGGGCGCAGAAGAACATCGGCCCGGCGGGGCTCACGGTGGTGGTGGTGCGCAAGGATCTGCTCGGCCGCGCGCGGCCGGGCACGCCGAGCATGCTCGATTACCAGGTGCACGCGGGTGCCGATTCCATGTCGAACACGCCGCCGACCTACGCCTGGTATCTGGCCGGCCTGGTGTTCCGCTGGCTGAAGCAGCAGGGCGGCATGACCGGCATCCAGGCGCTCAATCAGCGCAAAGCTGGCAAGCTCTATCAGGCGGTGGACGGCAGCAACTTCTACACCTCGCCGGTGGCGAAATCCTGCCGCTCGATGATGAACGTGCCGTTCACGCTGCCCGATCCGCAGCTCGACGCGCCGTTCCTCGCCGGCGCCGAGGCGCGCGGCCTCACCAATCTCAAGGGCCACCGCAGCGTCGGCGGCATGCGCGCCAGCCTCTACAACGCCGTTCCGGAAGCCGCGGTGGACGCCCTGGTGGAATACATGCAGACCTTTCAGCATGAGCACGGATAACTCCGAGCCGCTGACCCTGGATTCGGTGCGGGCGCGCATCGACGCCATCGACCGGGACCTGCAGCGGTTGCTGAACGAGCGCGCGGCCTGCGCCCTGGCGGTGGCGCAGATCAAGCATGCGGAGCCCGGCGATCAGCCGCCGGTGTTCTATCGCCCCGAGCGCGAAGCGCAGATCCTCGCTCGCATCAAAAAGGAGAATCAGGGGCCGTTGCCCGATGAGGCCATCGCGCGGTTGTTCCGCGAGATCATCTCCTGCTGCCTGAATCTCGAGCAGCCGTTGACCATCGCCTACCTGGGCCCGCCGGGCACCTACACCGAGGCCGCTGCGGTGAAGCAGTTCGGCCACTTCGCCGGCACCCGGGCGCTGGCATCCATCGACGAGGTGTTCCGTGAGGTGGAGTCCGAGGGCGCTCACTACGGCGTGGTTCCGGTGGAGAACAGCACCGAAGGCATGGTGAACCACACCCTCGACTGCTTCATGGAGTCGCCGGTACTGATCTGCGCCGAGGTGGAACTGCCCATCCACCACGCCCTGCTGGTGAACGCCAAGACCGCGGATGAGCCCATCACCGAGATCATTTCCCATTCGCAGTCGCTGGCCCAGTGTCGCGGCTGGCTCGACACTCACTACCCGGGGCTGCCGCGGACGCCGGTCAACAGCAACGCCGAGGCGGCACGGCTGGTGCTCGAGCGTCCCGGGGCTGCCGCCATTGCCGGCGAGATGGCCGCCGAGCGTTACGGCCTGCGCATCCTCGCCAGCCGCATCGAGGATCACCCCGAAAACAAGACCCGCTTTCTGGTCATCGGCCGTCAGCGGGTAGGGGTCAGCGGCCGCGACAAGACCTCGATCCTGGTCTCGACCCGCAACGAGCCGGGCGCGCTCTACAAGGTGCTCGAGCCGTTTCATCGGCACGGCATCAGCCTCACCCGCATCGAAACTCGGCCCGCCAAGTCGGGCAGCTGGTCCTACGTGTTCTTCATCGATTTCGACGGGCACCAGTCGGATCCGAAAATGCAGCAGGTGCTTGAGGAGGTCGGCGACGTGGCGATGGAAGTACGCTCTCTGGGTTCCTACCCGCAGGCGGTGGTGTGATGGCCAGACGCGTCAATCCCGACATCACCGGCCTGTCACCCTACAAGCCCGGCAAGCCCGTGGACGAACTGACCCGGGAACTCGGCATCACCGACATCGTCAAGCTCGCCAGCAACGAGAATCCACGGGGCCCGGGAGCCCAGGTGCGGGCCGCGCTGAGCGGCGCGGCCGGCTCGCTGTCGCGTTACCCGGACGGCAATGGCTTCGCCCTCAAACAGGCGCTGGCGGCACGCCTCGGCGTCGACGCGGCGGGCATCACCCTCGGCAACGGTTCGAATGACGTGCTCAACCTGGCCGCCCGCATGGCCTTGGGCCGCGGCGCCGCCGGCATCATCGCCGAGCACGCCTTCGTGGTGTACTCCCTGGCGGTGACCATCTGCGGCGGCCGACTGGTGCGGGTGCCGGCGCGCGACTACGGCGCCGATCTCGACGTCATGCTCGCTGCCGTGGACGACGACACCGCCATCGTGTTCCTGGCGAATCCGAACAACCCCACTGGCACCTGGGTGACCGAGTCGGCCCTGGTGGAGTTCCTCGATGCGCTGCCGCCCCAGGTGTGGATGGTGCTGGACGAAGCCTATTTCGAGTATGTCGACGCGCCCGGCTACCCCGACGGCATCAAGCTGCTGCAGCGCTACCCGAACCTCATCGTCACCCGCACGTTCTCGAAGATCTACGGGCTCGCCGGGCTGAGGGTGGGCTACGCGGTCAGCAGCCCGGAGGCCGCCGACCTCTTGAATCGGGTGCGCGAGCCGTTCAACGTCAACAGCATGGCGTTGGCGGGTGCCGCCGCTGCGCTGGAAGACGACGCCTACGTGGACGAGAGCCGGCGCCTCAACCGTGCGGGCATGGAGGTGCTGCTGCACGGGCTCGAGCGGCTCGGGTTGGCGTCCATACCCTCAGTGGGCAATTTCGTGACCTTCGCGGTTGCCCAGGGGACGGCGATGGCGACCTACCAGGCGCTGTTGCGTCAGGGGGTCATCGTCCGCCCGGTGGCCGAGTACGGGTTGCCCGACCATCTGCGGGTCACAGTGGGCACGGCTGAGGAAACCGCGCGCTTTCTCGAGGCTCTGCGACGCGTGTTGGCCTGATGCGTCTGGTGATCGTCGGCACCGGGCTCATCGGCGGCTCGTTCGCGCTGGCTGCCCGACAATGCGCGCTGTTCGACCGGGTGTTGGGCGTCGAGCCGCACCCCGAGCGGGCGCGGCGGGCGGAGGCCCTGGGGCTGGTCGACGAAGTGGTCGCGGATGTGCCGGCCGATGCCGATGCGGTGCTGCTCGCCAGCCCCAGCCATACCATCGCCCCCTGGGTGCTGCGGCTGGCGGAGCACCGCGGCATCGTCTTCGACGCCGCCAGCGTCAAAGGCGCGGTGGTGGCACAGATCCGCGCAGTGGCCGCGCTGCCGCCGCGATTCGTGCCCTGCCACCCCCTGGCCGGCAGCGATCGCAGCGGGCCCTCCGCGGCGGATGCCGATCTCTATCGCGGTCAGCTGGTGGTGCTGACCCCCGAACCCGAGACGGATGCTGATGCGGTGGAGCGGGTGGCCGGCTGGTGGGGCGTGCTGGGCGCCCGGGTGCAGCAGATGGCGGCCCAGCGGCACGATGAGATTCTCGCCCGCACCAGCCATCTGCCCCATCTTCTGGCTTTCGCCTATCTGCATGCCGTGAGCGATGACGATCTCGGCTGTGCCGCCGGCGGCTTCCGGGACTTCACCCGCATCGGCGGCGCCGACGCGGACATGTGGGCTCCCATTTTCGGCCTCAATCGACGCTCCGTGCTCGATGCCGTCGCGGGGTTCGAAGCCCAGCTGGCCCAATTGCGCGGGCTGATCGAAGGTGGCGCGGAGGCCGAAGGCGAGTTGAAGGCGTTCATCGCTGCAGCCGCCCAGCGCCGCAAGAGATTTTCCCATGACGGCTGAAAGAGTTGCCGGCAACGCCGGCGCGGCACCGGTGATCACCGTCGACGGCCCTGCCGGCTCCGGCAAAGGCACGATTTCCGCGCTGGTGGCGCGGCGGCTCGGCTGGCACCTGCTTGACAGCGGCGCCCTCTACCGGGTGGTGGCGGTGGTGGCGTTGGAGCGCGGCATTGCCTTCGACGACGCGCCGGCCCTGGCGGCAGCCGTCGCCGGCCTGGCGATCCGCTTCGACGACGGCCGCGTCTGGGTGGGCGGCAACGATCTCAGCGGGCCGATTCGCAGCGAGGCCGCCGGCGAGGGTGCATCCCGGGTGGCCGCGCTGCAGGCCGTGCGCGACGCGGTGCTCGACCTGCAGCGCGCCCAGCGCCGGCCACCCGGGCTGGTCGCGGACGGCCGCGATATGGGCACCGAAGTGTTCCCGGATGCCCCCCTCAAGGTGTTTCTCGACGCCTCTGCCGAGGTCCGCGCCGAGCGCCGGCATAACCAGTTGAAAAACAAAGGGTTAAGTGTTAGCCTCGCCGACCTTCTCGCGAACCTCCGGCAACGGGACGAGCGAGATAGAAACCGTGCCGTGGCTCCTCTTCGCCCAGCGCCGGACGCGATCCTCATCGACAGTACTGCGATGTCCATCGATGAGGTGCTCGAGCAGGTTCTCGAGGCGGCCGTAGCCAGGCGTCTGGCCACTGGCATTTAACGCAACCAGCCGACGCGTTCGCGTGAGCGCAGTCGTACCAACAACTACGGAGAGTCCACCCACCCGTTAGGTTCCTCCGAACTGTGGCGGTAGCGTGGCACAACTAATGAGCGAAAGTTTTGCAGATCTATTCGAAGAGAGTCTAAAGTCGGTCGAGATGCAGCCGGGCTCCATCGTCACCGGGACGGTGGTCGACATCACCAGCGATTTCGTCGTGGTGCACGCCGGCTTGAAATCTGAAGGGGTCATTCCCCGTAATCAGTTCCTCGACGAGAACGGCAACTTCAACGTCAGCATCGGCGACCAGGTACAGGTCGCGATGGAAGTGGTCGACGACGGCTCGGGCGAGACCCGGCTGTCCCGCGAGAAAGCCAAGCGCGCCGAAACCTGGCAGATGCTCGAGGGCGCCTTCGACAAGAACGAAGTGATCGAAGGCCAGATCAGCGGCAAGGTCAAAGGCGGCTTCACCGTCGACATCAACGAAATTCGGGCTTTCCTGCCCGGCTCGCTGGTAGACATCCGGCCACTGCGCGAGACGGCGCACCTCGAAGGCAAGCCGTTGGATTTCAAGGTCATCAAGCTGGACCAGAAGCGCAACAACGTCGTCGTGTCGCGTCGTGCGGTGCTCGAGCAGGAAAACAGCGTCGAGCGCGAAGCGCTGCTGGAATCCCTTGCGGAAGGCCAGGAGATCAAGGGCATCGTCAAAAACCTCACCGACTACGGTGCGTTCGTCGATCTCGGCGGCGTCGATGGCCTGCTGCACATCACCGACATGGCCTGGCGGCGCATCCGTCATCCCAGCGAGATGGTCAATGTGGGCGACGAGGTGGCGGTCAAGATCCTCAAGTTCGACCGCGAGAAGAACCGCGTCAGTCTCGGCATGAAGCAATTGGGCGACGACCCGTGGGTGGACATCACCCGTCGTTACCCGGAAGGCGCTCGGGTCAAGGCGACGGTCACCAATCTCACCGACTACGGCTGCTTCGCGGAAATCGAAGAAGGTGTGGAAGGCCTGGTGCACGTCTCGGAAATGGACTGGACCAACAAGAACATCCACCCCTCCAAGGTCGTTGCCGTGGGCGACGAGGTGGACGTCATGGTGTTGGACATCGACGAAGAGCGTCGGCGGATATCTCTCGGCATCAAGCAGTGCCGACCGAATCCGTGGGAAGAGTTCGCCATCAGCCACGACAAGACCCAGCGGATCTCCGGGAAGATCAAGTCGATCACCGACTTCGGCATCTTCATCGGTCTGGACGGTGGGATCGACGGCCTGGTGCATCTCTCCGACATCTCCTGGAACGAACCCGGCGAGACGGCCGTTCGCCGTTACAGCAAGGGTGAGGAGATCGAGACGGTCATCCTGTCGGTGGATCCGGAGCGTGAGCGGATCTCGCTCGGCATCAAGCAACTCGATCAGGATCCTTTCTCTGACTTTGTCGCGGAGCACGATCGCGGCGCCATCGTCAAAGGGGTGGTTGTCGAAGTCGAGCCGAAGGAAGCCATCGTCGAGTTGGCAGGCGAAGTCACGGGAACGCTCAAAGCCTCGGAGATCAGCGTCGATCGGGTCGAGGATGCGCGCAACGTGCTGAAGCCTGGCGAAGAGATCGAGGTCAAGATCATCAGCATCGACCGGAAAAACCGCAGCATCGCCCTGTCCGTCAAAGCGAAGGATGTGGAAGACGAGCGGGTAGCGGTACGCGACCACCGCACCCGGGAGTCGGACCGCCCGGCTGCGACCACGCTAGGCGATCTGATCAAGAGGCAGATGGATCAGGACAGCAACGAGTGAGCCAACCCCGTAGGAGCGACCAAGCGGCCTGCGGCCGCCGCGGTCGCTTGAGGAAAAGCGGAGTTTTCCATGAAAGCGCCCTCCAGCGTGAGAGCGCGGCGGCCGTCAGGCCGTTCGTTCGCTCTGAGGGAAAACGACGTTTTCCTAAAGCGAACGTGGCGGCCGTCAGGCCGTTCGTTCGCTCTGAGGGAAAACGACGTTTTCCTAAAGCGAACGTGGCGGCCGTCAGGCCGTTCGTTCGCTCCTACGGCCTCGTTCCGCAAGGGTGAACATGACGAAGTCCGAACTCATCGAACTCATTGCGGCCAAGCAATCACAACTCTCCTTGAAAGATGTGGAGCTTGCGGTCAAAACCATCATCGAGCAGATGTCCGAGACTTTGGCTGCCGGAGAACGCATCGAGATCCGCGGGTTCGGCAGCTTTTCACTTCACTACCGTGCGCCCCGCATCGGCCGCAATCCCAAAACCGGTGAGTCGGTCGGCCTGGCGGGCAAGCACGTCCCCCACTTCAAGCCCGGCAAAGAACTGCGTGACCGCGTCAACGCCTCCCTGGAGGCCGAAGACGGCGAACAGGCGGATGATTAGCCGTCGCGTTCGACTACCGCGTCGAGTCCGAGATGAACGCCATCCGTAAGCTGCTTTGGGCCGTGCTGGCCATCGCTGTGTTCGGCTTCGCTCTGCTGGCCGTCAATCAGGGGCAGATCGCGCTGCGGTTTCTGCGCTGGGAAACGCCCGAGGTGAGTGTTTTCTGGTGGCTGCTGGCGGCCTTCCTGCTGGGTGCCGGCTTCACCGCCATCGGTTGCGGCATCACCTCCATGCGATTGCGCGTGCGTCAACGCTCGCTCAACAAGCAGCTCGACGAATCGCGCCGGCAGCTGGAGCTGACGCGCAGCCAGTCCTAGCTCAGCTTGCTGCTGGACGAATGCCCACAGCGCCTGCAGTTCTGGCTGCTGAACGTTTCGCGCCGCCTGCAATAACTTGAGAACCCCAACCAACAAACCGAAGAGGTTCTCATGATCGGATTCTTCAAGGTCGTGCTCGTATCGCTGCTGCTCACTTTGTCCACTGCCGCGCTGGCGGTGGATGGAGAAGAGGCGGTCAACATCAACAAGGCCGACGCTGCAACCTTGGCGCGGGTGCTGAAGGGCGTCGGCGAGGCGCGGGCACGGGACATCGTTCGCTACCGGGAGGAGCATGGCCACTTCGTCGACATTTATGAGCTTGCCAACGTCAAGGGCATCGGCGAGCGGGTGGTAGAAGCCAATGCTGCGCGAATGGTCCTGAGGGACTAGCGAACGCCTCGACGGGGCCGCTTTGCTGCGGCCCCGGTTTCGGGTGCGTCGCCCGAGGGTTAAGATACCGGGCTAAGCCCTTGGCCGCGCGAGCATCGTTCTGTCTTCACTCCCCGAGCAGCCACCTGTCGCGCCGTCGGCCGCGCCAGCGGAACCGCCGATCACCGCCCTGATCACCGGCGCCGGCGGCTTCGTCGGCAGCCATCTGTGCCGCTCCCTGTCGCGTGCCGGTGTGGGGGTGCGCCAGGTTTCCGGCAGGCGCGCGTCGTCGCCGGACGAGAGCGCCGTGATCCATCTGCTCGAGCCTTGCGAAGACCGCATCGTCCGCGCGCTCGGCGGCGTCGACGTGGTCTACTACCTCGCGGCGGTCGCCCACGAAGCGGTTGCTCGCAGCGATCCCGAAGCGCTCGCGGCCGTCAATGTAGAGGCGCCGCTGCGCTGGCTGCGGGCTGCCGAACGCGCCGGCACGCGTCGCTTCGTGTGGCTGTCGAGTATCAAGGTGCTCGGTGATGTCAGCGCCGAGCCGCTGCGGCCGGGCGATCCTTATCGCACCGGCAACGCCTACGCTCGCAGCAAGCAGCACGCCGAGCAGCGGCTGCTGGCCGAGCCACGGGCGGCGACCGGTCTCGCCGTCGTGCGGCCGCCGCTGGTTTATGGGCCGTCGGTACGCGGCAACTTCCTCACCTTGCTGCGGTGGGCTGCAAACGGCCTGCCGCTGCCGCTGGCGCGGGCGCAGGCGCAGCGCAGCATGGTGGGCATCGACAACCTCTGCGATCTGCTGCTGCGTCTCGGCAGCGACGGCGAGGGCATTTTCCACGTCGCCGACCCGGTGGACGTGTGCGTGGCGGATCTCATGCGCCAGGTGCGCGCTCTGCTCGGCCGGCCGGCACGGCTGCTGGCGGTACCACCGCCGATGCTCGAGGCAGCCGCCCGGCTGCTGCGCCGCCCCGAAATCTACAGCCGACTTTTTGCGCCGCTGCGGGTGGACGCGTCGGCCACTCGAGCGCAACTGGCCTGGTCGCCGCCCTGCGGGCTGACGCAGCAACTGACGGAGACGGTGGCGTGGTTCCGATCGTCGCGCTGACACTGCTGAGCGCGGGCTTTGTGCTCGCTCTGGGGCTGGAGTGGCTGGTGTGGCGCGGCTCACTGCGATTGGGCGTGCTGGCTCATCCTACCGGGCGGAGTTCTCACCTGGTGGCGACACCGACCGCCGGGGGTATTGCCATCGTCGTGCCCGTGGTGGGGTACCTTATCTGGCTGGGGCTGTTGGGGTCGCAGCCGGCGGCGGCGCTTGCCGCCGGCGGGCTGGCGTTGGCTGCAATCGGGCTGTGGGACGATCTGCGCGAGGTTTCGCCGCTGCTGCGGCTGCTGATGCACGCGCTGGCGGCCGCCGCGCTCGTTGCCGTGTCGATGCCGCAATCGGCCTGGATCGTGCTAGCCGTTGCAGGGTTCGCATTGGTCTGGCAGATCAATCTGTACAATTTCATGGATGGCATCGACGGTCTGGCCGGCGCTCAGGGGCTGGTGTTTCTGGTAGGTGCGCAGATCGTCGGGCAGGGGGTGCCCGGATGGCCGGGGGATGTGATGTGGCTGTCGGCCGGGGCGCTGCTGGCGTTCCTGGTGTTCAACTGGCCGCCGGCGCGCATCTTCATGGGCGATGTGGGCAGCGGCTTTCTGGGGCTGCTCACCGGCGCACTGGCGCTGCTGCTGTGGCAGCAACAGACGCTGCCGTTGGCGGTGTCGTTGATCTTGTTGTGCGGGTTCTGGTTTGATGCCACCTATACGCTTATGATCAGGCTGGTAACTGGACAGGCTTTCACCCAGGCTCACCGCAGCCATCTGTACCAGAAGGTCGCGGCGCAACGAGGGCACCTTTGGACGACTTCCGCTTTCCTCGTGTATGCAGCCGTCTGGCTGCTGCCGCTGGCTTGGCTTTGCGCCGCCGCATCGCCGGAGATGCCGCAAGCGCTCTGGTGGATCGCGTTGGCGGCAGCGCCGCTGGCAGCTGCCGCCTGGTGGTTCGGAGCCGGGTTGCCCGCAGGAGGTGCCCATCAGTCGCATGATTAGCGAATTCCTGGAGCAGCTGCCGCGGCGCCGCAAGCAGGCGATCGCCGTGCTCACCGATGTGGTGGCGCTGCCGCTGGCGCTGTGGACGGCGATCGCGCTGCGTCTCGGCGAGGTGAATCCGGACGTCGCCCAGTTCTGGCCGGCTTTCGTGGTAGCAAGTCTGGTCTGCATTCCGGTGTTCGGCACCCTGGGGCTGTACCGGCACGTGGTTCGGCACATGGGCAACCAGGCGATGATGGCGGTGCTCAAGGGCGCCACCATCAGCGCCGTGGTCGTCGCCAGCGTCGCTTATCTGGTGCCGCTGCAGGGCTTTCCGCGTTCGGTGCCGATGATCTTCTGGCTGCTCACCCTGGTTTACGTCAGCGGCACGCGCTTCATGGTGCGGGCGTATTTCCAGCGGCTGCAGAGCCGGCTGCGGGTCAGTGAGCCCGTGGTCATCTACGGCGCCGGCAGCAAGGGCGTCGAGCTTGCACGGGTGCTGCAGCAGCAGGGCGACTACGCACCGATCGCCTTCATCGACGACAACAAGCCGATGCAGCGGCGTATCATTGACGGTCTGTACGTCTACTCGCCCAAGGCTCTGGGCCAGCTGCTACAGGAAACGCAAGCCAAGCAGGTGTTCGTGGCGGTGCACTCCGGTGACGGCGACCGGCGCCGCATCATCCAGCTGCTCGAGCCGCACCGGGTGCGGGTACGGCTCATCCCGGATCTGGTGGAGCTGGTCTCCGGGCGCAAGAGCATCGGCAACATCCGCGACGTCGAATTGGAGGACCTGTTGGGTCGCGAGCAGGTCGATCCCTTGCCGCACCTGCTGCAGGGCGCGGTGCGTGGGCGTTGCGTCATGGTAACCGGGGCCGGCGGCTCCATCGGCTCCGAACTGTGCCGGCAGATCATCCAGCAGCGGCCCCGCTTGCTGGTGGCGCTGGACGTATCCGAGTTCGGCCTGTTCGAGGTTCAGCGTGAGCTGAAGCGTCTGGCCACAGACGAAGGCCTGCAGGCCCCTGTGGTGGCGGTGCTGGGCTCCGTCGTTGACCGCCCGCTGTTGCGCCGCACCATGAGCACTTATCAGGTCGAGACCCTGTTCCACGCCGCCGCTTACAAGCACGTCGAGCTGGTAGAGCACAACGTCATCCAGGGCATCAAGAACAACACCTTCGGAACCCTGTACACCGCTCAGGCAGCCATGGCTGCTGGCGTGAAAAACTTCATACTCATCTCGACCGACAAGGCCGTGCGTACCACCAGCATCATGGGCGCGAGCAAGCGCCTGGCGGAGATGGTGCTGCAGGCGTTGCAGGAGACCAGCGCCGCCATCCGCTTCTCAACCGTACGTTTCGGCAATGTGCTCGGATCGTCGGGCTCCGTGGTGCCGTTGTTCCTCGAGCAGATTCACAGTGGTGGCCCGGTGACGGTCACCCATCCGGAGGTCACCCGCTATTTCATGAGCGTCTCCGAGGCAGCCGGGCTGGTGTTGCAGGCAGCGAGCATGAGCCGGGGCGGCGATGTGTTCCTGCTGGACATGGGGGAGCCGGTGAAGATCCTCGACCTGGCGCGGCGCATGATCCATCTGCACGGTCGCACCATCAAAGACGAGCACAATCCTGCCGGTGACATGGAAATCTGCATCACCGGGTTGAAATCGGGTGAGAAGCTCTACGAAGAACTGCTGCTGGGCGAAGCCGCCAGTGGCACCGAGCACAAGAAGATCCTGCGAGCCAGGGAGGTGTTCGTGCCTTGGTCGGAACTGCGCGGCGCGCTTGCCACCCTCGAGGCCGCCTGTGACGATTTCGATTACGACGCCATCAAGGCCTTCATCGAAGGTCTGGTGGAGGGCGCCGATCTGGCGGCGCAGCTTGGCGGGCTGTACCGCAGCGCCGAGGTCATCGCGCTCAAGTCCGGGGGCGATGAGCAGCAGGCGCCTCACTACCTCTAGGTCCGGTCTTCCGCACCGCACCGTGCCGCTGCTGCAGCATGCGCGCAGTGCCTGGCGGTTTCTGCGAGAATCGTCACTTGCGCGCTTTGCTGGGACGGTGAATGCCATACACGCTGATTATCGACCTCGGGCGGTGGGCTGCCGGTGCAGGCGTGCTGTGCCTGCTGGCCGCCTGTTCCAACGTTCCGCTGGAGCCTCGGCCTCCGGATGGGTTCGATCTCTCCGGTTCCTGGGTGCTGGTGCCGGAAGACAGCGGCACGCCCCCCGAACCGCGAACGCTGCGCGCGCGCGGCGGCATGCTGTCTTTCATCACCCAGGATTTCGCGGTGCTGCGGGCCCAGGAGCTGCGCATCGAACAGGGCCCTGGCTCCATGGGCATCTACTACGATGGTCGTGACTATCGGGACATTTCCTGGGGCACGCGTCGCCGGGGTCTGTGGGAGGTGACGGCCGGATGGCACGAGGGCAGCCTCATCATCCGCTCCGACGCGAGCGACGCCGACGCCAGTGAGACGCTGGCTCTGTCGCCCGACGGCCAACGCCTGCGGGTCGATGTGCAGATCAAATCGCGCAGCGAAAACGTTGCCGTGACCCGGGTGTTTCGGCGTCAGCAAAACGCTGGCTGATCACCTCGAGGCCGGCGGATCGATCTCGGCGAGCGCCGCATCAGCCAGCATTCGCCACAGTTCTATCGGCGACCATTGTTGGGCCAATTCCAGGTGCTCGACGGCCCTGCGCTGGTCGCCCACCAGTCGATGAGACTCCCCGAGATAAAAATTCACGTGCGCCGCCCAGGGCTGCCGGCGGTGGGCGATGCGCAGGTAGTTCAAGGCGTCCCCCGGGCGCCCGGAGTAAAGGTACGCCAGGCCGAGAATGAAAATCGCTTCCTGGAGGGTGGGATCCTGGCGTAGCGTGCGGCGCAGCAGCGGTGTGGCTTCCTGCCAACGGGATCGGCACTCGATGGAGACGTCCAGTATGCAGCCCATCACCAGTGCGCTTGCCAGGCGCACCATGGCCGAGCCATCGTCGCCCGCCAGATTCAGTGCGGAGCGCGCTGCCAGCACGGCCGCATCGCGGCTGCCGTTGGCTTCCTCCGCCAGCGACAACGCCACCCATAACCTGGCGTCCTGATCATCGTCCGCCAGCTGAGCGCGCAGTTCGCGGGCGGCGGCGACAGGATTGTGCGGCATCACGGCCAGCGCCAGCTCGATGGCTCGGTCTTTGGCGTCGAGGCAGCGGTAGTCGTAGGCCCGGTTGGCGGCTGTGTCCGATTCGTGGTGGTGTTGCTGCCGGGCAGCACTACGGGACAGGTAACGCTCCAGGGAGCGTTGCAGCGCGCGCGAGGACGTACCCAGGGCATCGCTGAGGTTTGCGCTTTCGCCGGCAAGATACGCTGCAAGCGCGGGCCGCTGATCGTCCAGGCCGGCGGTGTGGCCGAGCAGCAACCGGTGCGTCAGCAGCCACGACCACGCATAAAAAGCGCGGCGGCGTTCGCCACGCCAGCGCCATACGTCTCCGGCCTCGAGTACCTGAGCCAGATTCAGGCCGCCCTGGCGGATGGCGGCCTCCAGATAGGCGCGCGGCAGGGCGCCGATGGTGACGCCGTCGCCATCGATTTCCGCCGTGGAGAGCACCCCGGCAAGGCCCTCATCGAACCAGGTGGGTATGTGAATGTCCATCCGGGTGCGCAGCAGGTAGTGAACGTACTCGTGCAGCAGCGTCTCGTGCTCGGATCTGGCAAAGGGATCCGGGCCCACGACCATCAGGTTTTCGCTCAACGATGGCAGCATATAGCCAACCACGTCGGCGCCGTCGACGGCGCGTCGAAAGTCGCGGCCACGGCCGAATACCACCACCCGAAGCGGCGGATTGCGGTCGTTTGCGACGCCCGGCAGGTAACGTTCGGCCACTGGCCGAAAGCGCTGCAGCCGCCAGGCCATGTCCTCGGCTGCGGCGTGTGAGCGGTCGGTGACCAGGCGGAACTCGCCGGCATCCAGTTCGCACCAGTCGCGATCGAAGGCGTTGGCGACGGCGCGGAGCGGCAGCAGGGCGGTCCCGATCAGGAGCGCGATCAGGAGCGCGCCGATGAAGGTCGCCCGGTAGCCGCATCGTGATGCTCGACCGCATGGTGCGCGTCTGCTTAGATGGGGGCTCGGCTTCTGCTTCGACAAGGGCCAGACATGAGCAGCCTCGCGCAACCTTGGGTCGGTGCCATTGCAATCGCCATCAGCGCGGCCCCGGTGGCGTTGCCGGCCCACGCCGGCTCGGGCGTCGGTGAGCAGAGCTTTCTGCCGCTGGCGTGCGTCGCGGAGCAGACGGGCGGTTTTCACGATTACCCCGATGATGCCGACGGCTACCTGCCGGCGCTGTTCAACAGCACGCCATTTCGGCTGGATGAGAACGTGGTCTTCATGCTCAATCTTCCTGAGGAATCCGGCGTCGATCTGTACGTCACGCTGACCGCCGGCGAAGATCCGGTGACCACAGAGCTCGAATGCCGCCAGGTGCGCGGCGTCGACGGCAGCGCCGGCTACAGCTGCGTCAACATCCCGCCCTCCGAGATGCTGCTCATCAATCGCGAAACCCTGCGGTTCACCCGCACCGCCGTCGGCGGTTGGACGTTCGCCGGAGCAACCGACACCCACGCCGGCGACTCCATCTTCGTGGAATACGGCACCTGTACCCCCGCCCCCCCGTAGGAGCGGTCTCCCGACCGCGAATCCCGAGTGATCGCGGTCAGGAGACCGCTTTCATGGAAAACTCCGCTTTTCCTCAAGCGACCGCGGCGGCCGCAGGCCGCTTGGTCGCTCCTACGTCTCCCAGGATCAGCGATCCTCCAGCGCCTCGTCCCCATCGAGTTCCAGGGCTTCCTCGAGGATGGCCAGCAATTCATCGTCCAGGGGCTCGGCCTGAGGGTTCGTGGGCTTCTCCGAAGTGACGTTGATCAACTCCAGATGCTGCAGGCGCTCCTTCACTTCGAGGTTGTGGGTGCGGACGATGCCGGCATCGTCGGCGATTGCACCCGCGGCGCCCGCCATCAGCAGCGCTCCGGTGCAGGCCAGTAACAAGCTTCTCATGATGCTTCCTCTGCTTGGGTTCGTTGCAACCACGCGGCATCTGCCTCGTGATCCCAGATCGACGTTTCGTTCAATGCGTACACGAATCGGTAACCGAACGGCCGGCCACGATAGATGCTGTCGTCGGAGTCGAGCAGCCGTGTGGCGCCGTCTTCCAGCCTGACGGCCAGCACGGCGTGGTGCTCCCGGGAGGTACGGTCGTAGACCACCACCACCCGCAGGTCTTCGGTGGGCATGCCGAGCAGGCGCAGCAACTGGTACTTACTGGTGGCGTAATCCTGGCAGTCGCCGCCTCGCTGCATGAACTCGAGCAACGTCGACCAGCGGCTGCGCAGCTTCACCGGCTCGGCGGACAGGGCGCTTATCACGGTGCCGCCGCGATCGCTGCGATAGCGGCGCTTGTTGACGTAGCGGTTGATCAAGTGAAGCTGGCGTTCCCGGGGCAGATCCTGGGCCCGCACCAGCAGACCCGGAAGGCCGCGCATGCGCGCCGGACAGCGATCAGCGTCGTCCAGGCAGGCGACGAGTTCGGCCTGCTGAGACCGGGCGCGATCGAGCGTGTCGGACCAATCTGCCAGCAGGTGAGCGGAACCGAGGTATACGCCGTCTTCGAAGCGGTAGCCAGCCTCGGCCGAGAGGGGTGCCAGCAGGGCCAGGGACAGAACCAGGATCAGAGCTGGCACTCTGATGTCGGACCTTCTTCCCATGCGTCACATCGTCGCGCAAGCCACCGACGGGCGCAATCATGACGGCCGACGATTTCGCTCTCATGCAAGCCGTCACGGCTGATTGTCCGACAATTTCATCGCTGGCTCGGGTAGTTTCGGTGTTGAGCAGAGCACGGCCTGGGAGTAGGCTCCAGCTGGAGAGAACAAGCATATGCACATGTTGCCCACGTTGAACCATCCATCGCTTACGCTGGCTCGATCCGTCGGCGGCGTGGTCGTGGCCATGGCGCTTATGCTGACCGGTTGCGCCGCGCAGCCGCGCATCGACACGGTGGAAGCCCTCGACTATCCGCCGTGGCTGCTCAGCGGCGAGCGCCTGTTCGAGCGGCCCATCGTCATCGACGAGGAGGTGCCGGACGTTGCCGTGCAGGAGGCCAGCGACGTCATGCGCGCCTACGTTGAGCGGCTGGTCACCAGCGAAGGGCGCCTGGCATCCCGCCGCTTTCGCCAGTTGCTGGCCGGCCTCAGCCGTGATGGCTTCTTCAGGTCTACCTATTCGGCCCACCGCACGCTCACGGCAGCGGAGACGTTCGAAGCCAGGAACGGTAACTGCCTTTCGTATACCAACATGTTCATCGCGCTGGCGCGCGAGGCGGGTCTCGACGCCGTTTATCAGGTCGTCGACGTGCCGCCGAGCTGGGACGCGGATGCCGGCTTCCTGATCCGCTACACCCACATCAACGTGCTGATCAAGAACCTGCATCTGGGCGGGCGTTACGATCATTCGGTCAACGTCGACTTCAACGACGTGCTGCCGGCGCTCGACTACCCGCGCCGGGAGGTGTCGGACGAGTACGCCAAGGCCCTGTACTTTGCCAATCAATCGGTGGCGCTGTTGCGCGCGGGCCAGTCGCGCGCCAGCTTCGGCCACCTGCGGCGGGCGATCGAGACCGATCCCGGCAATGCCGATCTGTGGATCAACCTGGGGGCGTTCTACGCAACCGAAGGCGACTTCGCCGCCTCGGTTGAAGCCTACAAGGTGGCGTTGCAGATCGACGGCAACAACAAACCCGCCTTATCGGGCCTGGCACGCAACTACGCCAACGCGGGCGATCTGCAGCAAGCCGCCTTTTACCGCGAGAAGGTGCGCAATTACCGCGAAACCAACCCGTTCTATCACTTCGCCATGGCCCAGGCGGCATTCGACGCCGCCGAGTTCGAGCGCTCCCTCGACTACATCAACGCCGCCATCGGCCTCAACCGGCGCACTGCCAGATTCCACCTGCTCAAAGGTCTGGTGGAGCAGAAGCTGGGCGACTACGAGGCCGCCGAAAGCAGTTTCCGCCGCGCCCGGCGTCACGGCCTCGAAGCCAGCGACGAGCGCGATCTCATGCATTCTCTGGTGGGCATGAACGCCAGCTGAGTGGCGGCTGCGCCCTCATGCCGCAACTGGCGACATTGCCGCTTGAAATTGCAGGGGTGGCAGGTACACTACGCCGCCTATTCCGCCTTAGCTCAGTTGGTAGAGCAGCTGACTGTTAATCAGCGGGTCGCTGGTTCGAGCCCAGCAGGCGGAGCCAAATTCCTCGAATAATCATATGGATACCGACGCCGAAAACAAGGCGGCGGACCGAATCCTGCTCACGGGTGTCCCGATCCGTGACACCCTCGCTACTTCCAGCAAATGGGCGACCTTGGCAATCATGCCGCGTATCGAAGGCGTGGCCTGCGTGTGACCGTGATTCGGCCGGGGCCCGGCATTGCGGCGGGCCTAGTCGTCAAATACCAATGCGTAATGCGTAGCTTGTGCTTCTGCCGCCGCCTTCTTCCTGGACCAGCGCGCCGCGCTCGATCAGGTCCTTGATGTCGCGCAGCGCGGTGTCATGGGAGCTCTTGGTCATCTTGGCCCATTTGGTGGTGGTGAGTTTGCCTTCGAAGCCGTCCAGCAGTCTGTTCAGGATCTTGGTCTGGCGCTCGTTGAGCGGGGCTTCGGCAAAGCGTTGCCAGAAGCGCGCCTTTTGGAGCACGGTGCCGACAGTGTCATCGGCGCTTTCTATGGCGCGGTGCAGGCATGACAGAAACCACTCCTGCCAGTCGGTGATGTCGCAGCTGCCCTTTTGGCTGCGCTCTAGCATCGTGTAGTAGTCATTGCGCTCGGCGCGGATCTGTTTGGACATACTGCAATAGCGCCGTGAGCTTTGCTCGGCGCGGGCAAGTGCCATATCGGCAATGGCGCGGG
>JBLRXD010000005.1:9423-43664 GCA_047920935.1 Pseudomonadales bacterium | reverse complement strand
CCGGCCTACGCCCGGAGCAAGCGTGGCGTGGTCGACGCCGCTCATGGCGGCTGGGTATTTCCCGACAGCAACGCCCACGGCCAGGGCGAAAACCCCCAGCACCTCTACACCGTGGTGTTCACCGGGGAAGAGCTCTGGGGGGAGGAGTCGGAACCCGGGGTACGCGTCAGCCTCGACCTGTTCGAAAGTTATCTGGAGCCACTGTGATGAGTGAACACGATGCTCGGGCCGTTCGCGCCGAAGCGCTGGAAGCGTTGCTGATCGAGCAGGGGCTGCTGACGGCGGCCGCGGTCGACGACGTCATCGCCACCTACAACGACCGGGTCGGCCCGATGAACGGCGCGCGCATGGTGGCGCGGGCGTGGGTGGATGCCCCCTTCAAGGCACGCATGCTCGCCGACGGCTCGGCGGCCATGGCGGAGTTCGGATTCGGCGGCCAGCAGACCGAGAAGCTGGTGGTGGTGGAAAACACCCCCGAGGTGCACAACCTGGTGGTCTGCACGCTGTGCTCCTGCTATCCCTGGGCGGTGCTCGGGTTGCCGCCGAAATGGTACAAGGATCCGGCCTATCGCTCTCGGGTGGTGCGTGAGCCGCGGCGCGTGCTGCGGGAATTCGGCGTGCAGCTGGATGCCGCCACCGAGGTGCGGGTGTGGGACTCCAGCGCCGAGGTGCGCTATCTGGTGCTCCCGCAGCCGCCGGCGGGTAGCGACGGCCTGGATCAGGCGGCGCTGGCCGCGCGAGTGACCCGGGACGCCATGATTGGCGTGGAGCTGCTGTGAGCGTTACTGAGGCCGATCTGGTCGTCGATGTGCTGGGCGACGCTCTGGCCCCGCCCATGGCTAACGGCGAAGTGCTGTTCGAAGCGCCCTGGCAGGGCCGGGTGTTCGGCATGGCGCGCGCGCTGGCTGATGCAGGCGTGTATCCGTGGGACGACTTCCGCGCCTGTCTGATCGAGGAGATCGGCGGCTGGGATCGGCAGCCGGAGGGCGAGTTCGCCTACTACGATCACTTCCTGCGGGCGCTCGAGCGATTGCTGGTGCAGCGGCAGTTGTTGCAGCCCGGAGCGCTGCGGCAGCGCGTCGAGGCGTTTGCCGCCCGGCCCCACGGCCATGATCATGCGCATCACGATCACGATCACGATCACGATCACGATCACGATCATCAATCAGGTGGCGGTCACTCCGACAGGTAGGCGCTGAGCTCATCCCTGCAGCCGTGCGCGACGATGCGCGTGCGCTTGGTCTGCAGCTGGTGGTCGTACATGGGGTCGTAGTACCAGGTCAGCAGTTGCTCCACCCAGGGCCCATGATCGCCGTGAGCGAAGCCGAGATCGAGCGCCTGCTGCACCGCCTGCCGCCGCAGGCCGCCGAGGCGTCGTTCGATGCGCCGCAATGCGTCACTGTAGCGCGCGTACAGGGTGCTTTCGGGCACGCCGCGGCCGAGCGGCTCGTTCACGTACTCGTAGGTGATGTTCGCCAGGCGCTGCTCCAGCGGCGTATCCAACAGCGCCAGCGGCGCCGTCTGCATGTGCTCGTGCCAGCGCTGCGGCAGCGCCAGCCGGCCGATGGTGCGGCTCTCGTCCTCCACCACCAGGCGTTCGCCCCGGTGCTGCAGATAGGCCACCGCCAAGGCGTTGTCGAAGCTCACCGGGGTCGGCTGAGGCTCATCCTGGGCACCGAAGGCTGAACCGCGGTGATTCGCCAGCCCTTCCAGGTCGATGGCATTGGCCAGAGTGCGCAGCAGGTCGGTCTTGCCGGATCCGGTGCGGCCGCCGAGAACGATCCAGTGCTTGTGCCTCGGCGCTCGGTCGAGGGTGTCCAGGCAGGTGTGGCGCAGCGCTTTGAAGCCGCCGGGAACCCTCGGCAGCGGCACACCCAGGGCTCGCAGCCAGGCCTGGGCCAGCTGCGAGCGTCGGCCGCCGCGCCAGCAGTAGATCCAGCCGTCGGGATGGGCTTCGGCAAACGCCAGCCACCATTGCTCGCGGCGCTCGCGGGTTTCGCCGCTCACCAGCCGATACCCAAGGGCCACGGCGGCTTCCTCGCCGTCGCGCTTGTAGGTCAGGCCCACCCGGTGTCGTTCGGCATCGTCGAGCAGCGGTACGTTGACGGCGCCCGGCACGCTGCCGTGGGCGAACTCTGCCGGCGCGCGGACGTCGAGAAAGGGCGTGCCGGCGGCAAGCAGCCCCGCGAGGTCGACCGCGCTGTCGATTGCGTCGATGTGGCCGGGATCCGACCGCAGGCTGTCGCTCACGGCACCGATTCGGAGAGGGTTTCGCCGGCCTGAAATGCCTCCAGATGCTCCCGCAGGATGTCCATGACGTCATCCCGTTCGGCTTCCGTGGCGACGTGCAGAGCCTGCTCCTGAAGCGTCACCGCACGCTCGAAGTTGCCGTTGGCGGCGTAGGTCGCGGCCCAGGTGTCGAGATACTCGGGCCTGGCGCGGGCCTCGTCGTTACCCTCCATCATGCGATCCATGATCTGGCGGGCGTAAGCATGGCGCCGCAGCCCGCGCTGATCGGTGACCGTGAGCGTCCAGGCGACCTCATTGACGATGTTGGGGTCGTGCGGGGCGGCTCTCACCGCCCGCTTGAACCAGCTGACCGCGCGGCGGGTGCTGGGGCTGGTGCCGACTCCGCGGGCGTGGAGATTGCCGAGCAGGGTCATGGATTCCGCTTCGCCGCCCTCCGCCAGTTCCTGCAGCCACTCTATGGCGCGGGGGTCGCCCGGCTGGTCTGCATCGCGGTCGAGCAGGAAGCGCGCATAGCTCTTGCGGGCGAAGCTGTTACCCGACTCCGCGGCACGCACGTAATGCCGGCGGGCGGCGTGCAGATCTCTTTCCACCACCTCGCCGGCGTAGTGAAGATGGGCGAGGAACATGGTGGCGTCGCTGTGCCCCAGTGCGTCAGCCTGGATGAGTAGCGGCACCCCCGAGCTCTTGTTGTCGTCGCCGTAGTGGCCATTCAGGTACAGCACGCCCAGGGCGTACATGGCGTCGGCCGAGCCCAGGGCGATGGCATGCAGGTAGTTGTCCATCACCAGGGCGAGGGCTTCTTCCCGGCCTGCCTCGTCGGGCGCGGTTCGAGCTTGCTCCCAGTGGATGCGCGCCAGCAGCGAGTTGGCGAGCAGGTTGCCTGTCCTGGAGGCGTCGCGCAGATACCTGACGGCGTCGTCCAGCCGATCGTGACTGGCCAGGAAAGCCCCGATGGCCGTCTGGGCCGCCGAGTCGTTCTGCCTCGCCAGCAGGCCGATGAGGGTGAACGGCGTGAACTGCTCCCGCAGCGACGCTTCGTCCTCGCCGGCGTCATCAGACGCGTCATCAGACGCGGCCGCAACGGCAGCGGCGACCAGCTCCTCCCGCATGCTGACGAACAGCCCGGTGAGGTCGAAGTGAACGTTCTGCAAGGCGTTTTCATCCTTGCGCAGATGCAGGACCAGCGAGAAGGGTATCTCGTCGTTGCTGTGATAGATGGCGCCGAGCGGCGTCCAGCCTTTGGTGCGCGCGTACACGCGGGCTTCGACAGGCGTCATGGCCGGCAACGGCCGCTGCGCGGTGCCATCAGCGGCGCTCTCGATGTCCTCCTGAATGCGTTTCACCCACTGCTCGTGCAGGGCTGCCGCGCTCGGGGTAGAGACGTGATGGTAGAAGCGCGCGAGCACGTAATGGCCGGCGAGGCTGCCGTAGTAGGTGTCGAGAATCGCCGAACCGATGGACCCCAGCTTCAGCGGCTCATCGTCGATCAGCGCCAGCGCCTGGGATTCCAGGTCGGTGAGCCGCCGCATTCGCGGTGACAGTTCCGGGGCTTCGAAGAACGCCTCCCGAAGCTCGCTTGGAGCCACCGTTTCGCCGGCCTGGAGGCGCTCATCCGGGGCCCGGTCGTCGGGCGGCAGGCCCTGACAGCCCAGGAACAGGAGGATCGTCAGGATCATTGGCAGCAATCGCATAAGAGGCCTTATAGCACTTGTCTGGAACAGGGTGAAAGGTATGATCTGGATAAAACTGCAGGGATTAGACATGGCTTGGGGGCAAAAACTCCATCTCCCGTCCGCGGCCGAGGCATTGCCTGGCCGAGCGGCCGCCATGCCGGTGCCGAATGAGCACTATGTCAACCGCGCGCCGCTCAAACCGCCATACCCCGCGGGCTGCCGGCAAGCGCTGTTCGGAATGGGCTGCTTCTGGGGCGCGGAGCGGTTGTTCTGGCAGACGCACGGGGTGTTCACGACGGCGGTGGGCTACGCTGGCGGCATCACGCCCAACCCGACTTACGAGGAAGTCTGTTCCGGGCGCACCGGGCATACAGAGGTGGTGCTGGCGGTATACGATTCGCAGCAGCTGCCCTACGCCGCTCTGCTGAAGATTTTCTGGGAGTCGCACGATCCCACCCAGGGAATGCGTCAGGGCAACGACCGGGGCACTCAGTACCGCTCGGCCATATACACCTTCGACGACGATCAGCAGGCACAGGCGGAGCTGTCTCGCGACCGCTACCAGCAGGCACTGACGGCGGCCGGATACGGCAGCATCACCACCGAAATCCAGCCGGCCGGCCCGCTCTACTACGCCGAATCGTTTCATCAGCAGTACCTGGCTAAAGTGCCCAATGGCTATTGCGGGCTCGGCGGCACGGGCGTCGGCTGCAGCGCCGCTGGCCTGGTGAAAGCCGCGGAGGGGCATGAGTCGCCCTGATCAATCGAGCGTCGTCCGGCGGGTGCCGCAGCGCTCACACTCACGGATGGTGACCAGGCGGCCCTGGCGCACGTCGAATTGCTTGGTCTGATCCACTCGCCACTTATGGAAGCCCCGCTGGCACAAGGTCTTGCCGCTGGCGGTGAGCTTGCGCGCCTGTTTCTGCCGCGCAGCCTTGCGTCGGGCGGCGTCTTTGATGGGTACGACATCGCTCATGGGGCGATCCTGTGATTTCGCGTCGATCTCGAGCTAGCTTAGCGCGTCACCGCGCCGGCGTCCTACTCAAAGCCAGGAGCCGGCGTTACACTGTTGCGCTCGTCTCTGACGGTACGGTCAGGTGGAGTTCCATGCCCCGGCAATCCGAAAATACCCGACCCGGCCGTAACGTCTGGCGCGCGCCATGAGCTCGCCATTGCAGGATCTGCGCGTGCTCGACCTGTCGCGGGTGCTCGCCGGCCCATTTGCCGGCCGGATGCTCGCCGACCTCGGTGCGGACGTCGTCAAGGTGGAGCCGCCGGCCGGGGACGTGACGCGTCTGTGGGGCAGCAAGCGCCACGGCATCTCCGGCTATTTCAACCAGCAGAACGCCGGCAAGCGCGGCATCTGCGTCGATCTCGGGGTTTCCGCAGGGGTCGAACTGGTCAAGGCGCTGGCCGCGGCGGCCGACATCGTCATCGAGAATTTCCGTCCGGACGTGATGGGGCGTCTGGGGCTCGGTTATCCGGTGCTGGCAGCGGCCAACCCGGGGCTGATCATGCTCTCCATCTCCGGATTCGGCGCCAACGGGCCGGAATCGCGGCGCGCGGCGTATGCGCCCATCATTCACGCCGAGTCGGGCATCATGGCTCGTCAGGCCGAAGTTTCCGGCAGCCACCCGGTGGACATGGCGCTGTCGGTAGCGGACACCAACGCGGCGCTGCATGGTCTGGTGGCAGTGCTGGCGGCGCTGCACCTGCGTGGGCACACCGGCGCCGGGCAGCACATCGACATGGCCATGATAGACGCCACCCTGGTGACCGACGATCACGTGCACTTCGCCTTGGACGACGCCCACGAACTGAAGAACATGCCCAGCGAGGTCTGGCGCTCGGCAGCGGGCCCGATCGTCATCGCCGGCGACTTCCGCTTTCTGTGGCGCCAGCTCAATACCATCATGGGTGTGCAGGACGGCACCCCCGACGGTGCGCCCCTGGCCGAGAAGATCAGCGCCCGCCGTGCCGCCGTGCGCCACTTTCTCGAGCACGAGTGCGGCGACCGGGCGGCTGTGATCGCGGCCATGGAGAAGATGAACGTTGCCTGGGGCGACGTGCGCACCAGCACCCAGGCCCTGGATCTGTCGGCGGTGGGCCATCGACAGACCTTCACCGCTGTCGACGACCGCGGCGGCGGTACCCGTCGGGTGCCGCAGTCGCCGTACCGGTTCTCCGCAGCCAGTGCCTTCGTGCGTGGCGGCGCGCCTCATCAGGGCGAGCACAATCAGCGCGTGCTCGAAGACTGGCTGGGTCCGGAGGTCGGGCGCGCAGAGCGCTGGGCCGACGCTCTGGTTGCGGCCAAAGATCCGGAGCGCTGAGCGTGGCCACCGGCGTCGGCATCGATTTCGGCACGACCAACTCCACCGCGGCGCTCTACGACGGCGAGCGGGTGTTGCTGGTGCCCCTGGAGGGCGACGATCCCATCATGCCGTCGGCCACCTACATCGACCGCCAGCTGCAGACCCTCACCGGTCAAGCGGCCATCGACCGTTACATCGAAGACAACACCGAGCGCACCGTAGAGCTGATTCCCGAAGTGATCGGCGAGACCAGCCAGTTCGTGGAGCATGGGGACTCGGAAAATCCGGCGCCGGTCGAAACCTCCACCCAGAAAATCTACGGTAAGGCCGTCATCGACAGCGGCTTGCAGGGCAGGTTGTTCCGCGGCACCAAGCGTCTGCTCGGCGACAGCCGGGTGCGTCGCCTCATGGTGTTCAACCATCCTTTCCGGCTGGTGGCGCTGATCACGCCATTGCTGCTACGGATCCGCAAAGCCCTGGAGACTCACGTGGAGCGCTGCGACGAGGCCCACCTGGGGCATCCGGTGACCTTCGAGGGTCGCGATGAGTTCCGCAACCAGACCGCGCTCAGCCGCCTGAGCGAGGCCTACAAGTACGCGGGCATTCCCCGGCAGCACTTCTACCCCGAACCCATCGCCGCCGCTGTCAGCTACCTCACAGCCAACCCGGACGTGGCCGGTGAGCATCTGCTGACTCTCGACTTCGGCGGCGGCACGCTCGACTTCTGTGTGCTGAAGCGCAGCGCCGGCGGCTTCGAGGTGGTGACCACCCACGGCATCGCCCTGGGTGGCGATCACATCGATCAGCGGCTGTTCCGCGCGCTGCTGTTCCCGCAGTTGGGGCAAGGCGAGCGCTGGCGCCGGCGGGGCATGGACCGTGAGATCGAAACGCTGTTTCCGTTCGAAGACTACGAGGATCTGCTGCTCAACTGGGCGGTGACCTACACCCTCAACCAGAATCGCTATACCACCCCGGTGGCGGAGCGGCTGGCCCAGGGCGGCCCGGGGGTGGAAAAGTTCCGGCGCCTGAACGAACTGATCCAGCGCAACTTGAGCTATCAGGTGTTTCAGGCCATCAAGGATTTCAAGGCGCGGCTGTCGCTCGAGCACGAGGCGGTGCTGGACATTCCGGAGATCGATCTGGAGATCCGCCTCACCCGCGGCGAGTTCGAAGCGCTCATCGCCGATCAGCTGCAGCAGGTGGCGGATTCGCTGGACGAGACCCTGACCCGCGCCGGGCTACCCGCCGGAGGTATCGATATCGTGCTGCGCACCGGCGGCTCGAGCCTGATTCCCGCGGTGCAGCGTATCCTCGAGGAGCGCTTTCCGGGCCGGGTAGTGGATCACGATCCCTTCACCAGCGTCGCCGCCGGGCTGGCCATCGCCGACTACCAGCGCCGCATGACCGCACTGTAGGAGCGCTCTCCAGAGCGCGATTCCTCTTGCCGGCGATCGCGCTCTGGCGAGCGCTTTCATGGAAAACTCCGCTTTTCCTCAAGCGACCGCGGCGGCCGCAGGCCGCTTGGTTGCTCCTACGGGTGCCCCCAAAGAGCCTGCCGCTATAGTTCCGGTGGCGGTTGCCAGGCGGGGTCGATGGCGCTGAAGAAGGTTTTCAGCATCCGGTAGGTCAGCCCCCAGACGAAATGGCCGCGCTCCAGGCGATACCCGTTGAACAGCGTAGGCGTGCCGGCCATGGGTCGGGTCTCGGTGTCGTGGCGCTGATTGCTCGCCAGGTCGCCCAGCGGAGCCCACACGACCTCCTGCACTTCGTAGTTGGGCGCGAACGCTGGATCGCCCTCCAAGGCGAATACGTGGGGGGCGATGAGCATGTCGAGCGGACGCCCCCGCGGCATGGCGCGCTGGTGATCCAGGGCGCCCAGATAGTCGGCCGAACTCAGATCCAGACCGATCTCCTCGAGGGTTTCGCGCTCGGCCGCGGCCCGAAGGTCGGCGTCGGTCGGCTCGCGATGCCCTCCGGGAAACGCCATGTGGCCCGACCATGGGTCGCCTTTCTTCTCGGCGCGTTTGATGAACAGGATATCGGCGTCGTCGCCCCGGGGGCGCACGATCACCGCCACGGCGGCCTGCCTGACCTGCCCATCGGGCACGAACAGGTGCGGCTCGTAGTCGGCCAGGCGCGAGCGGATGAAGTCTAAGCAGTACACAACTCCTATATCATAGAGCTTCACTGGGAAAAGGGCTGTACGCATGACATCAAACCGGCATCAGAAGACTGTCAGCCCAGCGAATCATTGCTTCGTTTGCGGCCCGGACAACCGTTGCGGGCTGAAGGCGACGTTTCGCATGGAAGGCGATGTCTGCGTGGGCGAGTTCACCCCGGGCACAGAACACCGCGGCTACGACACGCTGACCCACGGAGGAATTCTGTTCAGTCTGCTGGACGATGTCATGGCCAACTGGCTGTGGATTCAAGGGATCAAGTGCTTCACCGCCCGCGCCGACATCCGCTATCGGGCGCACCTGCCCATCGGCGTTCCGGTGCGGCTCGAAGGGCGCTGCCTACGTCGCAAAGCCCGGCTGGCGCTGATGGAGGGCAAGGTGATCCGCGTGGACACGGCGGAAGTGGTGGCAGAAGCCACCGGTTCCTTCATGATGCCCGCAGCGCCGGTGGACGGCGCGGACGGCCGTCGGGCCGAGGACCAACAAGGAGAATAACGAATGGCAGCGGTCACCATCATCGCCATGCTGGCGCTGGTTCAGTATCTGTATTTCGGTGTGGAGGTTGGTCGGGCCCGGGGCCGCACCGGCGTCCAGGCCCCCGCCGTGACCGGCGATCCGGAGTTCGAGCGGGTGTTCCGCGCCCACTACAACACCCTGGAGCAACTCATCGTGTTCCTCCCCGCGGTGTACGCCGCCGGCTATTTCGTGCACGAGTTGTATGCGCTGTCGGCAGGCTTTGCCTTCCTCGTGGGCCGCACGCTGTATTTCCGCACCTACGTCGCCGACGCCGCCAAACGGGGCCCGGGTATGATCATCACCATGCTGGCGAACCTGGTGCTGGTGCTCGGGGCGTTGACCGGCGCGGTGCTGGCGGCGTTCTGATCTTGTAGGAGCGATCTCCAGATCGCGATCAGGAGATCGCTTTCATGGAAAACTCCGCTTTTCCTCAAGCGACCGCGGCGGCCACAGGCCGCTCGGTCGCTCCTACGGATCGCTGCTAGAAACTCTGGTGGCGTTGCAGCCAGTCGAGCATCAGCCGATTGGTTGCTTCGGGTTGCTCCTGCTGAATCCAGTGCCCGCACTCCAGGGTGTGGACCTCGGCGTTGGGAGCGAACTGCTCGAGCTTCGGGTTCGGCGGCACCATGTCGTATTTGCCGTGGATCATCAGCACCGGCTGATCGACCTGCTGGCGCAGCTTTGCGGTAGTCTCCCAGTTGCGGGTGAAATTGCGGTACCAGTTGATGCCGCCGGTGAAGCCGGAGTGCTCGAAGCTGTCGATGAACACCGCCAGCTCGGCTTCGCTCATCATCAGCTCGCCGGGCATCTCCGGGGCTTTCGCCATGCTGATGAGCGGCATGCCGGGCTCCAGCGTCGCCGGCTGATCCAGCCATTGCCGCGTGCGGTAGAGATTGCGCAGGAAATTCCCGGTATTTTCCTCCAGGGCCCGGTCGGCAACACCCGGCTGCCGATTGAAGTGGACGATGTAGAAGTCGCCGCCCAGCTGCTCTTCCCAGAAGCTCACCCAATCCTTGGCGCCGCGCTCCAGAAACGGCACGCTGAGATTGATCACCGCACGCACCCGCTGGCGATGCAGCATTGCCAGGTTCCATACCACGATGGCGCCCCAGTCGTGGCCGACGAACACCGCATCCCGATAACCGAAGTGGTCCAGCAGACCCACCAGATCGCCGCACAGGTGATGGATGTCGTAAGCCTCGACGGCGTCGGGCCGGCTGGAGCGGCCGTAGCCACGCTGGTTCGGAACGATGACGTGGTAGCCGGCTGCCACCAGCGCCGGGATCTGATGGCGCCATGAGTAGGCGTGCTCCGGCCAGCCGTGGCAGAGCACGATCGGGCCGGCCGCGCCTTGCTCACCGGCGGAAAATACCTCCAGGGTGACGCCGTTGACATCGATGAGCCTTGGTTGCGGGAACTGGGACAAGTGGATCTCCTGTTGAGTGTGCTGTCGCAATCCGGTGCTACTGACTCATATACCAGCCGCCGTTGGGCGACAGGGTCTGGCCGGTGACGAAGCCGGCCTCTTCGCTGGCCAGGTAAACGGCCGCCCAGGCGATGTCGTCGGGCTCTCCGAGGCGGCCCAGGGGGGTCTGCATTTCCAGCATCGGGTGCATGGGGCGCAACGGATCCGTCATGTCGGTGTGAATCCAGCCGGGCGCCAGCGCGTTCACCCTGATCTGGTGGCGCGCCAGTTCGTGGGCCAGCGCCCTGGTGAAGCCGAGAATCCCGGCTTTGGCGGCGCAATAGGCGGTGCCGCCGGGACGGCCGAAGGTCCCCATGATGCTGCCCATGTTGATGATGCTGCCGGAGCCCTGGGGACGCATGATCTTTGCCGCCTCCCGGCAGCAGAAGAAGGTGCCGTCCAGGTGCACGCCGATCATGCGGTGCCACTTGTCGTCGGTAACGTCGGTGATGCCACCATCCAGGGCGTCATCCGGTTGCTCGCCCCGCTGCGCGGCTTCGGCTTGAGCGGCGATCCGGGCGCGTGCGGCGTTGTCGCCTTCGATGCCGCTGATGCCGGCGTTGTTGACCAGGATGTCGAGCCGCCCGGTGAGCTTGCTCAGATCGGCGAACATCGCAGCGACAGAGGCGGAGTCGCTGACGTCGCAGGCCAGCGCATCGCCGCCGACCGCGTCGGCGGTAGCCTTGGCCGCGGCCAGGTTCAGATCGTTGATGATCACCCGGGCGCCTTCGTCAGCCATGCGGCGGGCTATCTGTGCGCCCAGGCCACGTGCGGCGCCGGTTACCAGTGCGGTTTTTCCTGCCAATCGACCCATGGTCATACTCCGTGCTCGTGGCGGTAGGTGGCCCAGCGGTCGAAGGCCGAGAGCATCTCCTCGCGGCGCGCTTCGGTGAACTGGCGAATCTCCGGGTGCGTGAAGATGTAGAACTCGTCGTTGTGGATCGCGTGCAGCACCATGTCGCCCACCGCAGCCGGATCCAGGGCGTTTGCCAGCAGGTCGGCTATGCGGCTCGCGCGCTGCTCCTCCGGCAGGTCGTTGGCGAGCAGCGCCGACGCGGTATCGCGCTCGCCGCTGAGATTCGCCGGGCGGTTCCGTCCGGAGGCGAAGATGTTGGTCTTGACCACTCCGGGGCAGAGCACCGACACGCCGATGCCCTTCGCTGCCAGGTCGAGGCGCATGGCCTCGGAAAGCCCCACCACCGCGAACTTGGAGGTGTTGTATACGGACAGCCCGGGTACGGCCATGTGTCCGGCCATGGAGGCGGTGTTGACGAAATGGCCGCCCTCGCCGTGGGCCAGGATGCGCTGCACGAAGGTCTGCACTCCGTTGACCACGCCGTCCAGGTTCACACCCAGCACCCAGTCCCAGTCGGTGTAGCTCATCTCGTCCACGGTACCGCCTACGGCCACGCCGGCGTTGTTGCACACCACGTGGACGCGGCCGAAAGCCTGCTCTACCGCGTCGGCGGCCTGCTCCATCGCTGCCCGGTCGGTGACGTCCAGGCGCAGGGTGATGACCTCGCTGTTGCTGCCGGCGAATTCCTTCGCTACCTGATCGAGGCTGGCCTGCTCGATGTCGGCGACCGCCACCTTCATGCCGGCGGCGACGAACGACCTCACCATCGCCAGCCCCATGCCGCTGGCGCCGCCGGTGACGAACGCCACCTTGCCCTGTACATCCTTCATTACACCCACCCTCCGCTGCGTTTAATCGCAGAACCATGAGCGAAACACGGATCACGCGCAAGTGATAGAACCTGGGTATGATGCCGGGCGCGGACGAAAAGGAGCATACCCATGGAGCTGATGCTGCTGGCATCGCTGCTGTTCCTCGGCACCCATCTGGGCATCAGTAGCACGGCGCTTCGTGGTCGCCTGGTGGACATGCTCGGCGAGGGCGGCTTCCTCATCGCCTATTCGGTGATGGCGCTGATTACCCTGTCGTATCTGATCTGGATCTACGGCGCGGTGCCGCGGCACGAGTACTTCTGGCTGCCGGATCCGCAGCTGCGCCAGGTGCCCAAGGTGCTGATGCCGGTGGCCATGATCCTGCTGGTGGGCGGGTTCATGGTGCGCAATCCCACCGCGGTGGGCCAGGAGGCGCTGCTGCGCGGTGGCGCCGAGGCAGATGCGCTGACCCGCGGGGTAACGCGCATCACCCGGCACCCGTTCCAGTGGGCGGTGGCCATATGGGCAGCTACGCATCTGATCGCCAACGGTGACCGGGTCTCGGTGGTGTTCTTCGGCACCTTCCTGGTGCTCGGCCTCGCCGGCGGGGTGCTCATCGATCGCAAGAAGGCGGCGAAGCTGGGGGCGGACTGGCAACCGTTCGCACGGGTCACCTCGAACCTGCCGTTCGCCGCCATCATCACCGGGCGCAATCGCCTGGCGTTGCGGGAGTTGGTCGCGCCGGTGCTGGCAGGGCTTGCGGTGTACGTGCTGGCGTTCTGGTTGCATCCCTGGCTTTCAGGGGTGCGCATCATCTGAGGACGGCTGCAGCGCCTCCCGGATCTGTTCGGCCAGCGCGGCGGTCTTGCCGGTGAAGAAATGATCGGCTCCGGGGATGAGGTGCACGTCGGCCTCCGCCCATGCGGCGAGCCTCGGCTGATCGATGAACTGATCGCTATCGCCGGCGAACACGTCGACGCGGCAGTGGGGCTGGTGCGCCGGGAACGGCATGGCGCCGATGGGCGGAGCCAGCAGCAGCACTCGCTGGGGCGCCGCGGCTGCGGCTGCGGCTGCGGCCGAAGCCGCGGCCGAAGCTTGCCAGGCGACGTGTGCGCCGAACGAATACCCACCCAGCCACAGCGGTTGGTTCGGGTACGCCTGCTGCAACCAGGCGACTGCCGCCAGCAGATCATCGAGCTCGCCGCGCCCGCCGTCGTAACTGCCCGCGCTGCGGCCCACGCCGCGGAAGTTGAAGCGCAGCACTCCGACCCCCGCGTCGAGCAGCACCGTGGCGGCGCAGTCGAGCACCGCATCGTGCATGTTGCCGCCATACTGGGGATGGGGATGGCAGAGCACTGCCTGAGCGATAGGCGTTGCTGAGGCGGCCTGGTAGTCCGCGTCGATACGCCCCGCGGGGCCGGTTATCTCCATGTCTGCCGCCTCCGCTGATGAAGCTTGAAATTTTACCCGTTATCACTATGTTTGCCGCAGCAAATGGTTGATCAGGACGAGCAGCATGATCGAAGCAGATCGTCTCAGCCGTCGCTACGGAGATTTCGTAGCCGTGGACGACGTGTCATTTTCCATCGACCAGGGCGAGATCGTCGGGCTCCTGGGTCACAACGGAGCCGGCAAGACCACCATCATGAAGATGCTCACCGGGTATCTGGAGCCGAGCGCTGGCGAGGTGCGGATCGACGGTACGGTGGTCGAGCAGGATCGCCAGACGGTGCAGCGGCAACTCGGTTATCTGCCCGAGAACCTGCCGCTTTATCCGGAGCTGTCGGTAGCCGACTATCTGGATTACGCTGCGCGGCTGCGGGGCGTCGATCCTGTGCCGGCGGTACGCCGGGCCATCGACGCCACCGAGCTCACCGCCAAGGCGCTGGATCCCATCGCCACCCTGTCCCGCGGTTACCGTCAGCGCCTTGGGGTCGCCCAGGCGATTCTGCACGAGCCGCGCTTCGTCATTCTCGATGAGCCGACCAACGGCCTGGACCCCAACCAGACCCAGCAGATGCGCACGCTGGTCAAGCGCCTGGCGCAGCATGCCACGGTGATCCTCTCGACCCACATCATGCAGGAGGTCAACGCCCTGTGCGATCGGGTGCTGATCCTGCGCAACGGGGTGCTGGTCGTCGATGAGCGCCTGGAGAATCTGCGCGCCAGCAATCGCTTGCTGGTGCGCACCGCCAGTGAAGCCAACCTGCTGGACGCGTTGGCCGATGTCGACGGCGTCGCCGCCGCGCAGCAGACGGGCGAGGGTCTGTGGGAGATCGAAACCCGCGGCAATCCGGACCAGGTCGCCCAGCGGGTTGCCGCGGTGCTGGTAACCGCCGGGCTGCCGCTGTATCAGCTGGTGTCCGCGCAACGGGATCTGGAATCGGTATTCAGAGAGGTGAACGAGATGGAGCTGGAGGCTGCGCATGCGGCTTGAAGTGATTCGACGCATCGCCAGGAAAGAACTGTCGCTGTTCTTCGCCTCGGCCATCGGCTATCTGTTCCTGCTGGCGTTTCTGGCGGTCACCCTGTTCGTGTTCTTCTGGGGCGAAGCGTTCTTCGCTCGCAACATTGCCGATGTGCGGCCCATGTTCGAGTGGATGCCGGTGCTGCTGATCTTCCTGTGTGCCGCCTTGACCATGCGCATGTGGAGCGAGGAGCGGCGTACCGGCACGCTGGAGTTCGTCGCCACGCTGCCGGTGAGCGGCTGGGAGTTCGTGCTCGGCAAGTTCCTCGCCTGCTGGACGTTGCTCGGCATCGCGCTGCTGCTGACGGTGCCGCTGCCGATCACGGTGGCGTTCGTTGCCGACCTCGACTGGGGCCCGGTGCTGGCCGGTTACGTCGCGGCCATGCTGCTGGGCGGCGCTTACCTGGCCATCGGCCTGTTCGTCAGCGCGCGCACCGACAGCCAGATCGTCAGCCTGATACTGGCCGTGTTCGTCGCCGGCGCCTTCTACCTGGTGGGAACCCCGGTGCTGACCGATCTGCTCGGCGGGCGTGGGGCCGACCTGCTGCGCGGCATCGGCACCGGGGCGCGCTTCGAATCCATCACCCGTGGCGTGCTGGACGTGCGCGATCTGTATTACTACGGTTCGCTGTTGGCCGTGTTCCTCACGCTCAACGTCTACGCCCTGGAGGTGCAGCGCTGGGCCCGCGACGGCTCCACCGCGCGCCATCGCAGCTGGCTGCTGGGCACCACCCTGGTGGTTGCCAATCTGCTGGCCGCCAACGTCTGGCTGGCGCAGTTGACGTCGTTGCGCGCCGACCTGACCCAGGGGCGGATCTACTCCATCTCCGATGCGACCCGTGGCTATCTCGGGCAGCTTCAGGAGCCGCTGCTCATCCGCGGCTACTTCAGCAGCAAGACCCACCCGCTGCTGGCGCCGCTGGTGCCGCAGATGCGCGATCTGCTGAACGAGTATCAGGTGGCGGGCGGCGCCCGAGTGCGGGTCGAGATCGTCGATCCGCTGCAGCATCCGGAGCTGGAAGAGGAGGCGAACACCAAGTATGGGATCCGCTCGGTGCCGTTTCAGGTGGCCGATCGTTACCAGGCGAGCCTGGTCAATGCCTATTTCGATGTGCTCGTCAGCTACGGCGATCAGCACCAGGTGCTGAACTTCCGCGACCTCATCGAGGTGAAGGTGCTCAGCGAGTCCGAGCTCGACGTGCGCCTGCGCAACCCGGAGTACGAGCTGACCCGCAGCATCAAGAAGGCCATGCACGACTTTCAGGGTGGCGGCGGCATCTTCAGCAACGTCCAGCAGCGCGTGCACTTCGTCGGTTACCTGTCGTCCGATGCGGTGCTGCCGCCGGCGCTGGCCGAGTATCGCCAGGTGCTCAAGGGGGTGCTGGAGGATCTGTCCATGGACGGCGGCGAGCTGTTCTCCGCCGAGCTGCTCGATCCCGACGCCGGAGACGGCCGTCTGGCTCGGGAAATTCAGGACAGCTACGGCTTTCAGCCCATGGCGGCCAGCCTGTTCGACCTGAACCAGTTCTACTTCTACATGACGCTCACCGACGGCAACACCCTGCTGCAGATCCCATTGCCGGCGTCGCTGTCCGCCGACGCCACTCGCCGTGGTATCGAGGAGGGTCTGAAGCGCTTCGCCACGGGGCTGCTGCGGACGGTGGCGTTGGTGGCGCCGGAGTCGCCGCCGGGCATGATGGGGATGATGGCGCCAAGCACCGGCAACAGCTTCGCTGAGCTGCGGGAGTTTCTGGAGCGCGATTTCGGGCTGGTCAGCACCGATCTCAGCGACGGCGCCGTACCCGACAATGCGGAGCTGCTGCTGGTGCTCGATCCGCAAGAGCTCGACGAGCCCCAGGTGTTCGCCATCGACCAGTTCCTCATGAAAGGCGGCACCGTGGTGGTGGCAAGCGGCCGCTACTCCGCCACCATGGCGCAGCAGTCGCTCAGCGCGGTACCCCGCACCTCGGGGCTGGAGTCGTGGCTGCGCCACCACGGCGTGACCTTCGCCGATGGCATGGTGATGGATCCGCAGAACGCCGCGTTCCCGGCACCGGTGACCCGCCAGGTCGGTGGCTTCAGCTTCCAGGAGCTGGTGATGCTCGACTACCCCTACTTCGTCGACGTGCGCGCCCCGGGGCTGAATGCGGACATCGCCATCACCGCCAGCCTGCCCCAGGTCACGATGACCTGGGCCTCGCCGCTGCAGGCGGTGGTGGAAGTGGGCGCACAGAAGCAGGTCACGCCGTTGCTGCAGAGCTCTGCGCGCAGTTGGGTCTCCAGCGATCCGGACGTCATGCCGAGAGTGACCCAGAGCGGGCTTTCCGGCTTCGAACCTCAGGCGCCGAGCGGGCCGCAGACGCTGGGGCTGCTGCTCGAAGGGCGCTTCGATTCGTACTTCGCCGGCCGGCCGTCACCGTTGCTCGACCGTCCGGAGTCGGAGTTGGGCGAGGCATCGGGCGACCAGGGGCTGACGGCCGCCACGTTGGATGAGCAGAACGGCATGCCGCTGACCGAGGATCGTCTCGGCCTGGTGACCAGCGTCATCGCTCGATCACCGGAATCGGCGCGGTTGTTCGTGTTCGGATCCAACGATTTCGTTGCCGATCAGGTGCTGCGGGTGATCGGCTCGGCAGAAGGCACGGTCTACGGCAACACCGTGCAACTGATGGCAAACGTGGTGGATTGGTCTCTGGAGGATCGGAGTCTGCTCGCCATCCGCTCCCGCGGCCATTTCAACCGCACGCTACCGCCCATGGACGCTACCAGGCACGCGGCCCTGGAAACGCTCAGCTACGTATTCGCCTTGGGCGGGGTCGGTCTGGTGTTCCTGTGGCACCGCCGCAGGGTCAGGCGCGACCAGCAGAAGTATCGATCATGGCTGGAGGGCCCGGCATGAGTACGCGCGTTTACCTGTTGAGCGGATTGCTGGCGCTGCAGGTGGTGATCATCGCCGTCGTGCTGCGCACCGGCGGCAGCGCCGGTGCGGCCGACGCCGGTCCGTTGCTGGTGTTCCCGGCGGAACGGGTGGACGTCATCCGCATCGGCACCACGGAGCATCAGAACGGGGCCGAGGTGAGGCTTTCCCGCGCCGACGGCGGCTGGCAGTTAGCCGCGGGTTTTCCCGCTGACACCGACAAGGTGAACGAGGTGCTGGCGAAGCTGGCTGGCCTGCGCGCCGGCTGGCCCGTGGCCAGCAGTGCCGGCGCCGGTGAGCGCTTTCAGGTAGCGCCTGGCGATCACCAGCGTCACGTTGTGCTGGAGGCTGGCGGAGAGATCGTGGGCGAACTCTATCTGGGTACGTCCCCGGGCTTTCAGCGAGTCCACGCCCGGCGCGCCGACGATGCTTCGATCTTCAGCGTGGCATTGTCCAACTACCAACTGCCGGTAACGGCTGATGACTGGCTCGACAAGACGCTGCTGCAACCCCGAGGCGCGGTGTCGTCCGTGACCCGGCGCGGGGCATGGTCACTGGTGCGCAGCGACGATGGCTGGCGGCTGGACGGTGTGGCGGCCGATCAGCAGGCTGCGAGGCAGTTCGAGCGTCGGCTGACCGAGTTGCGGGTATCGGGGCTGGCGCCGCCCCCGGAGCAGAACGCCGAGCCGGCCGCCGTGTTCGAGATCAATGATGCCGCCGGCGCTCATCTGCTCCGCATCTTTGCCGGCGCTTCGGGCAACGACCATCGGCTGAGTTCCGATCGTCGGGACGGCTACTTCAGCCTGGCCGCGTACCTGGCGGAACAGTTGCTGGTGGATGGGCAGTCGCTGCTGGCGGCCGAGCAGGCGGACGCTGGCATACCGACCGCAACGGCGGGTGATTCCTAGTCCGCCGCGAGCGGGCGGCGGGTCAGGCATCGGCGCAAACCTGATTGCGGCCGGCGTGTTTGGCTCGATACAAAGCCTCGTCCGCCCGTTTCAGCAGCAGGCTCGGATCGCTGCTGCCGCCGGACACCGTGGCGATGCCGATGCTGGCGGTGATCCGTACCTGGGTGCCAAGCGCCGGCACGGTGTCGATGGCCTCGATGGCGCTACGCAGCCGTTGGGCGAGATGCATGGCGCCGGCGTGATCCGTTTCCGGTAGCAGCAAGGCGAACTCTTCGCCGCCGACCCGCGCCACCACGTCGGTGGCTCTCTTCACGATTGCGGTGCGCTCGGCCACGGCCTGCAGCACCCGATCTCCGGCATCGTGGCCGTGGCTGTCGTTCACCAGCTTGAAGTAGTCGAGATCCAGCATGAGTACCGAGAGGCAGCCGGCGTGGCGGCGCACCCGCAGAACCTCTTCCTCCAGCCGGCTCATGAACAGCCGGCGGTTGTGCAGCCCGGTGAGCGGGTCGGTGTGGGCCAGACGGCGCAGTTCCTGCTGGGCGTTGCGCAGCGCCAGTTCGGCGTCGCGGCGCACGGTGACGTCGCGGAAGGTCAGGACCGTCGCGGACGCACGATCACTGGGGTCGAGCTTGCAGCCGGTGACATCGTAGACGCGGCCCCCCATGCTGATTTCCGAACAGCTCTGCTGCCCGCAGATCAGGCCCACGATGTCGGTGGGCGGCAGGATGCCGTCTATGCGTTGCCGGTATGCCTGCGACCGGGTGCGGTCGAGGATGGCCAGCGCCGCCTCGTTGATGTCGATGATCCGCCGCGACGCCGACACCACCACCACGCCTTCGGTGAGTTGCTCGACCACGCGCTGGCGCAGCACTCGAATGTTGTCCAGGATTCCCGCGCGCAGCACCGCGGCGTCGAGGGTGATGGCCGCGGCGGCGAAGCTGAGGGTGGTGAAATCGAACCAGGGCGCCGGGTTCCACGGCGACAGATCCACCAGACTGGCCGCGCAGACGATGAGCGGAGCCAGGACAACGCCCAGCGCTGGTCTGCTGGCGCCGCTCGCGTCCCACAGCCCATAAGCCAGGATGGTGGTGCTCACCATCACCAGGGTGTAGGAGTAGGCGACCTGCAGGTACAGCCAGGGGCCTGGGGCCCAGGCGAGGCCGATGTAGCCGTTCACTTCCATCAGCCCCATGTGGGACCACACCAGCTGATGCCAGTCGTTGGTCATGGCCAGGGCGATGCTCACCAGAGGCAGGGCGGCGAGGATGTTCAGCAGCCGCCGGGACAGGCGCATCCGCCTGCGGATGTGGCCGATGGCGAATACGAACCACAACACCGGGATGAGGGTGATGGCGGCGAAGCCGAGCTTCGCCAGCAGCAGCTTGGGTTGCAGCTCGGTGAGCAGCGACATGAGCAGCTGGCAGCCCGCCCACAGCAGTATCGCGGCGAGCAGGGCCAGCATGGCGTCGGTTCCCGGCACCCGGGATTTGCGGGCGACCCGCCGGTAGATGCCAAGCACCACGAGGGCGGTCAGCAGGGGTGATATGGACCACAGCGAAAGCTGAATCATCTCATCGAGCCTTGTTACCGCCCGAGCCCCCTGCCTCGGGGCGTGCAGACGTTCTCCAGCTTCCGAGCTTTGCCGGTGCGGCCGCCAGGGACAATCGCCAGATGTCATGGGTGGGAAGCCGGTCACGCTTTGGGGCGGTTTGCTTGCCGCCGCTCGGGGTTTTACCCTTCGCACCGGCGCTTGCAGCGCCATGTGACGAGGATCCGGTATGCAGATACGCTACGACCGGCGTTTGCAAGGTGGCGCCGACACCGTTCATGCCGACTTTCGGCATTACCTGGCCGGCCTGCGGCGCCGCGGCGATGACGAGGCCATCGCGTTTTTCGATCTCGACCGCACGCTGATTTCCGGCTATTCGGTGACCGCGCTGCTGTGGGAGCGGATGCGCGGCGGTTCGCTGCCCTGGCGGCGCATGCTGTCGTCCGCCGGTCGGATCATCGGCTACGGCATCGGGCGGATGAGCTACCACGACCTGCTCGATGCCGCTTTGCTGGATCTGGTCGGTGAGTCCGAGCAGAAGCTGACGGCTCAGGCTGAGCGGGCATTCCGCGTGCGAGTGAGCGGTTGGATCTATGCGGAAGCCCGAACCCTCGTCGATGCCCATCGGCATCAGGGGCACCACGTGGTCATCGTTACCTCGGCAACGCGCTATCAGGCCGCGCCCATCGCCGCCGCGCTCGGCGTCGATGGGCTGTGTTGTACCGAACTCGAGGTGCTGCAGGGGCTGATTACCGGCAAGGCGTTGCCCTGCTTCGGCGTGGGCAAACTGACCGCGGCGCAACGGGTGGCCAGCGAGCGATCCATCGACCTCAGCCGGACCTATTTCTACTCGGACAGCAGCGAGGACCTGCCGCTGCTGGAGGCGGTGGGGCGCCCCGTGGTGGTGAACGCGCGTCTCGCCATGGCGCGGCTGGCCCGATCCAGGGGATGGCCGTGTCTGGTATTCGCACCGCCTGGCGACGATGATGGGGCCGTTCTCGAGAGGCTGCCATGATCGAACTCTATACCTGGCCCACGCCCAACGGGCGCAAGATTTCCATCGCGCTGGAGGAGTTCGGCCTCGCCTATCGGGTGCACCCGGTGGACATCGGCCGCGGCGATCAGCATGCGGCCGAATTCCTGGCAATCAGCCCCAACGGCAAGATTCCCGTCATCGTCGACACCGGCAGCGGTCGCTCGTTGATGGAATCCGGCGCCATCCTGCTGTATCTGGCGGAGCGCGAGCAGCGCTTCTGGGGCGACGACTGCTGGCAGACGGTGGAGTGGCTGATGCTGCAGATGGGCGGGGTCGGGCCGATGCTGGGGCAGGCCCATCACTTTCTGCACTTCAATGCCGGCAAGGCACCGTACGCAGAGGAGCGCTACCGCGGCGAAGCGCGGCGCCTGTACGCGGTGCTCGACCGGCGCTTGCGCGACCGCGCGTTTCTTTCCGGTAGCTACTCGATTGCCGACATGGCCACCTGGCCGTGGGTTTCGCGTTACCAGTGGCAGGGCGTGGATTGGTCGGAATACCCGCACCTGAAGCGCTGGTACCTGGAAATAGCCCGGCGGCCTGCGGTGCAGCGCGGCTACGATGTCCCCCACCACGTCAACGCCATCCCGTTACCATAGCACCTCGTACCCGTGCCGGTGCGCCCGGCGCCGCGATGCGGCGTCGGACGTTCAGCAGTCGGACGAGAGCGCTCGCATCCGCCTGAAGGAGGTTTAAGCTTGGCGTTCCCGTTCATCCCAGCTTCAGGATAATCAACCACAATGGCGCGCATGGCTGCCACACTGCTGCTGATACTGCTGTTTCCGTCGCTGGCGTTTGCCGCCGGCAGCGCCTTGCCGCCGGCCGTCGACCTGTCGTTGCGTTATCAGGCGTTCCTCGCCGGGGCCGCGGTGGGCGAAGCCACGGTGAACGTGGCGTGGGTGGATGGTGCCTACGTAGTGCAGGGCTCGGCGCACTCGAAAGGCCTGATGCAGCGTTTCAGCAAGTGGCGTACCCATTTCACCGCCACGGGCGAGTTCGACGGTATGGCCAGCACCGGTGCCGAGTTCTCGTATTCCGAGCGGAATTCCGGCTCCTCCAGGGTCGTGCGGGTGAGCGATGGGGTGCTGGACGTGCAGAAAAACGGCCGGCAGCGTCCGCTGCAGCCTTCTCCCCCCGGGGCCGATCTGCTCAACGCTTTGTTCGTGCCGCCGCACTGCGGCGGCGATCAGGTGGTCCACACCGGCCGTTACGTCTACCGCTTGACCCACCTCGAGCACAACGCCGCCGGCTGCCGCTACCAGGTCGTCGATGAGGACGACGATGCCTTCGAAATGCATCTGGCGTTGAAGCGGATCGGCGAACTGGTGGTCCCCGAGCGCATTACCATCTACGGCCGGGTGACCGGTTGGATGGAACTGGTCGAGTTGGATCAGGTCGCGGGGCCCTGATCCGCCACCCCAGCCGCGGGCCAGCATCGCTGCCGTTGGACTGGCTGACGGCGCGCTGGGTAGAATCCCCATCCTTCACATTTGAATAGCTTGGGGATCATCATGCGCGAAGCCTGGATCATAGACGCCGTCCGCTCGCCTCGGGGGCGCGGCAAGCCCGGGGTCGGGAGCTTGAGCAACATCCACCCGCAGCGCTGCCTGGCTCAGGTGCTCAACGGGCTGCGGGACAAGGTAGGGTTCGATCCCGCGGACATCGAAGACGTGGTCGCCGGTTGTGGGACCGGCAGTGGCGATCATGCCCACGACATCGCCCGCATGTCGGTGCTGGACGCAGGTTGGCCCATCACCGTGACCGGCGTCACGCTGCACCGTTTCTGCGGCAGCGGTCAGCAGGCAGTGAATTTTGCGGCCATGGGCGTGATGTCCGGGCAGCAGGAAGCGGTGATCGCCGGCGGTGTGGAGTTCATGTCCCGCTACGCGCCGTTGCACGCCAATGGCTTCCACGCCAACAACGAGCATCTGCTGAAAATGCATCCCCAGGTGCCGCAAGGAATCTCCGCCGATCTCATCGCGACCATCGAAGGCTTCAGCCGCCGCGATGTCGACAGCTACTCCGTGGAAAGCCAGACCCGCGCGCTGCGCTCGGTGGAGGAAGGCCGCTTCAAGGACGCGCTGGTGCCGATCTACAACGACGACGGCAGCCTGGCCCTGGACCGCGATGAGCACCTTCGTCCGGGAACCACGCTCGAGAGCCTGGAGGGTTTGAAAGCCTCGTTCGAGGCCATGGGCGCCGCGCACGTCGACGGCTATCCGAAAAGCTTCGATGAGATGGCCAAAGACAAGTACCCCGAGGTGAAGAGTGTCAACCACGTCCACCACGCCGGTAACTCCTCCGGCGTGGTCGACGGGGCCAGTGCCGTGCTGGTGGTGAGCCCGGACTTCGCCAAGGCCCACGGTCTGAAGCCGCGGGCGCGCATCCGCATGTCGGCCACTGCGGGCACCGAACCCCTGATCATGCTCACGGCGCCTGGCCCCGCGGCTCAGCGCTGTCTGCAGAAAGCGGGCATGACCAAGAACGACATCGACTTGTGGGAAATCAACGAAGCGTTCGCCGCCGTCGTGCTGAAATTCATGAAAGACCTCGACGTCTCTCATGACGTGGTCAACGTGGACGGCGGCGCCATCGCCCTCGGCCACCCCATCGGCGCCACCGGTGGCATGCTCATCGGAACCGCCGTCGACACCATGGAGCGCATGGACAAGCAGACCGCGCTGGTGGCCATGTGCACGGGCGGCGGCATGGGCACCGCAACCATCCTCGAACGCATGTAGGAGCGACCAAGCGGCCTGCGGCCGCCGCGGTCGCTTGGGGAAAAGCGGAGTTTTCCACGAAAGCGATCTCCCGATCTGCGTGCCTGAACGCGTGCCTGCACGAGTGCAGGCACGCGGTCTTCCCCGGCCGACGTCCGCCCCCCAACGCTGCACCGACACCCACCGCGCCCAGCCCGTGGCCACGGCCTCGATACGCCTTTCCATCGTTGCTGGGCCGGACTGGGGCATCCTCCTTACAACGCCCCCGAAGTTCCCACACCTCCGTCACAGAATGCGCTCGGGAGATGGGTCAGACTGACCTCCGTAGCCACCAGCTTCCCATCGAGGATCGGATGTCGACACGCAATCGTAGCAGCGAAGAGCCCAGGACCTGGTTTCGGTGTGAACGGTTTTACCGTGCCAACGAGCACTGGTACTTCCATACCCGTGAGGGCATCTCGGTAGGGCCGTATCGCGCCCGCTTCGAGGCGGAGGTGGATGCCGGACTGCTGATAAGCCTGCTGAAGAACACGCCGCCGGAAGACGCCCATCGGGTGATTCGCAATTTCCTCATCGGCTCCGGCGGCGAGTTGGACATCGTCAACGATCCGGCTTTCACCAGCTACCTCACCAACGAAGGTAGCGGCGCGTTGCTCAGGGAGGCCGTTTAACGCTTCGTCAGCCCGCCCCGAATGCCGATGCCGGCCGGCGCGTAGCCTGGAGCGCCCTGGGCGGGGTCCGATTCACTGGCCGAGACGCAGTACCTGTCGCAGTTCCGCGACCAGCTGCGCGCGGGCCTCCCGATCGTAGCCCACGGCTGCTCCGAAGCCCCATACCGGGCCGGGCCAGGCGGCGTCGCCGCTCGTTCGGCCCACCACGTGCACGTGCAATTGCGGCACCAGATTGCCGAGCGCGCCGACGTTGATCTTCTCTGCGTTGCAGACCCGGATGAGCGCCCGCGATACCGCCTCGATCTCATCGAACAGACCGGCTCGGGCGGTGGCGGGTTCGAGGTCGTGCAACTCCCGCAGCCCGGCGGTGCGGGGCACGAGGATGCACCAGGGAAACCGATTGTCGTTCATCAGCAGCACCCGGCACACGGGAAAATCCCCGAGCACCAGGCAATCGGCGGCGAGGCGGTGGTGTAACTCGAATGGCATGTGATGGCTCATGGGGTGGCTGGCATCGCAAACGGCTTACCAGTTATGCTCTGATAAGACTCGATCTCGCGGCAAGGGGAGAATGGCGATGGGCGAGGCAACGGGCAATGGCGGCCGGACGGAAGAGCCGCTGGATCTGGGCTGGATGGCCCGGCAGGGCGAGTGGGGCAGCCACGCCTCGGGGGGCAAGCAGGGGCTGACCCTGGCCGATATTCAGTTCGGCAGTTACGGTGATGTGCCCGCCCACAGCGACAACATGACCGGGCGCCCGCGGGGCGCCACGGCCCGGCCTCAGTCGTATCGCATCGGCAACTACTCGATCCGCTCGAAGAGCGAGATCTGGCTGGAAAACGCTTCCTTTCTCTACGAAGAAGCCCTGCAGCGTCAGTGGAGTTCGGCCACCGACGTGCCCTGGCACACCATCGAGCCGCTGCCGGACGACATCGAGGAAGCTCAATGTCAGCTGGCTACGTTCCTGACCGAGGTGGAATTCGTCGCCGGCGATGTGCCCGCGCGTTGGATCGCCCAGACCACGCCGGACTACTTCGAGCCGCGCAACTGCCTGCTGGCTCAGGTGATGGACGAATCGCGTCACATGGACGTGTTCCGCAAGCGCGCCTTCGCCAACGGCGGCGGGTTGATGATGGCCACCGGCGGCACCGCCGGCGTGGTCGGCAGCATCGATCTGGCTCGGGATTTCACCGAGATGTCGTCGAGGCTGCACATTTCCGGCGAGGGCGCGGTGCTCACCATCTTCCGCATGGGCGAACTCATGGCCTACAACGATGCCGAGAAAGCCATCTACCGGCTCTGCGCCCAGGACGAGGCGCGGCACGTGGCGTTCGGAGTGATGCACATGCGCTACATGGCGGAGACGGCGCCGGAACGGCGTGAAGAGATCGAATGTTATCTGGACGAGGCGGAGCGACAGATCCTCGCGGGTTCGCAGAACCCGGCCGGCAATCAGACCATCAGCTCCGAAGCCCTGGCGATTCTGCTGGGCGGCGGCAAGGACAAGTACGACGAAGGCTTCAACAAGCTGATGGCGATTCGCAAGCGCCAGCTGCAGGAGTACGTCAAACGGGTCCGTTCCGCCGGCTTCGGTGAGCGATTCGACAACGGCCGTTCGAACCTGCAGGGGATGCTGGAGGCGACGGCCGCCTGAGGGGCGGGGGCGCTCCCTCAGGGTGGGGGTTGAGAGTAGAGGGGAAGGCTTTGACCAAAAAATCACCGCAACAAAGCAGCGCGGCAGGCGCGGGCGCCACGGCGGACGTGCCGCGCCCGTCACTGGCGTGGATGGGCAAGAGCAACCAGTGGGGGGTGCGGGTCAAACCGGGCAAGCACGGGTTGCGCCTGGGGGATCTGAACGTCGGCATCTACGGCGACATTCCCGAGCAATGGCAGGATCAGACCCGCAATCCGAGAGGTGCCATCCCGCGCCGCGGGGTGCCACCGGTGGGATATTCCATTCGCGACAAGGCCGATCTGTGGGCGGACAGCGCCGCCGACCTCTACGAAGAGGCCATCCAGCGACGCTGGGCGCCGGCCACGGACATCCCCTGGGAAACGGTGAAGCCGCTGCCGGAAGCGCTGGAGCGCGCCATCTGCCAGGTGTGTACGGAGCTTTGTCAGTATGCCAACTGCGATGTCGAAACCATATCCAGTTGGCAGCATCAGATGGCATACGGCTATCACGAGGTGAAGCAGTATCTGGCCACCGCTTCGTTCGATGGTGCGCGCCAGTTCGAAGCGTTCCGCAAGCGGGCGCTGATCAACGGCGGTGGTCTCGGTCTCGAGGGCCCAGGCGAGGTCAACCGCATGATCCTGGAGAGCCGCGGCGGCTGGACGGAAGCGGTGACCTACGTGTTTCTGCTCCGCGGCACCTTCACCATGACCATGCTGCGCTACCTGGAGCGTGCGGCGTGCAACGACGCCGAGCGCAGCCTCTACAGCCACGCCATGGAAGACAAGGCGCGGCACCTGACCTATGCACTCGAGCATCTGCAGTATGCGATCGCGCATCAGGACGACATGAAGCTGATCCTGCAGCAGCTGCTGCTCATCGGTCACGGCATCTTCGCCCGGGAGCTCAAGGACAACGTGCTGCGTGAAGCGCTGGCCGTGGTGTTCGCCGGCGGCCTGGAGCAAGCGGGCACCGAGGGGCTTGCCACCTATGGGCGGATGATGGCTGACTTCATGCGCCGCTATCTCGACACCTGCAGCTGGCTCGGGGTCGAGATCGACCTGAAGCTGATGCCGCCGCGCATGACCCAGTACCTGGCGCGGGCGTAACCATGGCGCAGTTTCCTACCGAAGCCTGGTTCGAAGCGGTGCGGCAAGCCTACAACGGCGACGACCGCTATCACGGGGGCGGTGCCGGCGCGTGCCATTGCCGCGCGGCCGCCAAAGTCGGTGACGACGCCTATCTGTTGCTGTTCGAGGGGGTCGAGTGCTCCGAGACGCGTAAGCTCGGTGATGACGAGCTGGCGGAGGTGGATTTTTATCTGGAGATGGCGCCCGGGGACTGGCAGGCCATGATCAAAGACATTGCCGCTAACGACGGGGCCAGCCTGAACTACACGCTCAACACCCTGGATCTGCAGAACGACGCCGGCATCGCCCGCTCGGTGCACGGCGATCAGTATCGCGAAGACCTGTTCTTTCGCTACAACCAGACGTTCCAGTATTTCTTCGATGCGTCGGCCCGAGTGTCGACGCGCTTCAAAAGGGGAGGGGCATGAGCAAGGCGAAAGCGAACCTCGACTGGTTGCCGGCTGCTCAGGCGGCGCTCAACGCCGACCCGGCATTCCGCAAACTCGGCTCCGCCGATTTCAAGCTCGGGCTGGTGGTCGGGGGCGAGGCGCGGCTGGTGGTATTCGAGGCGTTCGAGGTAGCCCATGTGGCGCCCGCGAATCCCGCCGACATGCGCGACGCCGACATCGTGGTGGAGATGGTGCCGAAGGAGTGGAACGCCTACCTGCGTCAGCGCGCCCGGGCCAGGGCCGGCAGCCTGCTGTCACTGGATGTCGAGCAGCGCCTGGTGAAGGCGCGCAATCCGCTGCTGCGGCTGAACCTGGAGCGCTACAACCGCACGCTGCAGGCCTTGCTCGATCAGGGGGCGGCGCTGGCGTTCGGCAGCCGCTCGAGCGCCGCCTGAAGCCAATGCCGCTGCACGCCTGAATGCCGCTGTACGAATATCGCTGCCCATCCTGTGGCGGAGTAACCACCGCGCTACGGCCCGCGGCCGAATCCCGAGCGGCCATCGTTTGTGAAGGGTGTGGCGAGCAGGCACAGCGCATCGTCTCGCGACCGTCGGTGCACCGCTCCCAAGCCAGCAAGGTGGCGCGGCTCGATCCTCGATACGACAAGCTGGTCGACAAAGCCATGGCCAGCACCCAGGCGGCGGATCCCGATCGTTACCTGCGGAAGATGAAACCGCTCAGCGGCGATTGAACCGCGACCCACGGCCGGCCGTCAGGCCGGTCGATCGCCCGCCACCGTGGTGCGGTGCATCACCCGCAGATGGCCGTCGTAGCCGCCCAACGCGTGATGCTGTACCGAGCGGTTGTCCCATACGGTCAGCATGTCGGGGGCCCAGCGATGGCGGTAGACGAACTCGTCGCTGGTGGCGTGCTGGCACAGACGCTTGATCAGCGGCGCCGCTTGCTCATCATCCATTCCCTTGATGCCGATGGTATAGACGGCGTTCACCCAAAGCGCGCGGCGACCGGTTTCGGGGTGGGTGCGAATCACCGGGTGCTCCTGCACGTCGTAGGCGGAGTCGCTGGGCAGAATCTTCATGCTGCGCTGGTCGCCGCGCCCCGCCTTGTAGCCTTCGTGGCTGTAGGGCCGCCTGGCGCTGTGCAGCGCCGTCAGGCCCGCGAGCAGCGCTTTGTCCTCGGCGGACAAGGCGTCGTAGGCGGCGTAGCCATCCGCGTAGAGGGTGTCCCCGCCCACCGGAGGGATCACCTTGGCGTGCAGAACGGTGGCCGACGGCGGCGCCTCCTGAAACGACCAGTCGGAATGCCACGCGCCGCCGAACGGCGCCACCGGCTCGTCGGGATTGCGGCGGATTTCCAGGATGTGGGGGTGGCCCTCGATGGGTGCGACGTACGGGTCGCTACCCCAGTCGCCGAGGTAGCGGGTAAACCGCTCCAGGTCCTCATGGCTCATGGGTTGGTCGCGAAAGAACACCACCTGGTGCTGCAGCCAGGCGTTGCGTATGGCGGCGACGGTGTGCTCGCTCAGTGGCTGACAGAGATCGACGCCAGACACTTCGGCGCCGAATCCCGAGGGATTGGATTGGACGTTCAGCACGGCGGTTACTCCCAGAAAGTCTGCAGTGCAAATGCAGCGGCTACGGAGACCACGGCCCCCAGTGCGAGGATCAGGATGAAAGCGCCGGTGTCGGAGCCCGAGGGTTCCGACGCGTCAGCGTCCCGGGAACGCTGGCGCTGGCGAGCCAGCAGGAATACGACACCAGCGAAGATCAGCGCGGGAATGATCAACTGGATTAGATAGCGCATGCAGGACCCTCGAGCCGAGCCTCAGAATACCGGCATCGTCTTGCCTTGGGCAACGGCCTGGCGTGGCGCGGTGGCTATTCGATGATGGCCTGGTAGGTGAGCACCTGGAAGTCCTGGCGGATGCTGAGATGCGTGTACGGCCGCACCTGGGTCATGATCACCGCCACCAGATCCTGCTCCGGGTCGAACCACGACAGCGTGCAGTACGCGCCGCCCCAGTAAGCGGAGCCGTAGGACAGCGGGGTCGCGGCCGCGCCGCGGTCGATCACCACTCCGTAGCCCAGGCCGAAGCCCATCCCCGGCCCCGCCAGCCACAGCTCCAGCTCGCCGGTATGGTTCTCGATCATCAGGCTCACCGTGGCGGGGGACAACAGCCGCACTCCCGCCAGCTCGCCGCCATTGAGCATCAATTGCTGGAAGCGCAGATAGTCGCGGGTTGTGGAAACCAGCCCACCGGCGCCGCGAAACAGCGTCTTCGGCCCCTGCACCCAGCGGCTCGCCGCGCCTGACGGATCCTGCAGCTCGATGCGTTGGTCTTCGCCGGGGCGATACTGGGCGGCCAGGCGTTCGGCCTGATCTTCTTCGAGGAAGAAGTGGGTGTCGACCATGCCGAGGGGCTGGAAGATCTCCTCGGCCATGAACACGTCCAGGGAGCGGCCGGAGATCACTTCCACCAGGCGCCCGACCACGTCGGTGGCCGCCGAGTACTGCCAGGCGCTGCCTGGCTGGTAGTTGAGGGGCAGCGCGGCCAGCCGCGCCACGAAGGCTGCAAGGTCGTCGTCCGGCCGCGGCGCCATGGTCTGCTGGTAGAAGTCGGCATTGCCCAGGTAGCTGTTGGCGAGCCCGGCGGTGTGAGTGAGCAGGTCGCGGATCTGAATGGGCCGCTGGAGGTTCTCGAACTCGCCGCTGGCGCCGCTGGCATCGCTGCTGGTGGAGACCCGGGCGTCGGCAAATTCCGGCAGATACTTGGCGACCGGATCCCGCAGCTGCAGCTGACCCTGCTCCCACAACATCATCAGGGCCACCGACACCAGCTTGCCGCGACGCATGATAGCGGTGACCGTCCCCGGAACCAGCCCTTCGTCAACGTAACGCTGCATCACCGGGCCGATGCGCGCCAGCCGGGCGCTGCTCATGCCAACCGACTCGGGTCGAGCCTTGGGCAGGGCTCGGGAATCCGTGGGCGCGGCGTGGGCGCCGGACGCCAGCAGCGCCAGCAGCAGAATGCCGACGGAACAGGAACGGCAGCGTTGCAGCATGATCAATTCCTTCAGCTGGTCCGGGAGCGCGGAGCCGGCTTGCGACGCGGTTGAAACTCGAAGAAGGTTCTGTGGATGTGATCGTGAATCTGATTCAGCCGCACCTGACACTGGTCGAGGTAGTCCGACAGGCCCTCGGCCGACAGGCCGTGTACCGGCGTCTGATTCAGCTCGCGACGCATGCGGTTGACCGCGGTCAGCGGCTTGTCATGCCGGGGTAGCGAGCGCAGGTTGTTGCGCACCGAGTTCAGGCAGTAGGCCACCGAGCGGGGCAGCCGGTGGTCGCACATCAGAAAGTCGATGACCGGCCCCTGGCTGATGGGTTCTGCCACGGCGGTATAGTAACTCTGCAGCGCGTACAGCGACCGCAGCACGCTACGCCACTGAATGTCGGCGAACGGTTCCAGGTCGTTGGCGGAATCCCAGAATGTGCCGGTGCCGGCGTCGATCAGCCGCGTGGTCATATCCGCGCGCTCGATGAACTGGCCGATGCGCAGAAAGTTCCAGTGTGGATCATGCAACATATTCGCGGACATGAAACCGTCGACCTGCTGAACGAATCCGGTGATGGTGGTGAGCCCCGACACCCGGCGGGTGCGCGACAGCGGCTCGGTGAGCTTGTCCCGGGCGAACAGATAGGCCTCGTTGACGAACTCGAAGGCCGGCCTGGGAATGATGCCCCGCAGGGTCCGGGCGTTTTCCCGCGCCCACGACAGACTGTTGAGCAGCGAGCCCGGATTGCGCGGGTCGTTGATGAGAAAGCGGCAGACGTTGCGCTCGGCGGTCTCGCCGTACAACTCGTCGTACAGCTCGGCGCTGCCGGTGATGGTGACCAGCGGGCGCCAGCCCAGGGGGATGCGCCTGGGCAGGTCGATGAGCAGGTTGGCGTGCACCGTGACCAGGCGGGCCGAGGTTTCGCAGCGCTCCAGATAGCGGCCCAGCCAGTAACTGCGTTGGGCCGTGCTCGACAGGGTGTGTCCGCTCATTCCAGGTCCACCACCCAGGTATCCTTGCTGCCACCGCCCTGGGAGGAATTGACGACGATGGAGCCTTTGCGCAGGGCGACTCGGGTGAGCCCGCCGGTGGTGACGTAGCTCTTCTGGCCCGAGAGGATGAACGGCCGCAGATCGAGATGGCGCGCCTCCGCGTGGTTGTCCATGAGGGTGGGCGCCGTGGACAGCTTGATCATGGGCTGCGCCATGTAATTGCGTGGGTTGGCAAGGATCTGCCGGGCGAACTTGTCGCGCTCGGCTTTGCTGGCCTTGGGGCCGATGAGCATGCCGTAGCCGCCGGATTCGTTGGCCGGCTTCACCACCAGCTTGTCGAGGTTGTCGAGCACGTAGTCCCGCTGAGCTTTCTCCACGCAGCGATACGACGGAACGTTCGGCAGCAACGGCTCCTCCTCGAGGTAGTAGCGAATGATGTCGGGGACGTAGGTGTAGATGACCTTGTCGTCAGCCACCCCGCAGCCGGGTGCATTGGCCAGCGCCACGTTGCCGGCGCGCCAGGCGCGCATCAGCCCGGGCACGCCCAGGGTGGAGTCGCTGTTGAACGCTTCCGGATCCATGAACAGGTCGTCGATGCGCCGATAGATCACGTCGACCTGGATCAGCCCGTCGATGGTACGCATGTACACGCAGTCGTCGCGACCCACCACCAGATCCGAGCCCTGCACCAGCTGGGCCGACATGGCGTTGGCCAGGTAGGCGTGCTCGAAATACGCCGAATTGTAGATGCCGGGGGTCAACACGGCGATCTGCGCCGCTGCTTTGGGCGACAACGACCGCAGGCAGGCGGCAAGCTGATCGGGATAGTCGTCCACCGGATAGATCACGTACTCCTCGAACAGCTCGGGGAACACGCGCTTCATGACCTCGCGGTTCTCCAGCATGTACGACACGCCGGACGGTACCCGCAGGTTGTCTTCGAGCACGTAGAACTGCCCGTCGGCATCGCGCACCAGATCGCTGCCACAGACGTGCGACCAGACGCCATGGGGCGGCTTGATGCCGACGCACTCCGGGCGAAATTCCCGCGAGCGGTTGATGTAGTCGGCGGGCAGAACGCCGTCCTTGAGGATCCGCTGGTCCTGATAGACGTCGTCGATGAAGCGGTTGAGGGCGGTTACCCGTTGCTTCAGCCCCGCCGTGACCGCGTCCCACTCACGCTTCATGATCAGCCGGGGGATGATGTCGAACGGCCACTCCCGATCGATGGAGCCGCTTTCGTCCCCGGTGTACACCGTGAAGGTGATGCCCATGGAGCGGATGGCGAGTTCCGCCGCCGTCTTACGTTCCACCAGCTCCGCATCCGACAGCTGGCTCAGGGTCCGACACAGGTTGCCTGCGCCGGCTCGGGCGCGGCCTTTCGGGGTGATGAGCTCATCCCAGAAGTCGTCTGTGCGGTATGTGCTCCAGTCGATGCTCAATGTGTTCCCCGGCGGCTGTTGCTGCTGAAGCTCTCACAAATGTTGGTAAACGTCCAGATGGCTCCGAGACGTTACAATCGATCGATGGACAGCACACCGCGACGACAGGCAAACAGCAGCGCATTCGAATTTGCGCGCAGGGGCATTCGCGTGGCGGATCGGTTGCGCTCATGACCGCAGACGTGGAAAAGCTGCTGGATCATCTGCAACCGGGCCGCAGGATCGCCGTGATCACCGGTGCCGGCTGCAGCACCTCGTCAGGAATTGGCGACTACCGGGACGAGCGCGGTGGCTGGAAGCGCCCGGCGCCGGTGCAGATGCAGGATTTCGTCAAGCAGCCCGGTGCCCGTCAGCGCTACTGGGCGCGCAGCATGCTCGGCTGGCCCATGATGTCCGAGGCGCGGCCCAACGCCGCCCATCGGGCGTTGGTGGCGCTCGAGAGCTACGGGGTGGTGAGCGGGTTGGTGACTCAGAACGTCGATGGGCTCCATCAGCAGGCCGGCCACCGGCAGGTGCTCGAGCTGCACGGCGCGCTGGCGACGGTGGTTTGCCTCGACTGCGGCGGCCGTGCGTCCCGCCAGGTGTTGCAGGGGCGCCTGGAGCGGGACAACCCGGACATGCTCGGAACGGCCGCGGCGGCCGCGCCGGATGGCGATGCCGATCTCGCCGAAAGGGCCGACCTGACGGGCTTCGTGGTGCCCGACTGCGAGCGCTGTGGTGGCGTGCTCAAGCCGGATGTGGTGTTTTACGGCGACTCAGTGCCTAAAGCTCGTGTCGCGGCTGGCCACGCGCTGGTAGAGTCGGCGGAGGCAGTACTCATTGTGGGATCTTCTCTCATGGTGTTTTCCAGCTTCCGCTTCTGCCGCCACGCCCATCAACTGGGCATTCCCCTGGTGGCCATCAACCGCGGGGTAACCCGAGCCGATGACTGGTTGGCGGTGAAGGTCGACGACGACTGCTCCCGGGTTCTGCCCGAACTGGTGGCCGCGCTTGCGCCGCGCGCGCCCCCCTGAGCGGCCGGCATGACGAGCCGCTGGCTGTCCTGGTGTCTGTTGCTCTACGTGCCGTGGTCTGTTGCTGCCGAATCGCCGCAGCCGCAGCGGGAGGCGCAGGCGGATCGCAACCGGCAGCAGTGCCAGCGTTTCAGCGGGGCTACTTTACGATGCGCGGGTCATACCCGAGCGTCTGTGTGGCGACGAGCTGGATGTGG
>JBLRXD010000005.1:0-9323 GCA_047920935.1 Pseudomonadales bacterium | reverse complement strand
CTTTACGATGCGCGGGTCATACCCGAGCGTCTGTGTGGCGACGAGCTGGATGTGGTGGTGGTCACCCGCGACGTCTGGACTCTCGACCCCGAGCTCAGTTTCGCCCGGTCCGGAGGCGAGAACGACTTCAGCATCGGCCTCAGCGACAGTAACCTGCTGGGCTTCGGCAAGTCTCTGGGTATCAGTTACCAGCGCGACCTGGATCGGCGGGGGATCAGCGTCGAATACAGCGATCGCAACATCCTCTATACCCGATGGGCGCTGGATGTGCTGGTCGCCGACAGCGACGATGGCGAGCGGCAGGCGCTGGCGGTCCGCCATCCCTTTTACTCCCTCGACGCCCGGCGTGCCTTTGCCGTCTCTGCCGAGCGCTTCCGTCGCGAAGAGTCGCTGTACTTTCTGGGCGACGAGATCTGGGATTACGGCTTGGATACTTTTTCCGCCAGAGTCTCCGGGGGATGGTCCGCGGGGGTGATCGACGATGTGGCGACGCGCTACCTCGTTGGCTATGGTTACGATGAGTACGCTTTCGATTTCTCTGCGGAGTTCTCCGCCGGATTTGCTGATTTTCAGCCGCCCGATCGCGAGTTCGGTTACCCCTTCATCGCCATCGAGCGCATCGAAGACGACTATGACAAGCTCGCAAACTTCGATCGGGTAGGGCGAACCGAAGACGTGGCCCTGGGAAGCAGCCTCTACGCCGAGATCGGCTACTCCACATCGGCGCTGGGCGGTCGCGGTAACGATCTGGTGTGGCGGTTGCGTTTCGACGACGCCAGCTGGCTGACGGAGACGCAGCTCGTCAGCTACGGATTCTCCTTGCGCGGTTTCTACTCCATCGACGACGATGCTGCGGAAAACCTGCGCGCCGACGCGAACGCCGAGTACCGCTACCTGCACGCCGACAATTGGAGCCTGCTGATTCGCGGATCGGCCTCTGTCGCGCATAAACCGACTGTGGACCAGCAACTGCTGGCTGGAGGAGCCTTCGGATTGCGCGGGTACCCGAACCGATTTCAGACCGGCGACCGACGCTTCCTCATAACCGTGGAGGAGCGCTACTACTTCGATATCTATCCGTTCCGCATGTTTCGCCTCGGCGCCGCGGCGTTTCTGGATATCGGCCGCGCCTGGTACGGTGGCCGGGCGCCTGCCTGGTTGCCGGAAGATCGTGACGGCAGCGAGTTCGGCGTTCTCACCAACGTGGGCATCGGCTTGCGCATCGAATTGACTCGGTTCAGTGACCGGGTGCTGCACGTCGATCTGGCGTTTCCCATGCAGGACGGCCCCGGTGTCGGAGTGGAACTGACGGTCTCCGCCAAGCAGACGCTGTGAGCAGCGCCGACGCTCAGCCCAGCACCAGTTCGGCCACCGTGCGCAGCTCCGCGGGGCTGCGCGCAGACACCAGCAGCGAGGTGACCGGCGTTTCCCGCCACGCCTGCAGGCGGTCGCGAATTCGCGCCGCGGGCCCGACCAGAGAGATCTCGTCGGCCAAGGCGTCGGGCACGGCGGCAACGGCTTCGTCCTTGCGCCCAGCCAGGTAGAGTTCCTGAATCCTGTCTGCCTCTGCCTCGAACCCCATGCGCCCTACCAGTTCCTTGTGGAAGTTGCGTTGCTTGGCGCCCATGCCGCCGACGTACAGGGCGAGCATGTGCTTGACGGGCAGCAGCCCGCGGGCCAGATCATCGGTGATGCTCACCACCACGCCTTGAGAGATCTCGAACCCTGGCTTCGCCTGCTGCAGCGAAGGGGCGTAAACCTCCTGGCGAAACGGCGAGTAATACAGCGGCAACCAGCCATCGGCGATCTCCGCCGTCAGCGCTACGTTCTTCGGCCCTTCGGCGCCGAGAAAAATCGGCAGATCGGCGCGTAGCGGGTGAACGATGGGTTTGAGCGGCTTGCCGAGACCCCAGGCACCCTCGCCGTGATAGGGCAGCGGGTAATGGGGGCCTGCATTGGCCACTGGCTGCTCCCTGGCCAGCACCTGGCGAATGATGGACACGTACTCGCGCGTGCGGGCGAGCGGCTTGGAGAATGGCGCCCCGTACCAGCCTTCCACCACCTGCGGGCCAGACACGCCGAGGCCAAGAATCATCCGGCCAGCGGACATGTGATCCAGCGTCAGCGCTGCCATGGCGGTGGCTGTGGGGCTGCGGGCCGACATCTGGCAGACGCCGGAGCCCAGCCGGATGCGCTGCGTCTGGCTGCCGATCCAAGCCAGCGGGGTCAGAGCGTCGGAGCCGTAAGCCTCTGCCGTCCATACCGAATCGAAGCCGAGCCGCTCTGCTTCCTGGGCCATGGCGACGAAGTTGTTCGGGGGCTGCGCGCCCCAGTAGCCGAGCTGCAGACCGAGTTTCAGGGTTGCCATGACGAGTCTCGTTGCTGAATGGCGCCATTATATCTGCATATTCGCTTCGGGTGACGGTATCGCGCCGCCGCAGAAAAGACTGGGATTCGACACGCTCAGGTTGAGCGGGAAGGGACGCTACGCTATAGTCCCGGCCCGAAGCAGGAGCAGAGCATTGCTCCCGCCGCACAGAAAAAACGCAGCAGCATAGTGGGGTTCACGCACCGCCTATGAGCGGACACACCACCAGCGAAGTCTCCGAACTCCTAGGCCTGACGCCGACCCAGATTCGACATTTCGTGCGCCGCTCCCTGGTGGTGCCGGAGCGCGGCGAAAATGGCGAGTATCGGTTCAGTTTTCAGGACGTGGTGATGCTGCGCACCGTGAAGAATCTCATGGAGTCCCGCGTCTCGAGCCGCCGGGCGGTAAGGGCGTTGCTGAACGTGCGCGCCGGCCTCGAACAAGGTAAGACCCTGGCCGCGGTGCGTATCTTCGCCGACGGCAGCACGGTTCTGGTGCGTGAAGACAATCAGCTCTGGGAAGCCGAGACCGGTCAGACCTACTTCGATTTCGAGCAGGCAGCCCCCGCATTGAAGGTGGCGCGCATCGGCCATGATGACCTGATGGGCCGGGAGCTTGCCACCGAAGTGGCCTGCGACGTTTCCGGTGATTACCGTCACCTCGACCAGCGCAGATCCAGCGATGAATGCGCAGATCCGGATCTCATCGTCGCCCGCGAAGCCGACTGCCTGGGCAGCGACGAGTGGTACAATCTGGGCCTGGATCTGGAAGACGCCAACTCGCCGCGATCGCTCGACGCCTACGCCAAGGCAATCGAGCTCGATCCGCACAACGCCGACGCTCATGTCAACCTGGGGCGGCTGCTGCAGCTGCGTGGCGACCTCGAACGCGCGCGTCAGCACTACCGGCAGGCACTGGACCTGGCGCCGACCCATCAGCTGGCGCTTTACAATCTCGGCACGGTGTTCGACGAGCAGAACGAGCTCGAAGTCGCCGCCGATTACTATCGCCGTGCCCCGCGTGTGCCGGATTCCCATTACAACCTGGCGCGGATCTTCGAACTGAACGGCGACGAGCTTTCCGCGCGTCGGCACATGCGCAGCTATCGTCAGCTGCTCGGCGTCGATTAGCCCCTCACGCCTCGCCCGGGCGCCTTGCCGGGCTCAGTCCTGGCGCTTGCGAACGTACAGAACCAGTTCGTGATCGACCAGCTCGAAACCGTGTTCGTTGGCGATCTCGTTCTGCAGTTTCTCGATGCGCTCGTTGACGAATTCGAGCACCTGGCCGGTATCGACGTCCACCATGTGGTCATGATGCTCATCGGGTGCAAGCTCGTACACCCCGTGCCCGTCGGCGAAATTGTGGCGCTGGACGATGCCGGCGGACTCGAACTGGGTCAGCACCCTGTACACCGTGGCCAGACCAACGGCGTCATCGGTGTCCAGCAGGGCCTTGTACACGTCCTCAGCGCTCAAATGATGAGGATCGGCGTTCTCCAGCACCTCTAGCACCTTGAGCCGTGGCAGAGTTACTTTCAGCCCGGCGCGTTTGATATCGGATGCGGTCAACGGTCCTTCCCTTGGGCGGCATGGCGATGCGGTGATCTGGCGTGAAGTTAACCCCAAGCGGCGCGCGAGGTCCACCTCGGTCCGAGCCGCTGGGGGTACAATCGTCGCGTGTCGATCGAAGCGAGGAAGGCGGTGGCGGATCTGCGGGGCAAGGTGGCGGTGGTGACGGGGGCCAGTCGGGGCGTGGGCAAGGGCATTGCCGAAGGGCTCGCCGAGGCGGGCGCCAGCGTGTATGTCACCGGCCGTCGCGAAAGCTTCGACGATCCGCCCGGGGAGCGAACCATTCAGGCCACCGCGCGACTGGTGGACGAGTTGGGCGGCAAAGGCATTGCCGTGCGGGTCGACCATAACGACGACGATCAGGTGCGGGCTTTGTTCGAGCGAGTGCGTGCTGAGCAGGGGCGGCTGGATGTGCTGGTGAACAACGCCTGTGAGATTCCCGGCCCTCCGGCTTGGCGCGGCGGCTTCTGGGAGCACCCGCTGTCGGTATGGGACGACCAGTGCGGCGTCGGCTTGCGCGGCTACTACGTGGCCGCGGTGTTCGCCGCGCCGCTGATGGTGGGCCAAGGCAGTGGTCTGATCGTCAACATATCCTCGTCCGGTGCCGCCCGCTACACCTTCAGCGCCGCCTACGGCGTCTGCAAAGCGGGTGTCGATCGCATGGCCAGGGACATGGCGGTGGAACTCGAGCCGCACGGTGTCGCGGCGCTGTCGCTTTGGCCGGGCGTGGTGAAAACCGAGTTCATCCTTGATGCGGTGGCCAGCGGTGCGCTCGACGTCGATCTCAGCGGCGCCGAATCGCCACGTTTCACCGGCCGCTGCATCGCCGCCCTTGCCATGGATCCGGACGTCGCCGAGAAGTCGGGCGGCATCTACCAGGTGGCGGAGCTGGCCCGCGAGTACCGCTTCACCGACCCCGACAAGACCAACCCCGAAGACGGCTAGGCGCCCGGACGAGGCGCCGCAGCAGGGCAGGAGTCAGCGGTCTTGGCCGGGGCGCGGGGCGGAATCGCGGCGCCTACGCTCGAGCCCCTCCGGAGCTGCCCTTGCTTGCTGCGGTCTCGCTCCACGGCTGCACAAGGCGCGATTCCGCCCCGCGCCCTGTTCAAGCGCGTTCGCTCGCCCTGCTGCGGCGCCTCGCCCGGGCGCCTAGCCCTGCGTCAGGGTCTCGATCTCGGCGCTGTCGAGGCCGGCGACTTCGGCGGCTTTGAGGATGCCCGCCCAGCTGTTATCGTCGATGGGAATGCCGTCGCGCATACGCTGCGCCAGGGACTCCTGCTCGGGCTCTCCGGGCACCCGCACGCGGTCGAAGCCGCGGGCTGGCGTGGTGCTGTGCAGGTAGGCGACCATCTCCTGGACCTCGCTGTGGAATGCCTCGACGCCGCCGAAGGCGGCCGGATCGAGCACGAACATGAGCATGTGGTTGACGATGGTGTTGTCGCGTGGGTTGCCGGGCTGGGCCGTCCACTCCCCGGCCAGGGCGCCGCCGAGCAACTCGCACATGACCGCCAGGCCGTAGCCCTTGTGGCCGCCGAAGGGACCGAGCGCCCCGAAGGGCTCCTTGAACATCACCGAGGCATCCGTGCTGGGCAAACCTTCGTGATCCACCAGGGCGCCGTCGGGCACCGGCTCGCCCTTCATGTGCGCCACCCGCACCTTGCCGAGCGCGATGGCGCTGGTGGCCATGTCCAGCACCAGTGGCGTCTGCCCGGGGCGGGGCACCACGCAGCAGAACGGATTGGTGGTCATGCGCCGGTCACGGCCGCCGAACGGCGATACCTGGGGCGCGTGCCCCACCACATTGACGAAGTGGATGGAGACGTAGCCGGCGTCGCCGCAGATCTCGCCGTAGGTGCCGATGCGACCCAGGTGGTGGCAGTTGCGGACGCCGGCGCAGACTACGCCGGTGTCCTTGACCCGGGCCAGTGCCAGGTCGGTAGCCTCGCGGCCAACCACCTGGCCGAAGCCCATGTTGCCGTCGATGAGCAGCACAGCACCGCTGTCGCGGATGACTCGCGCGCGGCCGTCGACTCGCAGCAGGCCATTGCGGATGTTGCCCACATAGGCGGGAATCATGCCGACGCCGTGACTGTCGTGGCCTTTGAGGTTGGCAGTGGCCAGATGCTCGGCCACCTCCCGAGCCGCGGCTTCATCGCTGCCCGCTGCCACGAAGATCCTGGTGACGAACTCCGTGAGCCGCCCGTGATCGATCAGCATGTGATTCTGCTCCCCGGTTTTCTGCTAGATTAACTCATCGCGAACCAGGGGGGCGCAGCGCAAATGACCAGAATACAGATCGATACCGGCATCGCCAGCGACCATCTGCTGGCCCACGAAGAGGACGGCATTGCCTTCATCACCCTGAACCGGCCGGAGGCGCGCAACGCCATGTCGGGCGACATGAATGCCGCGCTCGCGCGCGCTCTGGAATACGCCGAGCAGGCGGCAAGCGTGCGTTGCGTGGTGCTCACCGGAGCCGGTGGCGCCTTCTGTGCCGGCGGCGACGTCAAGGGCATGGCCAGCGGCGGCGATGCCGGTAGCGGCTCGCCGGCCGCGGCTACCCTGGACGAGCGCATCCACGCCCAGCGCTTGAACCAGCGCGCCACCGCGGGGCGCATGTTTCTCATGCCCAAGCCGGTGATCGCCAGCCTGCCGGGCGCGGCCGCAGGCGCCGGAATGTCGCTGGCGCTGGCGGCCGATCTGCGAATCATGGCGAATACCGCCTTCATCACCTCGGCTTTCGCCAAGGTGGGTTTCAGCGGCGACTACGGTGGCAGCTACTTCCTCACCCACCTGGTGGGGACGGCGAAAGCTCGGGAAATCTACTACCTTTCCGATCGCGTGAGCGCCGAGGAGTGTCTGCGGCTCGGGATCGCCTACCAGGTGGTGGCCGCCACCGGTCTCGAGACCGCGACCCTGGCGCTGGCCCGGCGTCTGGCGGATGGTCCGCCGGCAGCCTATCGCTACATGAAGGAAAACCTCAACCGTGCGGCCAGCGGTGCCGGCTTGCTGGACAGCCTCGATCTGGAAGCCACCCACCACGTGCACACCGGGCTCACCGAAGATCACAAGGAAGCCGCCAGGGCATTCGTCGACAAACGCCAGCCGGTGTTCAAAGGGCGCTGAGCCGCCGTCGGCCGGAGCCGTCAGGCCGCGGGTGAATTCCGCGGGGTGGAGAGGCCTTTCCCGGCCAGGAACTCGGGGTTGAACAGGCGCGACTGATAGCGCCCGCCACCGTCGCAGAGCACGGTGACGATGGTATGCCCCGGCCCCAGGCGCCGGGCAACCTGCACCGCCGCGCACAGATTGATGCCGGTACTCGAGCCGAAGAACCAGCCTTCCTCGCGCATCTGCCGGTAGACCATGGTCACCATGTCTTGATCCGGTACCTGCACCGCATCGTCGATCTCGGTGTCGGCAAGATTGTCGGTGACCCGGGAGTTGCCGATGCCCTCGGTGATCGATGGGCCAGGGCTCATCTCCGGCGTGCCGGTTTTGATCCACTGGTACAGGGCGCTGCCCATGGGGTCGGCGAGCACGATCTGCACATCCGCGCGTTGCTCTTTGAGAAACCGGCTGATGCCTGCCAGAGTGCCGCCGGTGCCGGTGGCGGCCACGAAGGCGTCGAGCCGGCCCTCCGTCTGGGCCCAGATCTCCGGTCCGGTGGATTCGTAGTGAGCTTGCCGGTTGGCGGTGTTGTCGAACTGGTTGGCCCAGACCCCATTGGGCAGCGACTCGGCGTAGCGGCCGGCCTGCTTCTGATAGTTCATCGGATCCCGGTAGGGAACGGTGGCCACCTGGCGCACGTCGGCTCCCAGAGTTTCGAGCAGGGTGACCTTTTCCTGTGACTGATTGTCGGGCATGAAGATGACGCACCGGTAGCCGCGGGCGTTGCAGACGTGAACCAGACCGATGCCGGTGTTCCCCGCAGTGCCTTCCACCACGATGCCGCCCGGCCGCAGCGCGCCGCTGCGCTCGTGCTCTAGCACCATCCACAGCGCGGCGCGGTCCTTGACTGAGCCGCCCGGGTTGAGGAACTCGGCCTTGCCGAGGATTTCGCAGCCGGTTTCCTCTGACAACCCGGCCAAGCGAATCAGCGGCGTGCCGCCTATGGTGCCGGCGAATCCGTGGCGAAGTTCCATGTCCACACCTTTGCTCTGGGGAGAAAGATTCTAGCGCCGCTGCGATTGCCTGACCAAGGCGCGGTCTGCAATGATCAGCACCGGCATTCACGGGGGGAGTGGGATGGGAGTCATCAGCGAGCAGCGCATGGCCCGCGCCGAGGCGGCGGGGCTGAACCCGGTTCGAGTGACGCGGCTGCTCGAAAGGGTTCGTCGCGAGGTCGATGCAGGGCTGCTGCCGGCCGTGCAGGTGGCGGTGGCGCGGCACGGCAAGCTGGCGCTGTTCGAGTCGTTCGGCCAGGAGCCCGCCGGCCAGCAAGCCGGCGACGACCCTGCCGGGCTGTACTGCGTGTTTTCCGCCACGAAGGCGGTGACCGCTGCCGCGGCATGGATTCTGTTCCAGCAGGGCTTGCTGGACGAGGACGCGCGGGTGGCGGATCTCATTCCCGAGTTTGCCACCAACGGCAAGGATCAGGTTCGGGTGCAGCAGCTGTTCACCCACAGCGCCGGGTTCCCCCACGCGCCGTTCCGCCCGTTGGATTGGCTGGAGAAACAACGCCGGCTCGAGCGCTTCGCCCAATGGCGGTTGACCTGGGAACCCGGCAGCCGGTTCGAATACCACCCTACCGCCTCCATGTGGGTCATCGCCGAGCTGATGGAGCGTTCCACGGGAGCGGATTTTCGCGACTTCATCCGCGAGCAGGTGGTAGCCCCGTTAGGGCTCGCCGATCTCTACGTCGGGCTGCCCGAACAGGAAAATCGTCGGGTGGTGCCGTGCGCCCACGTGGGCGATGCGCTGACGGCCAGCGACTACGCCAAACTCGGTCTGCCGGCGCCGCCGGAGACCGAGGTGACGGAAGAGGCCGTTCTGAATTTCAACAAGCCCGAGATCCGTGCGGTCGGCGTCCCTGGCGGTGGTGGCATCATGAGCGCGGGCGCCCTGGCATTGTTCTACCAGGCGCTGCTGCACGGCCATCTGGGCGGGCCACGGGTATGGTCCGACGAGATGTTGGCAAGCGCGCGCCGAGTGCGCAGCGGCGGGCTGACGGATCCGCTCTACGGCAAGCTGGCCAATCGTGCTCTCGGCATCATCATCGCCGGCGACGAAGATCGCCACTATCGCGGCTTTGGTCACGGCAACTCACCGCAGACCTTCGGGCACAACGGAGCGGGCGGGCAATTGGCGTGGGCCGACCCGGCCACGGGTTTGTCGCTGGGCTACGTGACCAGCGGTCACGTCCGTAACGGCATTCGCCAGGGGCGTCG
>JBLRXD010000004.1:0-44174 GCA_047920935.1 Pseudomonadales bacterium | reverse complement strand
CACCGTGACCCTGACCGACGGCCGTGGCTTTCTGACCCTGCGATTCTTCCACTTCTCCAAGCCGCAACAGGCGGCATTGCGACCGGGCAGCCGGATTCAGGCGTTCGGCGAGGTGCGCTTCGGCCCCACCGGGCTGGAAATGGCCCACCCGGAATACTCGCTGGTAACCGCGGACCGACCGCCGCCGGAACCCGGGCTCACTCCCGTCTACCCCACCACCAAGGGGCTCAGTCAGAATCGCCTGCGTTCGCTGACCGCGCAACTCTCCCGGCTGCCCTGGCCGGCTGACCTGGGGTACCCGTACCAGAGCCTGCTGTACCTGCACAAACCGCCGCCGGACGCCTCGGCCGAGAGCATCGCCGCCGCCCAGGAGCAGCTCGCCGCTGATGAACTCACCGCCTACTATCTGGTGATGCGCGGCCGTCAGCGGGATCGCGCCCGCCAGACCACCATGGCGCTGCCACGCGCCCACCAGCTCGGGCGCCGCCTGCTGACCAACCTCGGATTCGAACTCACCACTGCACAAAAACGCGTTGTGCGCGACGTGCTCGAAGATCTTGCGCTGCAAGTGCCCATGTTGCGCCTGGTTCAGGGCGACGTCGGCTCCGGCAAAACCGTGGTTGCCGCCTTCGCCGCGATCCGCGCCGCCGAGCACCAGGCGCAGACCGCCCTCATGGCCCCCACCGAGATCCTCGCGGAACAGCACTACGTGAACTTCTCGGCCTGGCTTGCGCCCCTGGGGATACCCGTGGTCCTGCTTACCGGCAGTCAGACGGCAGCGGAGCGGCGGCACGCCGCCGAGGCCGTTGCCAGCGGCGCAGCGCTGGTGGCCGTGGGCACCCACGCACTGTTCCAGAGCGGCGTGACCTTCGCCAGGCTGGGGTTGACCATCATCGACGAGCAGCACCGCTTCGGCGTCCACCAGCGCATGGCGCTGCGCGACAAAGGCCGGACACCGCACCAGCTGGTGATGACCGCCACCCCGATTCCACGCACCTTGACCATGGCCCTGTACGCCGACATGGAGGTGTCGGTGATCGACGAACTGCCCAAGGGCCGCCAGCCCATCGACACCCGAGTGATCGCCGACACTCGCCGTGACGAAGTGGTGGCCACCGTCGGCCAGGTACTCGCCACTGGCAGGCAAGCGTACTGGGTGTGCCCGCTGATCGAAGAGTCCGATCAGCTCGAGCTGGCCGCCGCCGAAACCACCGCGGCGGCGCTCACCGCCGCTCTACCAGGATCTACCGTTGGCCTGCTGCACGGGCGCCAGCCGGGGGCCGAGAAAGCCCGGATCATGGGCGAATTCGTGGCCGGCCGCATTGCGCTGCTGGTGGCGACTACCGTGGTGGAGGTGGGCGTGGACGTCGCCAATGCCACCCTCATGGTGATCGAGAACCCCGAGCGCATGGGGTTGTCCCAGCTGCATCAGCTCAGGGGTCGGGTAGGGCGCGGGCGCGACCGCTCTCACTGCATCCTGCTGTACAAGGGGCCCCTGGGGGCAACGGCCCGCGCCCGGCTGAAAGTGATCAGGGAAAGTCAGGACGGCTTCTACATTGCCGAGCAGGATCTGCAGCTACGGGGGCCGGGGGAGCTGCTCGGCACCCGGCAGACGGGAGAACAGAGCTTCCGGATTGCCGATCTGTCCCGTCACGCCCATCTGATGGCGGCGGTGATCCGCCGCGGCGACCGTCTGCTGGCCGAGGCGCCCGACGAGGCCCGGGCGCTGCTCGAGGCGTGGGCGCCACCGGACACCGGCCCGGCAACGGTGTAGCCGCTCAGGCCCCGTTGACCACGCGGCCGGCTTCCGGGTCGAGAAACACCGCCATATCCAGATCGTCTTCGCTGCGCGCGACGATCGTGGCCACCATGCCGTCGCCGGTGATGTTCACCGCCGTCCGCAGCATGTCCAGCAGCCGGTCAACGCCGATGATCAGCATGATGCCCTCCACCGGCAGGCCTACCTGGGTCAGCACCATGGCGAGCATGATCAGGCCCACCCCCGGCACGCCTGCGGTGCCGATGGATGCCATGGTGGCGGTGAGAATGACCATCAGGTAATCGGTGACGCTCAGGTCCACCCCGTAGAACTGGGCGATGAAGACCGTCGCCACCCCCTGCATGATGGCGGTGCCGTCCATGTTGATGGTGGCGCCCAGGGGCACGGCAAACGCCGCCACTTCGTTCTTCACGCCGACCCGATGTTCCACCGTGCGCAGGGTGACCGGCAGCGTGGCGCCGCTGGAGGCCGTCGAAAAGCCCACCAGCATGGGCTCGCGCATCTTGCGCAGGAAGGTCAGCGGGCTGACCCGCGCCAGCAGATACAGCAGCGTCGGATACACCAGGGTGAGGTGCAGGATCAGCGCAATCACCACGGTCAGAAAATACGCGCCGAGCCGGTAGATCTCCTGAAAGCCCTCGGTGGCGAACAGTCGCGCCATGAGGCAGAACACGCCGATGGGAGCGAGCTTGATGAGCATGGTGATCAGGCTCATCAGCACCGCGTTGGCATCTTCGAAGAATCCCATGAGCCGGGTGCCGGCTTCCCCGGCGCGGCTCAGCGCCACGCCGAACAGCAGCGCGAACACGATGATCTGCAGCATGTTGCCCTGCGCCATGGCGGCGACCGGGTTGGTAGGAAAGATGTTGATGAGGGTCTGCTTGATTCCCTGAGGCTCGCCCGGATCGAACACCGCATCGGTCACTGCGGGAGCACCGCCGCTGCCCGGCTCGACGATGAGCGCCAGCATCAGGGCGAGGGTAATGGCGATGGAGGTGGTCAGCAGGTAAAGGCCGATGGCTTTGCCGCCCACCCGCCCCATGCTGCCGGTATTGCCGAGGCTGGCGGCGCCGCAGATCAGCGACACCAGCACCAGCGGCACGACCATCAGCTGCAGGCTGGCGATGAAGATGCGGCCGCCGGCGTCGATGAACCCATCGATGACGACGGTATAGAGCCAATGGTCGGGACCGACCCCGAGTTGCTGGATGAACACCCCCAGCACCAGACCGGCGAACATGCCTATGAGGATGCGCGCGGTCAGGTTCATTGGCGGTTACCCACCGGAATGCCCAGGATCAACCAACCTCGATCATCTCGAAATCTTCCTTGCTGACACCACACTCGGGACAGACGAAGTCCTCGGGAACATCCTCCCACCGGGTTCCGGGGGCAATGTTCTCGTCCTCGTATCCTTCAGCTTCGTCGTAGATCCATCCACACACGATGCACTGCCACTTCCGCATTCGATCTTCCGCCCCATCGGGTGTTTGCGCGCAGCGCGATAAACTACTTGTCACCCGGGGAAAAATCAAACGCGCGGGAACAATTGCCCGGCGGTCACCGGCGCCGCACAACGCCCACACAACGCCCGCAACTGGCCGCTGGCTCGCCTCGAGGCGTTGGCGGTAAACTGCCGCGTCATGCACGACCGCGCCCACAATTACCTGCAGCTCATGCGGCTCGACCGCCCGGTCGGCACGCTGCTGTTGCTGTGGCCGACCCTGGCGGCGCTGTGGCTGGCGGCAGGTGGCGTCCCCCCCTGGCACCTGATCGTGGTGTTCATCGCCGGAACGTTCATCATGCGCTCGGCCGGATGTGTGATCAACGACTTCGCCGACCGCGGCTGGGACCGCTTCGTCGAGCGCACTCAGGACCGACCGCTGACCTCGGGTCGAGTCTCGGCCACCGAAGCGCTGGCGCTGTTCGCGGCGCTGTCACTGCTGGCGGCGCTGCTGCTGGTGTTTCTCAACCCGCTCACCCGCTGGCTGGCGGTGGCCGGGTTCGCCATCGCCATGCTGTATCCATTCACCAAACGCTGGACGTACCTGCCCCAGGTGGTGCTCGGCGCCGCGTTCAGCTGGGCGCTGATCATGGCCTACGCCAGCGTGCAGGGGCGGGTTCCCGCTGAGGCCTGGCTGTTGTTCGTCGGCAGCCTGCTGTGGATCGTCGCCTACGACACCCTGTACGCCATGGTGGACCGGGACGACGACCTGCGGGTGGGCATCAAATCCACCGCCATTCTGTTCGGCAACGCCGACCGCTTCATGGTGGGCGTGCTGCAGCTCGCGGCGCTGCTGACCCTGGCTCTGCTGGGCGCCCAGGTCGGGCTCGGGGCGCTGTATCATCTGGGGCTTGGCGGCGCCCTGGCTCTGTTCGGCTATCAGCAGTATCTGATTCGCGACCGCGACCGCGCCGGCTGCTTCAAGGCCTTTCGCAACAATACCTGGGTAGGGATGGTTTTTTTCTCGGGCACGGTGCTGGATCTGATGATCGGCTCCCCCCTCGGCTCCGGCAATCCGCTCTGAACCTCATCGGCGTGATCGACCGCATCACCGACGCCATAGGCCGCGCCGTGGCCTGGCTGCTGGTGGCCATGGTGGCGGCGACCCTGGCCGTCGTGGTGCTGCGCTACGCGTTGAACCAGGGCTCGATTCTGCTGCAGGACACGGCGCTGTACCTGCACGGCATCGTCTTCATGCTCGGCATCCCTTATGCGCTGAAGCAGGACGCCCACGTGCGTGTCGATCTGCTGTACTCGCGGCTGGGGCCGCGCAGCCGGGCCACGATCAATCTGGTGGGCCATCTGCTGTTCCTGGTGCCCGTGTCTGTCACCATCCTCGTTTACAGTCATACCTACGTGGCCAACTCCTGGCGCATTCTCGAACGCTCGCCGGAGGTGGGCGGGCTGCCGGCCGTGTTCCTGCTGAAGACGCTCATCCCGCTGATGGCGGTGCTGCTGCTGCTGCAGGGCCTGGCGGAGGTCGTTCGCTGCATCGCGATACTGCGGGACCGCCGTGGCTGAATACATCCCCATTCTGATGTTCGTGGTGGTGTTCGCGGCGCTGCTGGCCGGCTATACGGTGGCCTTGACCCTGGGCGGCGTGGCGCTGCTGTTCGCATTCGCCGGCACCCTCACCGGAGCCTTCGACGGCCGCGATCTGGGCTTCATTCCGGGACGGCTGTTCGGCATCGTCACCAACCAGACCCTAATCGCCGTGCCGCTGTTCGTGTTCATGGGGGTGATGCTGGAAAAGACCCGCATCGCTGAACTGCTGCTGACCAGCTTGTCGGAGCTCATGGGCCGCATGCGCGGCGGCCTCGGCCTGGCTGTGATCGTGGTGGGCATGCTGATGGCGGCGAGCACCGGCATCGTCGGCGCCACCGTGGTGACCATGGGGCTCATGTCGCTGCCCACCATGCTCAAGCAGAACTACGACCCCCGGCTGGCTACCGGCGTCATCTGCGCCACCGGCACCCTGGGACAGATCATCCCGCCGTCCATCGCGCTGGTGCTGCTGGGCGATGTGCTGTCCACCGCATATCAGCAGGCGCAGTTGAGCCAGGGCGTGTTCTCGCCGCAGACGCTATCCGTTGGCGACCTGTTCGCCGGGGCGTTCGTGCCGGGGATGGTGCTGGTGGCGTTGTATGCGGCCTACCTGCTGACGGTGGCGCTGCTGACACCGGGCCGGGCGCCCGCGGCGCTGATCCCGGGCGCGGTGCGCGGCTCGTTGCGCACCTTGCTCGCCGGGTTGCTGCCGCCGCTGCTGCTGATCGTTGCGGTGCTGGGTTCCATACTCGGCGGCTACGCTACCCCCACCGAGGCAGCCGGCGTGGGCGCAGGGGGCGCCATCCTGCTGGCGCTGGCGCGGCGAGCGCTGAGCTGGGACGTGCTGCGCCAGACTTGCCTGTCGACCCTGAATACCACCGCCATGGTGTTCTTCATTCTAATCGGCGCTTCCCTGTTCGCCCTGGTGTTCCGCGGCTACGGCGGCGACGACCTGGTGCACGCGGCCTTCATCGACATGCCGGGCGGCGTCTGGGGAGCGCTGGCGGTCACTCTGTTGTTGATCTTCCTGCTGGGCTTCATGCTCGACTTCATCGAGATCATCTTCGTCGTCGTGCCCATCGTCGGGCCGGTGCTGCTGATGATGGGGATCGATCCGCTCTGGCTCGGTGTGCTCATCGCGGTAAACCTGCAGACTTCGTTCCTGACGCCGCCGTTCGGCTTCGCCTTGTTCTACCTGCGCGGCGTGGCGCCGGCCAGCGTCCGCACCACCGACATATACCGCGGGGTGCTGCCGTTCGTCGTGCTGCAGCTGATGCTGCTTGGCATGATCCTGATCTGGCCGGCACTCGCCACCTGGCTGCCGGGGGTGCTTTACGGATGACGACCGCCGGTCGCACCACGTTGCTGCGCAATCTGCGCATCTGGGATGGCGTCGACCTGCTGCCCGCGGATTCGCTGCGGCTGCGCGGCAGCCGCATCGACGCGGTGGGCGATGGGCTGCTTGCCGAGGGCGATGACCTGGTGGTGGACTGCGCCGGCGCCACCGCCATGCCGGGGCTCATGGACGCGCACGTGCACCTGGAGCTGGACCCGCAGCAGTCGCGACCGCCGCAACCCACGGACCGTCGCGACCCCGACCAGATGAACCAGCGCGCCGACGCCATGGTGCGCGCCGGCATCACCACCGCCCGGGATCTGGGCGGGGGTACCTGGGCGGAGCTGGCACTGCGGGACCGCATCGCCAGCGGCGCCACTGCCGGGCCGCGATTGCTGTGCGCCGGCCAGCCGATCACCACGCCTGCAGGCCATTGCCACTTCTGGGGCGGAGAGGCAGCGGACCTGGCCGCGGCGCTGGAAATTCTCGAGCGTCAGGTTCTTCACGGCGTCGATTTGATCAAGGTGATGGCCACCGGCGGGATGTTTACCCGCGGCAGCGATCCCGCCGGCGCCCAGTTCGACCTGACCACCCTGACCGGCATCGTCGCGGCAGCGCGCGACCATGGACTGCCCGTCGCCGCCCACTGTCACGGCACCCGCGGCATCGAGTTGGCCGCCCGGGCAGGGGTGCGCACCATCGAGCATTGCTCGTGGATGGGAGCGGACGGCTGGGCAGGCAACTACGAAGACGCTGTGGCGCAGCTCATGCTGGAGCAGGGCGTGTGGGTATCGCCCACGGTGAACGCCGGTTGGCAGCGCTACCTGGACAACCCCGACCCCACCAAGCTGCAGCGCATCCGCGGCGCTTTTCAGGCCATGGCGCGCCTGGGCGTCGAGTTCGTGGCATCCACCGACGCCGGGATACCCGGGGTGTTTCACCATCAACTGCCCCAGGCGCTGGCGGTGTTCGCCAGGGTTTCCGAGTTCTCCAACGCGGCGACCCTGCGCTCCGCCACCACGGATGCGGCACGGGCGCTCGGCCTCGACGGCGTCACCGGCAGGCTCGCCGCAGGCTACCAGGCGGACGTGCTGCTACTGGACGGGAATCCGCTGGCCGATCTCGCGGCGCTCACCCGACCGGTTGGGGTATGGGCAGCCGGCCGGCCCTGGCTGGCGCCCTGACCGACTGACGAGCGCGCTCATGCCCCCCAGCGCGGCGGTCGCTTCTGCAGAAAGGCGGCGACCCCTTCGCGGTAGTCGGGCTGGCGCATCATCTCGCTGATCAGCGATTCGGAATCCTCCACCGCTGTCGCCACGTCGCGGTGCAGGTCGCGGTAGATCTGCCAGCGGGTCTGCCGCAGGGATTCCGGCGCCACGCTGGCCATCAGGTTGGCGGCGTAGGCATGAGTCTCGCGCAGCAGGCTTTCGGCAGGAAACACCTGGTTGACGATGCCTAGGGTGAGCGCCTCTTCGGCCACGAACACCCGACTCGACAGCAGCAGTTCCGTGGCCCGCGTCAGCCCGATCATGCGCGGCAGCAGCCACGACAGACCGTACTCGGCCGGCAGGTTCAACTTGCCGTGGGCGGTGGTGAGCTTGGCGCCAGCGGCGGCGAAACGCAGATCGGCGAAGCAGGCCAGAGCCAGGCCGACACCGGCTGCGGGCCCGTTGATGGCGGCGATTACCGGCTTGGTCAGGCCGAAGTGATAGGCAAAGCTGGCGTCGAACTCGCGGGCGGTGCCGTAGCCCGGCCTGGCCAGATCGGCGGCCGTGCCCGGATCGTAGCCGCCCCTGTCGACGTGCCCCTGCAGCGCCTGGGCATCACCGCCGACGCAGAAGCCGCGGCCGTTGCCGGTCACCACGATGACGCCCACCGCCGGATCCGCATCGGCCTGGGCCAGACACCAGCGATACTCGGTATGCATGCGCCCGGTCCAGGCATTCATGCGCTGCGGCCGGTTCAGAGCGATGGTGGCGATGCCTTGCTCGCTGCGGTACTCGGTGGCTTTCAGCTCCATGGCGCCCGCCGGATCAACGGGCGTTGAGGAGGGCATGCTCGGCAACCTCCTGATAGCGCTTGGCGTCCTCGAGGAAGCTCATGTACGAGTCGTAGATGCGCCGCGACAGCTCGTCGCCCTGTGCCGACTCTCGCACCACGTCCGCCGACGCAGCCTGCAAGCTTGCAAGCACATCGTCGGGCAGGCGCCGGATCTGCACGCCGTGCTCCTCGATCATGGTCTGCAGCGCGGTGCTGTTGCGGGCGGTGAATTCGGCCAGCATCTCATCGTTGATCATCCGCGCGGCGGCCTCGACCATCATCTGCAGGTCCGGCGGCAGACTGTCCCAGGCGCGCTTATTGATCATCAGCTCGAGAGTCGGGCCGGGCTCCTGCCAGCCGGGATAATAGTAGTACTTGCCGGCACGATGCAGGCCCAGGGCCAGGTCGTTGAAAGGCCCCACCCATTCGGCCGCATCGATCACGCCCATCTGCAACGCCGAAAACACCTCGCTGCCCGGAAGCGCTACCGGCGAGCCGCCAACCCGCTCCAGCACCTCACCGCCCAGGCCGGGGATGCGCATCTTCAGCCCTCGCATGTCGGCCAGGGAGTTGATCTCCTTGTTGAACCAGCCTGCCATCTGGGTGCCGGAGTTACCGGCGGCCATGGGCACCAGACCGAACGGCTGATAGAGCTCGCGCCACAGCTCGATGCCACCACCGAAATACAGCCACGCGTTCATCTCCTGGGCGGTCATGCCGAACGGTACGGTGGAGAACATGGCCGCCACGGGAATCTTGCCACGCCAGTAGTAAGAGGCCCCGTGACCCATCTCCGCGGTGCCCTGGGACACCGCGTCGAATACCTCGAACGCGCCGACCAACTCGCCGGCACCGTAGACTCGGATGTCGAGCCGACCGTTGCTCATGACCCGCAAGCGCTGGGCCATGAGTTCCGGCGCGGTGCCCAGCGCCGGCAGGTTCTTCGGCCAGGTGGTGATCAGTTTCCAGCGGTACACCCGGTCCGGATCGCCCGAAGACGCGCCCGCAGCCGCGCCTGCGGCGCCGGCATTCGGTTCGGCGCAACCGACCAGCATCGCCAGCGCACAGCAAAACAACAGCCTACCCATCTGGTGAGTTCTCCCTCGTTGGTCCGAGTGGACCGATGATTTTCCTGTCAATCCAAGGGCTGGAGATTCGCGTAGCCCATCATCAGCCACTTCGAGCCCACACCCTGAAAGTTGATCTGTACCCGCGCGCGATCGCCGCTGCCCTCGCTCTGCATCACCACGCCCTCGCCGAACTTACCGTGCAGCACCCGTTGCCCCATGCGCAACCCCGGAACGCCCACTTCGGTGAAATCCTGGGACGACGTCTGGCGCCGCCCGGGCGCGCCATAGGGCCGCTCCACCGCGCCGCGCATGCGCACCTCCTGGACCAGCTCGCCAGGAATCTCCAACAGAAACCGCGACGGCCGATTGTAGGTGTCCTGACCGTGGAGGCGGCGGGTTTCGGCGTGGGTGAGGTACAGAGTCTTCATGGCGCGGGTGATGCCCACGTAACACAGGCGCCGCTCTTCCTCCATGCGGCCCGGCTCATCCAGCGACATGCGGTGGGGGAACAGGCCCTCTTCCATACCGGTGAGAAACACCAGCGGGAACTCCAAGCCCTTGGCGGAATGCAACGTCATCATCTGCACCGCCGGCCCGGACTGGGACTCCCGATCTCCGGAATCCAATGCCACCTGATCGAGGAACTCCTGCAGCACGGACACCTCGGCGCGATCGCCATCTTCAAGCGGGAACGCCAGCTCGCCGGTGAACTGGCGGCAGGCGCTCACCAGCTCTTCGAGGTTCTCTTTGCGCGCCAGGCCTCGTTCGCCGCGCTCCCGGGAATGGTACTCCATGAGGCCCGAGCCCTCGATGCAGACGTCGGCCAACTCGTGCAGCGGCAGCTCGGCGGCCGCCTGCGCGAGCTCGTCGATGAGCCGCAGAAAATCAGCCAGTTTGCCGACGCTGCGGGCGGCCAGCAGATTCTTCTCGATGCCGATCTTGCTGGCCTGCCACAGCGACACCCCGCGATCGCGGGCGATGGCGCGGACGCCTTCGAGAGTCTTGTCGCCAACGCCGCGGGTGGGGGTGTTCACCACCCGCTCGAACGCCGGGTCCGAATGCCGATCGTGCACCAGCCGCATGTAGGCAAGCGCGTTCTTGATCTCCACGCGTTCGAAGAACCGCACGCCGCCATAGATCCGGTAGGGAATCTGCAGCCGCAGCAGGGCCTCTTCGAGCACTCGTGACTGGGCGTTGGAGCGGTACAGAATGCCGGCTTCATCGGCGCTGCCACCGGTCTCGATCCAATCCTGGATGCGCTCAGCAATGAAGCGCGCCTCATCCAGGTCGTTGTACCCGGAGTAGACCCGGATCGGTTCTCCCTCCTCACCGTCGGTCCACAGCTCTTTGCCGAGGCGGTCGGCGTTGTTGCCGATGAGCGCGTTGGCTGCTTTGAGAATGGTTCCGGTCGAGCGGTAATTCTGCTCCAGGCGGATCAGCATCACATTGGCGAAATCCTGCCGGAAGCGGTGGATATTCTCTATTCGGGCGCCGCGCCAGCCGTAGATGGACTGATCGTCGTCGCCCACTGCCATGACGTGGCCGCTGCGCCCGGCGAGCACCCGCAGCCAGGCGTACTGAATGGTGTTGGTATCCTGGAACTCGTCCACCAGCAGATGCTGGAAGCGGCGCTGATAGTGTGCCAGCAGGTCGGGGCACTCCAGCCACAACTCGTGGCTGCGCAGCAGCAGCTCGGCGAAATCCACCAGCCCACCTTCCTGGCAGAGAGTCTCGTAGTTCTCGTAGATGCGCTTGTGGGTGAGCTGGTACAGATCTTCTCCGGCGGGCACTTCCCGGGCCCGCCGGCCTTCGTCTTTCTGGCCGTTGATGAACCACACGGCCTGCCGGGCCGGCCACTTCTGTTCGTCCAGGTCGAGGCCGCGCATCACCCGCTTCACCAGCCGCAGCTGGTCGTCGGCATCGAGGATCTGAAAGTTCTGCGGCAGCCCCGCTTCCTGCCAGTGCATGCGCAGCAACCGGTGGGCGATGCCATGAAAGGTACCCACCCACAGGTGGCGTACGGAGATGTGCAGCAACTCCTCGATGCGCCCGCGCATCTCCGCCGCCGCCTTGTTGGTAAAGGTCACGGCGAGGATACCCTGGGGAGAAACGTGCTCGGCTTCGATGAGCCAGGCGATGCGGTGCACCAGCACCCGCGTCTTGCCGCTGCCGGCGCCGGCGATCACCAGCGCATGGCCAACCGGAGCCGTCACAGCCTCGCGCTGGTGGTCGTTGAGGCGGTCGAGAATGTGCGTTACGTCCACGGATTCACCTTGTTGCCGGGGCTGGTCCAGCTCGCCGCGGCCGGGCGATGACTCTGAGCGGGGAGGGCGCGCCGCCTGCGCGCTACTCGACCGTGACCGACTTCGCCAGATTTCTCGGCTGATCCACGTCGGTGCCCTTGAGCACGGCGACGTGATAGGCGAGCAATTGTAAAGGTACCACGTAGACGATGGGAGCCAGGATCCTGTGAACCGCCGGCAGCGGCACCACCGTCACCCCTGGCTCGGCGTGCAGCGCCAGGGTCTCATCGGCGAATACCACCAGCTCGCCGCCCCTGGCGCGGACCTCCTGGAGGTTCGACTGGACTTTCTCAAACAGCTCGTCGTTGGGCGCGACGGCGACCACCGGCATGTGCTCGTCCACCAGGGCCAACGGACCGTGCTTGAGCTCGCCGGCGGCATAACCTTCGGCGTGGATGTAGGAAATCTCCTTGAGTTTGAGTGCGCCTTCCATGGCCACCGGGAACATGGGCCCGCGTCCCAGGTACAGTGCGTGGGCGCGGTCGATGAAGCGCTCGGCCAGCTTGCGGATGATCTCATCCAGGCGCAGCGTGCGCTCGATGTCCTCGTCGAGGCCGTGCAGGGCGCTGACGATCTCCGCCTCCTTGTCGGCGGCCAGGCCGTGACGACGACCCAGCAGCAGGGTCAACAGCAGCAGATCGGTGAGCTGAGCAGTGAACGCCTTGGTGGACGCCACCCCCACTTCGGTGCCCGCCTGGATCATCAGCGCCAGATCCGACTCCCGAACCAGCGAGCTGGAGGCCACGTTGCAGATGGTCAGCGTGGCGAAGTAGCCGATGCCCCGCGCCACCCGCAGCGCCGCCAGGGTGTCTGCCGTCTCGCCTGACTGAGAAATGGTCACGAACAGGCTGTCCGGCAGCACGGCCACCTTGCGGTAGCGAAACTCGGAGGCGATTTCCACCTGACAGGGAATCCCTACCAGCTCTTCGATCCAGTAGCGCGCGATCGAGGCGGCATAGAAGCTGGTGCCGCAGGCCACCAGGGTGACCGCCCGGGCGCGATCGAAAATTGCCGGAGCCTTGACGCCGAAGGCCTGCTCGAGAACACGGGTGCGCCCCAGGCGGCCCTCCAGGGTGTCGCGGATGACCCGGGGCTGCTGGTGGATCTCCTTCTGCATGAAGTGCCGATAGTTACCCTTATCGACATCGTCATGGCCCAGTTCCACCTTGATGGAGGAGCGCACAACGGACTCGTTGTGCACGTTCCAGATGGCGATGCTGTCCCGGGTTATCTCGACCAGATCGCCTTCCTCGAGGAAGATGAAGCGGTCGGTTACCGGACGGAGCGCCAGCGGATCCGAGGCGATGAAGTTCTCCCCGATGCCCACGCCCACCACCAGCGGGCTACCCATGCGCGCGGCAACGATGCGATCCGGCTGGTCGTAGGCCAGCACGCCGATGGCGAAGGCCCCCTCCAGCCGCTGGATCGCATTCCTCACCGCATCGAGCAGCGATTCGCCCTGGGCGTAGTGATGCTCCACCAGGTGAGCGATCACCTCGGAGTCGGTCTCGGAGGCAAACGTGTAGCCTGCGTCGCGAAGCTCGGCGCGTAGCGGTTCGAAGTTTTCGATGATGCCGTTGTGAACGACGCAGATGCGCCCGCGGGAGATATGCGGGTGAGCGTTCACTTCGCTCGGAACGCCGTGGGTGGCCCAACGGGTATGAGCGATGCCGATCCGCCCGGTGACTGGCCGGCGGGCCAGATCGTCGCGCAGCTCGCGTACCTTGCCCACTTTGCGGCGGCAGTCGAAGCCCCCGTCCCGGGAGGGGATAACAGCCATCCCCGCCGAGTCGTAACCTCGGTACTCGAGCCGCTGCAGGCCTTCCAACAGGATGCCCGGAACGTTCCGGTCAGCCACCGCGCCAACGATGCCGCACATACTTCTGCCCCGATCTCATTGATTGAAACGACCGCCCGAAACCGCTGCCGCAGCGAGGGCTGCGAACGGCGGCGGGCAGCTAGCGCTTGCGCCGATCCGGACGCACCCAGCCGTGAATGTTGCGTTGGCGCGCCCGCCCAACCGCCAGCTCTCCGGCACGCACCGTACTGGTGACCGTCGACCCCGCCGCCACGTACGCGTCGGCTTCGATGCTGAGCGGCGCTACCAGGGTGCTGTTGGTGCCGACGAACACCCGGTCGCCGACGCTGGTGGCGTGCTTGTCCACACCATCGTAATTACAGGTGATGGTGCCGGCGCCAACGTTGCAATCCGCTCCCAGAGTCGCATCTCCCAGGTAGGCAAGATGATTCGCCTTGCTGCCGGGCCCGAGCACCGACTTCTTGATCTCGACGAAGTTACCTATCCGAACCCGCTCGGCGAGCTCGGTGCCCGGCCTCAGCCGCGCGAAGGGCCCGATGACGCAATCCGCGCCCAGACGCGCACCATCCACCACCGAATGCGCCTCGACCCGGGTGCCATCACCGAGCGAGGAGTCGCGAACGACGACGCCAGGCCCCAGGTAGACGCCGTCCCCGAGGACGACGTTGCCCTCGAGCACCACGTTGACGTCGAAGAAGCAGTCCTGTCCGGCGGTCACCCGACCGCGCACATCCAATCGCTGAGGGTCGGCAAGCGAAACCCCGGAGGCCATCAGGCCGGCCGCGAGTCGGCGCTGGCAATGGCGTTCCAGCGCGGCCAGTTCGGCGCGGTCGTTGATCCCGCGGACTTCATCGGCGTCGGCTACCGTCAGCCCCGTCACCGGGGTGCCTTGCGCCACCGCCATGCCGACAACGTCGGTAAGATAGTACTCAGCCTGAGCATTGTCCGGCTGCAACCGCTGCAGCAGCGGGTGCAGGAGCTCACGGGGGGCGGCCATGATGCCGGAGTTGATCTCGCAGACCGCACGCTGCTCGGCGTCGGCGTCGCGATACTCGACGATGCCCTCGATGGCTCCGGACGCATCGCGCATGATGCGCCCCAGATGCGCTGGATCGTCCAGCACCGCAGTCACCATGGCAACGCCACCCTCCGCTGCCGCCAGAGCGCAGTCGCGAAGGGTTTCCGCGCGGATGAGGGGGACGTCGCCGTACACCACCAGGACCACGGCGTCGTCCGCAACGTCCGGCAGCGCCAGTTGAACGGCATGGCCGGTACCGTGCTGCTCGCTCTGCAACACCCAGTTGACGTCGTCGGCTATCGCCGCGCGCACCTGGTCGGCCCCATGGCCCACCACCACGTGCACGCGCCGGGGCTCCAGTAGCCCCACGGTGTCGAGCACGTGGCGCAACAGCGGCCGCCCGGCCAGAGGATGCAGCACCTTGGGGCGACGCGACGCCATGCGCTTGCCCTGGCCGGCGGCGAGGACCACGACTTCAAGCTTTGCGGAGAGTTCTTTCATAACGGCAGGGTGGCGGCAAAGCCCGAGTATATCGGCCGCGCAAGGCAAAGCGGGTGGGGTATTTGGCCCTGCTATGTAAGCAGAAGTTAGGCGCCGGGCAGATTCAGCGGCGCCGCTTACGCAACTCGTCCAAGGTGCGCTGCCGTGCCATGGCTTCGGCCAGTTGGGCCGCCGCCACCGAGAACTCGACGCCGGCATCGCGTTCTTCCAGTGCGTGCTCAGCCGCCTTCTGGGCCTCAAGCGCCGCTGCTTCGTCGATGTCTTCCGCGCGTACCGCCGTGTCGGCGAGCAGGGTCACAACCCCCGGCTGCACTTCGAGATAGCCTCCGGAGGCGAAGAACACCTGCTCCTCGCCATCGTTGAAGCGGAGCTTCACCGGCCCTGGACGAATGCCGGTAAGGAGGGGAGCGTGGCCCGGCATGATGCCGAGCTCACCCATGGTTCCCGTGACGCTGACCAGGGTCACCCGGCCCGAGAAGATCTCCTCCTCGGCGCTGACGATGTCGCAGTGCATGGTCATTGCCATGGTGTCGTCTCCTAGTCTCCGGACGTGAGGCGCTGGGCTTTTTCCACCGCATCTTCGATGCTGCCCACCATATAGAAGGCGTCTTCCGGCAAGGCATCGTACTCACCCTCAAGAATGCCTTTGAAGCTGCGCACGGTGTCTTCCCGTGAGACGAACTTGCCGGGGTTGCCGGTGAACTGCTCGGCCACGAAGAACGGCTGGGAGAAGAACCGCTGGATCTTCCGCGCCCGGTACACCAACTGCTTGTCATCCTCGGACAGCTCGTCCATACCGAGAATGGCGATGATGTCGCGCAGTTCCTGGTAGCGCTGCAACACCTGCTGCACACCCCGAGCCACTTCGTAATGCTCCTGGCCGACGATCAGCGGATCGAGCTGGCGGCTGGTGGAGTCCAGCGGGTCGACCGCGGGGTAGATACCCAGGTCGGTGATGGCCCGCGACAGGGTAACCGTGGAATCCAGGTGGGCAAAAGTGGTCGCCGGCGACGGGTCGGTGAGGTCGTCGGCCGGAACGTAAATGGCTTGCACCGAGGTGATGGAGCCGGATTTGGTGGTGGTGATGCGCTCCTGCAGCACGCCCATCTCTTCGGCCAGGGTAGGCTGGTAACCCACCGCCGAAGGCATCCGTCCGAGCAGCGCCGATACTTCGGTGCCAGCCAGGGTGTAGCGATAGATGTTGTCGACGAACAGCAGCACGTCGCGGCCGTCGTCGCGGAACTTCTCAGCCAGGGTCAGGCCGGTCAACGCCACCCGCAGGCGGTTGCCCGGCGGCTCGTTCATCTGGCCGAAAACCAGGGAGATCTTCTCGAGAACACCCGCGTCGGCCATCTCGTGATAGAAGTCGTTGCCCTCGCGAGTACGCTCGCCCACACCAGCGAATACCGACAGGCCCGAGTGCTCGATGGCGATGTTGCGGATCAGCTCGAGCATGGTTACGGTCTTGCCGACACCGGCGCCACCGAACAGGCCCACCTTACCGCCGCGGGCGAAGGGGCAGATCAGGTCGATGACCTTGATGCCGGTCTCCAGCAGCTCGTTGCCGCCGCGCTGATCTTCGAACTTGGGAGCCGGGCGGTGGATGGTCATGTGCTCGGCGGCGTTCACCGGACCCTTCTCGTCGATGGGCTCGCCCAGCACGTCGAGGATGCGACCCAGGGTTTCTTCGCCCACGGGAATGCTGATGGCACTGCCGCTGTTGGCCACATCCAGCCCGCGCGACAGGCCGTCAGACGAACCCATGGCGATGGTGCGCACGATACCGTCGCCCAGCTGCTGCTGCACTTCCAGGGTGAGCCCGGTTTCGACCACCTTCAAAGCGTCGTACACCTTGGGCACGAACTCCCGGGGAAACTCCACGTCGATGACAGCCCCGATGATTTGGACGATCCGACCGCTGCTCATGATTCTTTGCCTCTCAAAATGTCTCTCTGGGAGCGATCTTCAGATCTCGATCCGAGCATCGCCTCCGTGCAGATCGCGATCTGGAGATCGCTCCTACGGGTTTGTTCAAACCGCCGCGGCGCCGCCGACGATCTCTGCTATTTCCTGGGTGATCGCCGCCTGCCGCGCGTTGTTGTAGATCAACGTCAGCTCGTCGATGAGCTTCTCCGCGTTTTCGGTGGCACTCTTCATGGCGACCATCTTCGCAGCCTGCTCGCAGGCGCTGTTTTCGACCACGGCCTGATACACCTGGGATTCGATGAAGCGCGTGACCAACTCTTCGATCAGCTCGCGCGCCTCGGGCTCGTAGATGTAATCCCATCGATGGGCGAACTCCGCCTCGTCGGCGGGATCGAGTGGCAGCAGCTGGCGGATCACCGGCTGCTGCGTCATCGTGTTGATGAAGTCGTTGCTGGCGATGAACAGCCGGTCGATGCGACCCTGCTCGTAGGCGTTGAGCATCACCCGAATGCCACCGATGAGCTCGCTGAGCGTCGGCACCTCGCCGAGGCCGCTCATGGCGGCGGTGATGTTGCCGCCGACCGAGCGAAAGAACTGGGCAGCCTTGTTACCAATCAAACCGAGATCGGCTTCGATACCCCGGCCATGCCAGTCTGCCATGTCGCGCAGCAGCACCCGGAAGAGGTTGGCGTTGAGACCACCGCAAAGGCCCCGATCGCTGGACACCACGATGTAGCCGATGCGTTTGATCTCGCGGGCTTCCATGTAGATGTGCCGGTACTCCGGGTTGGCATTCGCCAGGTGACCAATCACCGCACGGATCTTCTCCGCGTACGGCTTACCTTCGCGCATGCGCTCCTGGGTACGGCGCAGCCGACTGACGGCCACCATTTCCATAGCGCTGGTGATCTTCTGCGTGCTCGACACGCTGCCGATCTTGTTCTTGATGTCTCTGCCGACCGCCATAACGTCCCCCGGGGGGCTATTGGAAGGATACCGTCTGCTTGTATGCCTCGATGGCCGCCTTCATCTGCGCGACGATGTCGTCGTTGTACGCGCCGCTGTCATTCACCGACTTCATGAAATCGGCGTGCTCGGCGTTCATGTAGGCAAGCAGGCCGCGCTCGAACTCCAGCACCTGATTGACGGGAACGTCCCGCAGGTAGCCCTCCGTCGCCGAAAACAGGCTGACACCCATCTCCGCCACCGTCATGGGGCTGTACTGCTTCTGCTTCATCAACTCGGTAACACGCTGGCCATGCTCCAGCTGACGACGGGTGGCTTCATCAAGATCCGATGCGAACTGCGAAAACGCCGCCAGCTCGCGATACTGAGCCAGCGCCAGCTTGATGCCGCCGGAAATCTTCTTCATGAAGGGCACCTGAGCCGAACCACCCACCCGGGAGACCGAGGTTCCGGGGCTCATAGCCGGGCGGATGCCGGAGTTGAACAGGTCGCTCTCGAGGAAGATCTGCCCATCGGTGATCGAGATCACGTTGGTGGGAACGAACGCCGACACGTCACCCGCCTGGGTTTCGATCATGGGCAGCGCGGTGAGCGACCCGGTCTTGCCCTTCACCTCGCCGTTGGTGGCGCGCTCGACGTATTCGACGTTGACTCGTGCAGCCCGCTCGAGCAGCCGTGAGTGCAGATAGAAAACGTCGCCAGGATACGCTTCTCGACCCGGCGGGCGGCGCAGCAGCAGCGAAATCTGCCGGTAAGCCCAGGCCTGCTTGGTCAAGTCGTCATAAATGATCAGCGCGTCTTCGCCTCGATCGCGGAAGTACTCGCCCATGGAGCAACCGGAGTAGGGCGCGATGAACTGCATGGACGCCGGCGTTGCTGCGCCCGCGGCGACGACGATGGTGTACTCCATGGCGCCGTATTCTTCGAGGGTGCGGACGATATTGGCAATGGTCGACATCTTCTGGCCGATGGCCACGTAGATGCACTTAAGACCGCTGCTTTTCTGATTGATGATGGTATCGATGGCGATGGCCGTCTTCCCGATCTGGCGGTCGCCGATGATCAGCTCGCGCTGACCACGACCCACCGGAACCATGGCATCGATGGCCTTCAGCCCGGTCTGCATGGGCTGATTGACCGACTGCCGGGCGATTACCCCGGGCGCCACTTTCTCAATGGGAGCGGTCAACGAGGTGTTGAGCGGCCCTTTGCCGTCGATGGGGTTGCCCAGCGCATCCACCACCCGTCCCAGCAGTTCCGGGCCCACCGGCACCTCGAGGATGCGGCCGGTGCAGCGAGCGGTCATGCCCTCGGACAGCTGCTGGTAGTCGCCGAGCACCACCACCCCGACAGAGTCTCGCTCGAGGTTCAGCGCCATGCCATAGAGGCCGCCGGGGAACTCGATCATCTCCCCGTACTGGGCATGAGCCAGACCATGAATACGCACGATACCGTCGGAGACGCTGACGATGGTGCCTTCGTTCTGAGCTTCCGCATGGACATCGAGGCTCTCGATGCGGCGCTTGATGATGTCGCTGATTTCGGAAGGATTCAGTTGCTGCATGTTGGTTCCTCAATTTCTCCATCGCCGGTTCCGCTGCGCGGATCCCGCTGTTTTCGGGCCGCGGAGCGTACGCTCGGCTTACGCGCTAGCTTCGCTGCAATGTCTCGGCGAGTTTGTCGAGCCGACCCCGGATGGAGCCATCGATCACCGTATCTCCGGCCCGGATGATGGCGCCGCCCAGCATGTCCGGATCGACTCGCCCCGTCAGGTTCACTTCGCGCTCGAACTTTCGCTGCAGCGCTTCGCGCAGCCGGTCCGATTGCTCAGGCGACAACTCGTAGGCGCTGACGACTTCCACCTCGAGGACTCGTTCTTCTTCGGCCTTGCGCGCCTCGAACTGTTCCCGGATCTCGCCGAGCACGCCGAGACGCTTGTTGCGCGCCAGCAGCTTGATCAGATTCTTGGCCCGGTCGCTCAACTCCTCGCCACACAGATCGGTGAGGCGCTGCGCCTTCACTTCCGTGGCCAGATCCGGGGATTCGAGCATCTGCTTCACCCGCTGGTCGGCGGATGCAGCAGCCAGGTACGAAAGCATTCGCGACCACTGCTCGAGTGCCTGCTCGGATTTCGCCAGATCGAACAGCGCGTTTGCATAAGGTCGCGCCAACGTCGCCAGTTCTGCCATTGAATGGCTCCTACAGCTCGGCTGCCAGCTGCTCTAGCAGCTCATTGTGCTTTTCCGCATCGATGGTCGCAGCCAGCACCTTTTCTGCGCCGGCCACGGCCAGCAGCGCCACCTGACCGCGCAACGCTTCCTTGGCGCGGTTCAGCTCCTGCTCGATCTCGGACTGTTGTGCCTCGCGCAGCCGTTCGCCTTCGGCACGCGCTTCGTTCTTGGCGTTCTCGATCATCTGGCTCGCCTGGCCCCGGGCCTGCTCCAGCAGCTGCTGGGCCTGCACCTTGGCTTCGCGCAGGTTGTCGGTCGCCCGCGCCTTGGCGAGCTCGAGATCTTTCTCGGCACGCTCGGCAGCGGCCAGACCCTGCCCGATGGCCTTCTGGCGCTCCTGCATGGCATGGACCAGCGGCGGCCAGATGAACTTCCAGCAGAACCACACGAACACCAGAAAGGTGATGCTCTGGCCAATGAGCGTCATGTTGAGTGTCATAAGCTCACCTCAAGTCTGTTCCGCGATGCTTCGCGAGCCATGACAGGTTCAACCTGCCAGGGCGAAGATCAGGTAAAGGCTGATACCGACGGAAATCATGGGTACCGCGTCGACCAGGCCGAGAATAATGAACAACTGGGTACGCAGCATGGGAAGCAGCTCGGGCTGACGGGCTACGCCTTCCATGAACTTGCCACCCAGGATGCCTACGCCGATGGCCGCGCCGATGGCGCCGAGGCCCATCATCAACGAGGCTGCTAAGTACACTAGTTCCATGATCACTCCAAAGTTTCGAGTTGTTGTTGCCCTTCCAGGTACCAGTACCCGTGCGGACGGCTAGTCAGTGCTCCGATTCGACGTCGTGAGCCTGCGCGAGGTAAACCACCGCCAGGACGGCGAAGATGCCGGCCTGCAGGGTAATGATCAGAACGTGAAACACCGCCCACGCCCATTGCAGCACGCCGCCGAAGATGCCGATCACCAGCCCTCCGGCGTACATCATGGCGATGAGGATGAAGATCATCTCGCCTGCGTACAGGTTGCCGAACAACCGCAACCCGAGCGATATGGGCTTGGCGATCAGGGTCACGCCTTCGAGCACCAGGTTCACCGGAGCGGCCCACTTTCCGAATGGGTGGAACAGCAACTCACCCAGAAACCCGCCGAGACCTTTGCGCACTATGCTGAAATAGATCACCAGCACGAACACCGCCAGGGCCATACCCAGGGTGATGTTCGGATCGGTGGTGGGGACGATCTTCATGTAGGGGATGCCGGCGGCATAGGCCAGGCTCGGAATCCAGTCGACCGGCACCAGATCCATCAGATTCATCAGGAACACCCAGACGAAGATGGTCAGCGCCAGCGGCGCGATCATGGTGTTGGTGTAGGTGAAGATGCTGCGGACGTTGTCATCGATGAACTCGACGATCATTTCGACGAAGTTCTGCCACCCTGGCGGCACGCCAGCGGTGGCCTTGCGGGCTGCCATCCCGAAGGAGAGCAGAAAAACCAGCCCCAGACCGGTAGACCAGATCATCGAATCGACGTTGATGGAGAGAAAACCCATGGCCTCGGCGGTCGCTGCGCTGTCGGCAAAACCCCAGGTGCCGTCGGGAAGCCGACCGTATACCAGGTTGGTCAGGTGATGTTGGATGTAGCCTTCTGAACCGTCGCTCGCCATGCCGTTTCCAGTCTGATCCTTCTTCCATCAACCAAGGCGCATCGATCAACGCGGCCGTTGCGAGTCTGCAAACAACAGCGGCGCGATCACGTACATCGCCTGCATCAGCACGAATGCCGAAAAAAACCCCAGCGGCGCGGCATCGAAAACCGCAAAGCTGAGTGCCATCAGAGCCACGGTAGACACGAACTTCATCATGCCGTGAGCCAGCAACCTTCCCGGAGAACGCTCGACCCGAGCGCGCCAGGCAAAATAACCGCCGGGGATGACGATCGTTGCCCCCGCCAGCAAGGCCGACTCGGCCTCGCGCGCATCAAGCAAAAACAATCCACCCGCTACCACCAACGCGGTGGTCAACTGGAGCATCACGATGGCCAGAGGCAGGTTGGTCTCGCTGCTCTTCATGGCCGTCCCTGGCGTTCTAAAGGGCCCCCAAACGCGGCGCGTATTATAGGGAGCGAGCCTGCTGGGTTCAATTGAAAACGTCTTCGGGAACGACATTCAGGACGGGCCGCCGGCGTTCGTGGTCATCTGACCCGGTCGCGGCCGCCAGCCAACGCCTCAGCGCAGGTGCTTGAGAATGCCCTGCAACTCATCGAGAGTGGTGTAGTCGATGACCACCTGACCGCCGCCGCTGGCGCCATGCGCGATTCGCACCGGAGCGCCGATGCGATCCGACAGCTCCTGCTCGAGGCGCACCGTGTCGGGGTCGCGCTGCGGCCGCGCAGCGGCCCGGCCAGCGCCACCGTTGCCTGCGGCCGAGCGCTCGAGACGCTGCCTTACCAGGGCTTCGGTCTGCCGTACGGAAAGCTGCCGGGTCGATACCTCGACTGCCAGACGCTCCTGCTCCATCGAGGTCAACGACAGCAGCGCCCGCGCGTGACCCATCTCCAGGGTGCCGGTCTGCAGCATGTCGCGCACCGGCGGCGACAGATTCAACAGGCGCAGCAGATTGGTCACCGCGACCCGGGATTTCCCGACGGCATCGGCAACCTGCTGCTGGGTCAACTCGAATTCGTCTTTCAGGCGCTGCAACGCGAACGCTTCCTCCAGCGGGTTGAGATCCTCCCGCTGGATGTTTTCGATCAGCGCCATGGCGGATGCCTGCTCGTCGCTGACATCCTTGATGACGGCGGGAATCCGCTCCAGCCCGGCCATCTGGGCTGCGCGCCAGCGGCGTTCGCCGGCGATGAGTTCGTACCCGCCCTGAGGCCGAGGGCGAACCACGATGGGCTGCATCAGCCCTTGAGCCTTGATGGAGGCCGCCAGCTCCTGAAGGGCATCTTCGGCGAACTCGCGACGCGGCTGATAACGGCCGCGAACCACCTCGCTGACGACCAGCTCGCCCTGCTCTGCGGCAGTGGCCGGCTGCGGCCCACTCGCATCGCCGGACAGCAGCGCATCCAGCCCTCGACCCAATCGCTTTCTGCTCACGCTGCCTTACTCGTATCCATTGCGCTTGTTCCGCCCATCGAACTAATGGGCCGCCTCGGCAACCGTGGCGTGCTTGCGCCGCAGCTCCCCCGCCAGAGCCATGTAAGCCACTGCGCCCCGGGAATGACGGTCGTAGAGAATGGCCGGAAGGCCGTGACTCGGCGCCTCCGCCAGGCGCACGTTACGCGGAATGACGGTACGGAAGACCTGGTCGCCGAAGTACTGAATCAGTTGCCTCGACACGTCCCGCGTCAGACTGTTGCGGGGATCATACATGGTTCGTAACAGGCCCTCTATCGACAGCTCGGCGTTGGCGCGCTTGCGAACGCCCTCGATGGTGTCGAGCAGCGCTGTCAGCCCCTCCAGGGCGTAGTACTCGCACTGCATGGGAATCAGCACGCCGTCTGCGGCGATGAGCGCGTTGAGGGTCAGAATGTTGAGCGACGGCGGGCAGTCGATGATGACGTAGTCGTAGCGGTCGCGGACTTCGCTCATGCGCTCGCGCATGCGGTACTCGCGCCGCTCCTGACGCAGCAGATCCAGCTCCGCTGCGGTGAGATCGGTGTTGCCAGGCACCAGATCGAAGCCACCCTGACAACGATGGGTAACCGAAGCCAGAGTCTTGCCCTCCACCAGCCAATCGTAGCTGGTGCTGTCCAGCTCGTGCTTGTCTACCCCGGAGCCCATGGTGGCGTTGCCTTGAGGATCGAGGTCGAGCAACAGCACCCGACTGCCGGACAACGCCAGCGACGCCGCCAGATTGACGGCCGTGGTGGTCTTGCCCACGCCGCCCTTCTGGTTCGCGATCGCGATGATTCTCGCCACTTGATTTTCCTCTCCCACCGATCACTCCGGCCCCGTTCGGTCCAGAACCAGCAGTTCGTGCGACTGCTGCAGCCCTGGCACCTGCAACTGCACCCGCTCGCACAGCACCGCCCCCGGCAGCACCTGCTGATCCTCCTCGGACGCAGTCGGCGCTGACTGACCGCGATGCATGATGAGCATGCGGCCGCCCAGCCGTATGCGCCCTCCCGCCAGCGCCCAGACGTCGCCCGGCGGCGCGACCGCGCGGCACACTATCGTATCGAACGCCACAGTATCCGGCAGTGAGCGGACATCTCCGCACCAGCTTGACACGTTGGCGAGCTCGAGCGCGCGAACTACCTGCTTGATGAAACGAATCTTGCGCTCGCTGCGATCGACCAGGGTGAACCGCAAATCCTCGCGGGCAATCGCCAAGGGTACTCCCGGCAGGCCGGCACCGGTACCCAGATCCATGACTTCGCGACCTACCAGCCACGGCGCGATGCTCAGGCTGTCGAGCAGATGGCGGGGCAGCAGTCGCCCGGTATCGCGGCGGGATATCAGATTGAAAGCCCGATTCCAGCGCAACAGCAAGGCGCCGAACTGCAGCAGCGTCTCCGCCTGACGACGCTCCAGCGCAACGTCGAGGGCGGCCGCGGCGATGACGATGCTGTCCGGATCCGCGGTAACCTCAGGCACGGAGCGCCGCGCCCGGTTCCGGCCGTCGGCCCGCCAGCTTTTTCGCGTGTACCAGCAGCAGCGACAGCGCCGCCGGGGTCATGCCGGGAATGCGCGCTGCCCTCGCGAGGGTTTCCGGGCGCAGTTGCTGGAGCTTCTGCCGCAACTCGTTGGATAGCCCCGGGATGTCGTCATAGGCCAGGCCGGCCGGCAGCTGAATGCTTTCGTGGCGGCGCACCCGGGCGATCTCGTCTTCCTGACGTTTGATGTAACCGGCATATTTGGCCTCGACTTCCACTTGCTCGCGCACCAGCAGGTCGACCTCGCCGAGATCGACCACCCGCGCCAGTTTTTCCATGGTGACGCCCGGCCGCCGCAGCAGCGCCTGCAGGGTGACCTCGCGGCTGATGTCCTCACCGATGGCCGCCTGCAGTTCCGCGGCAAGCACCGATCCGGGCCGCACCAGCACCCCGTGCAGGCGCTCGGCCAGCGCGCCCACGGCTGCATGCTTGGCGCTGTAGGCGGCCCATCGCGGCGCCTTCACGACCCCGAGCTCGTAGCCTGTCGGCGTCAGCCGCTGGTCGGCGTTGTCCTCACGCAACCGCAGCCGATACTCCGCGCGGCTGGTGAACATGCGGTAAGGCTCGTTGGTGCCCAGACTCACCAGATCGTCGACCAGCACGCCCAGGTAAGCCTCATCGCGGCGCGGCCACCAGGCGGGTTGGCCGGCTACCTTGCGGGCGGCGTTGATTCCCGCCAGCAGACCCTGGGCGGCTGCTTCCTCATACCCGGTGGTGCCATTGATCTGCCCCGCGAAGAACAGACCCTCCAGCGCTTTGGTCTCCAGCGAGTAGTGCAGATCCCGGGGATCGAAGTAATCGTACTCGATGGCATAGCCAGGCCGGGTGATGTGAGCGCGCTCGAAGCCGGCGATGCTGCGCACCATGGCAAGCTGCACGTCGAAAGGCAGGCTGGTTGAAATGCCGTTCGGATACAGTTCGGCGCTGTCGAGCCCCTCCGGTTCGACGAACACCTGGTGCTTGATGCGTTCGGCAAAGCGCACCACTTTATCTTCTATGCTCGGGCAGTAGCGTGGCCCTGTGCCTTCGATGACTCCCGAGTACATCGGCGAGCGATCGAGCCCCTGGCGGATGATCTCGTGGGTGGTCTCGTTGGTATAGGTAATGTGACAAGGCACCTGACGGGGGTGCTGATCCGGAGAGCCGAGCAACGACAGAGACGGCAACGGATCGTCCCCGGGCTGCACTTCCATACGCGAGAAATCGACGCTGCGGGCATCGATCCGCGGCGGCGTTCCGGTCTTCAGCCGGCCCACCCGGAAGGGCAAAGCGCGCAGCCGCTCCGCCAGGGCGTTGGCTGGCGCATCACCGGCACGGCCGCCGGGATGATTGTCGAGGCCGATGTGAATACGCCCGCCGAGGAACGTTCCGGTGGTCAGCACCACGGCGTCGGCACGAAACACCAATCCCATCTGGGTCGTTACCCCAGCCACCCGGTCTGCCTCCACCAGCAGATCCACGACCGGCTGCTGGAACAGGGTCAGGTTTTCCTCGGCCTCGAGCAGCGCGCGTACCGCCTGCCGATACAGGGACCGGTCGGCTTGCGCACGCGTCGCCCGAACGGCCGGCCCCTTGCTGGCATTGAGCACGCGAAATTGAATGCCAGCGAGATCGGCCGCCCGGGCCATGATGCCGTCCATGGCGTCGATCTCACGAACCAGATGACTCTTACCGATGCCGCCGATGGCCGGATTGCAGGACATGGCGCCAATGGTCTCCAGGCTCTGCGTCAGCAGCAGCACCCTGGCGCCGGTGCGCGCCGCGGCAGCGGCCGCCTCGCATCCGGCATGGCCGGCGCCGATGACGATGACGTCGAAGCTCTGAGGATATTCCATGATTGAGCCACCCTGGTGCGCGCGGGTTGGATTCGCGGGCCGGCAGTATAAGTCTTCGATGCCCGATTGGAAGCGAGGCTACTTGCCTATGCAGAAGCTCGAAAAGATCTCGCCGAGCAGATCGTCCGCGGTAACGGCGCCGACGATGCTGCCGAGATGACCGTGCACGGCACGCAACTCCTCTGCCACGAGCTCTGCCGGTTCTGCTGCGGCGAGCAGTTCTACTGCCTGCTGCAGTGCTGCCGCGGCCGCCTGCAGAGCCTGCACGTGGCGCTTGCGAGCGGTGTAGGCAGTGCCTTCACCAGCGTAGCCCACCTTGTCTTTGATGACTTCGACGAGGGCGTCAGTGCCTGCGCCGCCGAGCGCGGAGATACGCACGACCGCCGACCCGCCCGCGTTGTCATCCACGGCGCAGACGCCGGTCACCGCGCCGGACAGATCCGCCTTGTTGCGCACCCGGATCAGCCGCGCGGCGCTGACCCCGGCCCGCGTCAGCTCATCGAACAGCGGCGGCGGCTCCGCGGGGCTGCCCTCGCGATCGTCTTCGAGCAACAGCACCAGATCCGCCAGCCGGGCCTGGTCACGGGCGCGGCGCACACCCTCCTGCTCCACAGGATCCAAGGACTCGCGCAGGCCGGCGGTATCGACGAGCTGGATGGGCAACCCCTGCAGCGACAGGTCCGCATGAATCAGGTCGCGGGTGGTGCCGGGAATTGCGGTAACGATGGCACGCTCCTGCCCGGCGAGTCGATTCAACAGGCTCGACTTGCCGACGTTCGGGGCGCCCACCAAAGCCACGGCGATGCCGTCCCGCAGCAACACACCCTGACGCGCATCCCGCAGCAACCGGGCAACGCTGCCGCGGATTTCGGCCAGCCGCTGATCGACCCGACCTTCGGCGAGGAAGTCCGCTCCTTCCTCGGGAAAGTCCATGGCGGCTTCAACGAACACCCGCAACTCGAGCACGGCGCCGTCGATGGCTTCGACGGCGCGAGAAAATTCGCCTTGGAGCGAACGCAACGCCCCGCGGGCTGCCGCTTCGGAGCCGCTGGCGATGAGATCGGCCACCGCTTCGGCCTGTGCCAGATCGAGCTTGCCGTTGAGGAACGCCCTCTCCGTGAATTCCCCCGGCCGCGCCAGCCGGGCGCCTCTCGTCAGCACCGCATCGAGGATCAACTGCAGCACCACCGGCCCGCCGTGCCCTTGCAGTTCGACCACGTCTTCGCCGGTGAACGATCTGGGGCCGATGAAGGCAAGGGCGATGCCAGCGTCCAGCGCCGTACCGTGAAGATCGAGGAAGGACGCGTACACGGCGCGCCGCTCGGGCAGCCGGCGGCCGGTCACGGCGGCGCCGATCGCCACCGCCCGTGGCCCGGAGATCCGCACCACGCCGATGCCTCCCATACCGGCGGCAGTGGCCACGGCGGCAATGGTATCGGTGTCGAGCGTGGTGGCCTCGGACATCACCGGCTCAGCTCTTCTGCGCGTACTTACCCTCTACCTGGCGCATCACGTAATACTGCTGAGCGATGGACAGAACGTTGTTCACCAACCAGTAAAGCACCAGGCCAGCCGGGAAGAACAGGAACAGCACCGTGAACATGATGGGCATCAGGCGCATCATGCGCTGCTGCATGGGATCTCCCATGGCGGGGCTCATCAACTGCTGGGCATACATGCTGGCACCCATCAACAGCGGCAGGATGAAGTACGGATCCATGGCCGACAGATCCTGAATCCACAGGAAGAAGGGCGCGTGGCGCAGCTCGACGCTCTCGAACAGCACCCAGTAGAGCGCGATGAAAATCGGCATGGGCAGCAGCATCGGCAGGCAACCGCCCAACGGGTTGACCTTCTCCTTCTTATAGAGCGCCATCATCTCCTGGGACAGCTTCTGCCGGTCATCGGCATAACGCTCCTGGAGCCGCTTCATCTGCGGCGCCACCCGGCGCATGTTGGCCATGGATCGATAGCTGGCGGCAGACAACGGGTACAGCGCCAGCTTGACCACGAAGGTCAGCATGATGATGGCTACGCCCCAGTTGCCGAACAAGCCGTGCATCCAATCGAGAATGTAGAACAGCGGCACCGCCAGCCACCACAGGAAGCCGTAATCGACGGTGAGGTTCAGGTTGGGAGCGATCTGTTCCAGCCGCTTCTGATCTTTGGGGCCGACGTAGAAACGTGACTCGAATACGCTCGTTGCCCCCGCGGCGAGCGACCGCAGCGGCGACGTGTACCCGACGATGTAGGTGCTGTCCGGGTGCTTCTGGCCGTAGTAGCGATTGGCCTCTTCGGGATGCCCGACCCAGGCGCTGAGGAAGTAGTGTTGCAGAAAGGCGATCCAACCGCCGGTGACCGCTGCGCGGAAGTCTGCTTCATCCAGGTCTTTGAAGCGCAGCTTTTTATAGCGGGTTTCGTCGGTGGTCAGGGCGGCGCCGAGGTAGGGCTGCGGGCCCAGGGTGAAGGGTTTATCGCCGAGGGCTTCCTGATCGTCGCGCTTGATCTGCGCGAACATGCCGGTGTGGATCTCCCGGCCGGTGGTGTTCTCGACCCGATGACGCACCTGCACCAGGTAGTCGTCCGCTGGAAATTCGAACTCTTTGACGACGATGATGCCGTCGCGCTCTGCCGTCAGCGTCACCGTCAGCGGGGTAGAGCCTCTGAGCCGATACTCGCTCTGGGCGGAACTGTACAACGGCCGCTCGGCACCGGCGTCCAGGCCATCCGGGCCGACCAGGCCGCTCTGGGCGATATAGATGTGGCCGTCGCCGCGATTCAGCAGCAGGTAAGGAACATCGAGGCCTCGCTGCAACAGAAAGCGCGGCAGCTGCACCCGGACGATGTCACCGCCGAGGCGGTCGATCCACACCTCCAGGGTCGGCGTTACCACCTTGATCAGCCTGTTCTCGTGTGGCGCCGGCTCGGCTTGTGCCGTCGGAACATCGCCCAGCAGCGAAGGATCGGGCACATCCGTAGCCCTCGGTGTCGCTACATCGGCGGCCGGAATGTCGCTGGGAGCGACGCGATCCCGCAACGTTGGAGCGACACCGGTATCCGGCTCAGGGCTGAATTGGATGACACCATCGCGCTGCCCGTAGTCCTCGTTCCAGGCGAGGATCAGCAGGTAACTGGTCGCGGCAAGGCTGACGAGCAGCAGGATGCGCTGCACTTCGGTGGATACCATGTTGGGTCAGGACTCCCTGCTGTCCGGAGCGATCGACGCGGCGGCTGATACCGTTGCGTCCTGCTTGTCTTGTTGTTTGTCAGAAACCGTGCGTATGGTGGTTGCGCGTGCCGGCACTGGGTCGACGCCGCCCGGATGAAATGGGTGGCAACGCCCGAGCCGCGTGATGGTCATCCAGGTACCGCGAACGAAGCCGTGCAGCTCCAATGCTTCGCGGGCGTAGTGCGAGCACGATGGATAAAATCGGCACTGACGGCCGAGCAACGGGCTCAGCGTCAGTTGATACAGGCGGATGCCGGCAATAGCCGAGCGCTTTGGCAAATCTGTTGGCTTCACGATCGGCCTGCCAGCAACTCCGCGAGCAATGCTTGCAGCGAATCGCGGTAAGCGCGATTGCCGGCATCGCCCGTCACCTGAATGACTATGTCCATGGGGGGCAGAGCTTCGCGATGGAGACGGAAGGTTTCCCTTAGGACCCGTTTCGCCCGATTACGTTCATGGGCCCGCCGCAATGCGCGCTTGCCGACCACCAATCCCATCCGAGCGGTGGGCATTCTAGTCGCAACGGCGCTCATGCGTAATGCCCCGTGCCGGCTGCGAATGGTGGCTGAACGGAATACCCGATCGAAGTCGCGGGAGTTGTTGAGCCGTACGTCCTTCGGGAAGCCTTCGCTCTGCTTGTTCAAAGCGATTCGTTCAAGAGCAGGGGGGCGAAAGTCGTTCTGAGATGAACGGTTGAACGACAGCAGAGACTTCAGGCAGACAGGCGCTTGCGTCCCTTCGCGCGCCGCGCGTTCAGCACCTTGCGCCCACCCCGGGTGGCCATCCGGGCGCGAAAGCCGTGGGTGCGCTTACGCTTGATGTTGCTCGGTTGAAACGTTCTTTTCATGAGAATCTCTTTTACGCGGTAGCGCTGCGCCGGCGAGGTGACGGGCCGGGTAGCGAAAGGGGAGCGAATTTTAGGTAGGGGGACAGCATGAGTCAAACAATATTATGAAGGGTTTTCTTTGAAGGATTTTGCTCAGGAAGAAGGTTGATTGTCGTTGTTAAGGGGCGATGCACCTGTTGATATGTGCAAGTGGGCGTTCGGCACCAATGAGTTAGCGCCGTTGCCAGGCTGTTGGCAACCTGGGGGCGAAAGGCTAGCGGTTTGTGGGTAAGCAGGAGTAGGTAACTTACCCGATTCAAGGTAGGAAGTTATCCACAGCTTCTTCAGTCGTTTGCCCACATGTGGCGATTTCGGCTGCTGCTGCGGGGTGCCGCCGGGCGGCTGATAAGCGTTTGAATTTGCTGCCCGTCCGCGCGGTGGGCGAGGTTTTCAAGGGATTCACATAGCCAACGGTTGAGCTTAGTAGCTAGAATCTCTGCAAATTCCAACGATATCTCAGGCCCTCCTCCACCATGCGAGGGCCAACTCTTTCTGGGGGACACCGAGTGGAACGCTCTGCATGGGATCGTTGCCTCGACCGGCTTCAAGATGAATTGCCTTCGCAGCAGTTCAATACCTGGATTCGGCCGTTACAGGCTAGCGAAGAAGAAGAAGGCCGGCTGCGCATCATGGCGCCCAACCGGTACGTGAAAAATCAAGTTCAATTGACGTATCTGGCACGGATTCACGAACTGCTCGATCAGCTGGGAGGCGCGCAGGCGCCGGTTCAGGTGCGGTTGGACATCGGCACCCTGGAGTGTGCGCAGGCTGCGCCCCTCCGGGCGGATGGTTCCGGCGGCCAGGCGCCGGACGTCGCGGTTGCGCGCAACGGCAGCGCCAGGCCGGTGGCGAAGAAAGCCGAGGTCGGTCACAAGCTCAACGAAGACTTCACCTTCGAGACTTTCGTCGAAGGTAAATCCAATGAAATGGCGAAGGCAGCGGCCATGCAGGTAGCGGCCAATGCGGGCAAATCCTACAACCCGCTGCTGCTCTACGGCGGCGTTGGTCTGGGCAAGACCCACCTGATGCAGGCGGTGGGCAATCTCATCCGCCGCAACCACCCGGAAGCCAAGGTGGTGTACCTGCATTCGCAGCGGTTCGTGCAGGATATGGTCAAGGCGCTGCAGCAGGGCACCATGGACGAGTTCATGCAGTTCTACCGTTCGGTGGATACCCTGCTGATCGACGACATCCAGTTTTTTGCCAACAAGCTGCGATCTCAGGAAGAGTTCTTTCATGTGTTCAACGCGCTGCTCGAGCGCGACCGACAGATGGTGCTCACTTGCGATCGCTATCCGCGCGAGATCGACGGTCTCGAGGAGCGCTTGAAGTCACGATTCGTCTACGGGTTGACTCAGGAGGTGGAGCCACCGGAGCTGGAGACCAGGGTCGCCATTCTGATGAAGAAAGCGGAGGCGGAGCAGGTCGATCTGGACCAGAGTGTGGCATTCTTCATCGGCGAGCGCATTCGCTCGAATGTCCGCGAGCTCGAGGGGGCGCTGCGGCGGGTGATCGCCAACGCCCGGTTCACGGGCAGCCGGATCACCATAGATCAGGTCAAAAGGGCCTTACGCGATCTGCTGGCGATTCAGGACAGGCAAATCAGCATCGACAACATCCAGCGGCTGGTTGCTGAGTATTACAACATCAAGATTTCCGATATTCTTTCGAAGCGGCGCAGCCGCACCATTGCCAGACCCCGGCAGATGGCCATGTTCCTGGCAAAGGAATTGACCAACCACTCGCTTCCCGAAATCGGCGATGCGTTTGGGGGGCGCGACCATACCACCGTGTTGCATGCGTGCAAGCGCATCGCCGAGTTGAAGGAGAGCAGCGCCGACGTGAGCGAAGACTATCGCAATCTCGGGCGGCTGCTTTCGAACTGATCGTGCCAGGCGCTGGCCGCAGGGTTGTCGGGTCTTTTGCTAACTGAAGGTAATTCATGAAGTTCACCACCAATCGAGAGGCGTTGTTGCGGCCGCTGCAGCTCGTCACCGGGGTCGTGGAGCGCCGTCAGACGTTGCCCATCCTGGCGAATCTGCTGGTCGTGGCGGAGGGCGGCAGATTGTCGCTGACCGGCACGGATCTGGAAGTCGAGCTCGTTGCGGTGGAGGCAGGTGTCAGCATCACGGCCGACGGCAGCGTCACCATCCCAGCGCGGAAGCTGGCGGACATCTGGCGCTCCTTGCCCGAAGGAGCAGAGGTTACGGTGGAAACCGATGGTGACCGAGCGATCGTTCGGTCCGGCCGCAGCCGGTTTGCGCTTGCTACCTTGCCAGCAGATGATTTCCCGAAAGTGGGAAGTGGACCGGGTGATCTGGAGTTGCAGCTGCCGCAAGGGCAACTGCGCAGCTTGCTTGACCAGGTCAGTTTCTCCATGGCCCAGCAGGATGTGCGTTACTTCCTCAATGGCATGCTGTTCGAGGTGACCCGGGACCACACCCGCACGGTGGCCACCGATGGCCATCGGTTGGCGCTTTGCACGTTGCTCGTGGGTGCTGGAGATGGCGAGCGCGTCCAGGTCATTGTGCCTCGCAAAGGCGTTATGGAATTAGGCCGATTGCTGACGGACGGGGACGAGTTGGCCACCCTGCACCTGGGGTCGAACCATCTTCGCGTGACCCTGGGGTCGTACACCATGACTACGAAACTGGTCGATGGAAAGTTCCCCGACTACGAGAAAGTCATCCCCCGCCGAGCCGGTGAGACCGTGATTGGGGACAGGGATGCACTCAAACAGGCATTCAATCGCGCCTCGATCCTATCCAACGAAAAGTACCGCGGGGTGCGTTTGATCCTCGATAAGGATCAGTTGACCATTCAGGCCAACAACCCCGAACAGGAAGAGGCGGAGGAGGTCGTCGCCGTTGCCTATGCCGGCGAACGAATGGAAATTGGTTTTAATGTCAGCTACTTGCAGGACGTGCTCAACGTCCTGAGTGCCGATCAGGTCCATCTCAGCGTGGCCGACGCCAACAGCAGCGCGTTGATCGAAGGAGCGGGGGCCGATGGAGCCGTGTACGTCGTTATGCCCATGCGGCTCTGAAGACGTCTTGACGTAGTCTCGCTGACCGGTGTGGTTTCAGCGCCTCGACATTCACGATCTGCGTAACCTGACGGCGGTCCGGCTGGATCTTGCTCCAGGGCTCAACTACTTCTACGGGGACAACGGGGCCGGGAAGACGGCGATCCTCGAAGCCGTGCACCTGCTGGCCCGTGGCCGATCGTTTCGCTCTCATCAGACCCTGGATCTGATCCGCCGCGGCGCCGATGAAGTTCGGGTGGTTGCCACGGTGGAGGACGAGCATCGCGGTCGGCAGACTCTCGGAATCGCCAAATCGCGCCGCAATCGCACTGAGCTGCGGATCAACGGTGAGCCGGGCCGGCGGCTGTCCGAGGCGGCCCTGCTGTTGCCATTACAGGTAATGGTACCCTCCCTCAGCGATCTGGTGTTCGGTTCCCCGGTTGAGCGCCGTCAATGGCTGGATTGGGGAACGTTTCACGTGAAACCCGATTATTTGCGGCTGCTGCGCAGCTATCTCCATGCCCTGCGGCAGAGAAACGCGGCCCTGAAGGCGGTGGCGGCGAAGCGCCTGCCCGAGGAGGGTCTGGGCGTCTGGAGTGAAGAAGTCGTGGGTTTCGCCGAGCTGGTAACGTCGGAGCGAGAGGCCTACCTGGAGGAGTTACGGCCACTGCTGATGCAGGCCGTAGCTGCCTTGATGCCTGGGCTGGAGTTGCAGATGGTCTATCGTCGGGGTTGGCCGGAGGGCTCCTTGAGGAAAGTTTTGAGCGATTCGTTAGCAAAAGAGTTAAAATCGGGCAGTACGCACAGTGGTCCCCATCGGGCAGATGTCGAACTGCGGATATCGGGTATGCCGGCAGGTGCTTCCTTGTCCCGAGGTCAAGGCAAGGCCCTGGCCAGCGCGATGATGCTCAGCCAGTCCCGGCTGCTGATGCAGACAGCGCGCAGATCCAGTGTTTTTCTCATAGACGACGTCGGCGCGGAGCTCGACGTGCAGCATAGCGAACGCTTCTTCAGCATGCTGAGCGAATTGGACGTTCAGATCATGGCGACCTCGAACAGCCCGCCGTCGCAGCCCCTGGGCGGAGAAACCGCGATGTTCCACGTGGAACACGGCAAGGTGGTGCGGCAGTGAGCGTCAAGCGGCGCCGCCGCGAGTACTTAAAGAGCCTGCGGCAGATGTGCTGCAGGCGATTCGAATTGAGGATGGCAAATGGCCGATCAGGAATATAATTCCAGCAGTATCAAGGTATTACGCGGCCTCGACGCAGTTCGCAAGCGACCTGGTATGTACATCGGAGACACCGAGGACGGCACCGGGCTGCACCATATGGTGCAGGAACTGGTGGACAACTCCATCGATGAAGCTCTGGCTGGCCATTGCGACCGTATCCACGTGGTCCTCCACCCGGAAGAGGCGGTTACCGTTCGCGACAATGGCCGCGGCGTTCCCGTGGACACCCACTCCGAGGAGGGCGTATCGGCTGCGGAAGTCATCATGACCACGCTGCACTCCGGCGGTAAGTTCGACGACAACAGCTACAAGGTCTCAGGAGGCTTGCACGGGGTCGGCGTGTCCGTGGTGAACGCGCTCTCGGAGGAATTCCGCCTCACCGTCCGTCGCGATAACAAGGTATACGAGCAGGTATACAGCCATGGCGTGCCCAACGCGCCGCTGCACCAGGTGGGTGAGACTCAGGATCGCGGCACCGAGTGCTATTTCCGACCCTCTCCCGAAACCTTCAAGGACATCCAGTTTCATTACGATATTCTGGCCAAGCGCCTGAGAGAACTGGCTTTTTTGAATTCCGGAGTCACCATCCACCTGCTCGACGAGCGTTCCGGAAAGCAGGAGACCTTCCTTTACGAGGGCGGTCTGCGGGCATTCGTCGAGTACCTCAACCAGAACAAGAATCAACTCAATCGGGTATTCCATTTCGTCAGCGCGGAGCGCGAAGACGGCATCGGCGTGGAAGTGGCGATGCAGTGGAACGATGGCTTTCAGGAGCAGGTGTACGCTTATACCAACAACATTCCCCAGCGAGACGGCGGCACGCATATGGCAGGCTTCCGCGCCGGGCTGACCCGCTCGTTGAACTCCTACATGGAGCGCGAAGGGCTGCTGAAGAAGGTGCAGGTGGCCACTTCAGGGGACGACGCTCGAGAGGGGCTGACCGCCGTGGTTTCAGTGAAGGTGCCGGACCCGAAGTTTTCTGCGCAGACCAAGGACAAGCTGGTCTCCAGCGAGGTCAAGCCGGCGGTGGAGCAGGAGTTGAGCCGCGCCTTCAACGAATACCTGGATGAGAATCCGCAGGACGCCCGTGCCGTCGCCTCGAAGATGATCGACGCGGCGCGCGCTCGCGAAGCCGCCCGCCGGGCGCGGGAAATGACCCGGCGCAAGGGCGCCCTGGATATCGCCGGGCTGCCGGGTAAGCTGGCTGACTGTCAGGAGAAGGATCCGGCCCGATCCGAACTGTATCTGGTCGAGGGCGACTCCGCAGGCGGATCTGCGAAGCAGGGTCGCGACCGCCGTACTCAAGCCATTCTGCCGTTGCGTGGCAAGATTCTGAACGTAGAGAAAGCCAGATTCGACAAGATGCTTGCTTCCGACCAGGTGGGCACGCTGATTACCGCGCTCGGTTGCGGCATCGGCCGCACCGAGTTCAACCCGGACAAGCTTCGCTATCATCGCATCATCATCATGACCGACGCCGACGTGGACGGGTCCCACATCCGTACTCTGTTGCTGACCTTCTTCTTCCGCCAGATGCCGGAGCTGATCGAGCGCGGCCACATCTACATCGCACAGCCGCCGCTGTACAAGGTCAAAAAAGGCAAGCAGGAGCACTATGTCAAAGACGATGTGGAGCTGGAGAGTTACATCCTGCAACTGGCCCTGGATGGCGCCAAGCTGTTCGTCAACCCGCAGGCGCCTGCCATCGACGAGGCCATCCTCGAGCGCTTGGCCCAGGAATACACCTCGTTGATGCTGCGCCTCGAGCGACGAGCCCGGGTTTATCCGCGAGCCATCACCGAGCGCCTCGTGGATCTGCCGACAGTCACCCCGGCCAGGCTCGCCGACGAGGCTGCCATGACCGCTTGGAGTGAAGACTTACAAACCTCGGTAGGCATGATAGACGGCGATCTACCAGTCGTTACGGTGGAATTCGACCGGGAGCACCAGGTCTACATTCCGGTGGTGGAGTTGCGGGTCCGCGGGATCACCGAGCAAGTTCGCTTGCCGTACAGCTTCTTCGTGAGCCCGGAATACCGCGCCATCGCCGCCTTGGGTGAGCAGGTGCACGGTCTGCTCGAAGAGGGCGCCTACGCCCAGCGTGGTGAGAAGACCAAGCCGGTGCGTACCTTCGGCGAGGCATTGGGTTGGTTTGCGGCCGAGTCGAAACGCGGGCTCGACGTGCAGCGCTACAAAGGCCTGGGGGAGATGAATCCCGATCAGCTGTGGCAGACCACCATGGATCCCAGCGTGCGGCGCATGCTGCAGGTCGCGGTAGACGACGCCATCGCCGCAGACCAGATGTTTACGACGCTGATGGGCGATCAGGTGGAGCCGCGCCGTGCCTTCATCGACAGCAATGCGCTCTCCGTCGTCAACCTGGACGTGTGACCCCTGTCTCGGCTCAGCCGTCGGCCAGCATGCCCGCGGCGGTCTGTCGATCTGGGCCATCGGGCAGCATCGCCATCTGCCGCTCGAACGCTTGATGCACCGCGGTCTGGATCTCCTTGGTGGACAGCCCCGTTGTAGCGATTGGCTCGCCGATCAGCACCTGGATTTCCCCGGGGCATTTGCGGAAGCGGTGCGCGGGCCAGAAGCGGCCGGCGTTGTGCACCACGACGACTATGGGGGCCCCCGATGATGCCGCCAGTGCCGCGCCGCCGGGTTGAAATCGGCCCAGTTGCCCTGGCGGCATTCGGGTGCCTTCCGGAAACAGCGCCACCCAGATGCCATCGTCGAGGCGCTTGCCCCCCTCGCTGATCAGCGTCCGCAGCGCCTGGCGTTGCTGGCGGCGATCGATGGCGATGGGCTTGAGAGTCCTGAAAGCCCAGCCGAAGAATGGAATGAGCAACAGCTCGCGCTTGATCAGCGTGGCCTGGGGCGCGAACAGGCGTTGCAGAAATAGTGTTTCCCAGGTGCTTTCGTGTCGACACAGCACGATGCAGGGCCGCTCGGGGACGTTCTCCAGGCCGTGGATGCGGTGGCGAATGCCACAGGTCAGGCGCAGCCAGGTTAGGCAGAACCAGGTCCAGCAACCGACGATGAACTGAAATCGTCGCCGGTAAGGCAGCATCCATCCCACCAGAGTGCCCAAAGCCCCCCAAATGATGGTTGCCACGGCATAGCCGAGGTAGAACAGCGCCGAGCGCAGAGCCATCACGGCTGATCGCCCGGCACATCTGGGCTCCGGCACAGCAGCATTGCAGCCAGATCCGCAAGGTCGTCAGCGATGCAGGTGACCCCCATGGCTCGCGCCGTTGGCTCGGCGTCAGCGCCTTTGCCGGTGCGCACCAGTGCGGCGGCGCAGCCGGCGGCCTGGGCGGCCTCCAGGTCACGGACGCTGTCGCCGACGAACAGCGCTTGCGCCGGATTTACCTGTAACCGCTGCATCATGCTCAACAACATTCCTGGCCGCGGTTTGCGGCAGCCGCAACATTCGTCGGGATGATGAGGGCAATGCACCAGACCGTCCAGGGTGGTGCCGTGTCGTGCCAGCATCTGCTCGAGCTTGGCATGAATACCGGCCAGCGCCGCTTCGCTGAAGATGCCACGGCCGATGCCCGCCTGGTTGGTGCATATTGCCACCAGGAAGCCCGCCGCCTTCAACTTCGCGATCGCGCTCAGGGAGCCGGGAATGGGCAACCACTCATCGGCATTCTTGATGTAGTGGGGCGAGTCGAAGTTAATGACGCCGTCCCGGTCGAGCAGGATCAGTCTGGTCATCGAGGTTCCGGCAGGTACAATCGCGGGCGCAATCTACGGTATCTGTCGGCCATGGTCAAAACAGCACGCTGCGACTGGTGCGGCGAAGACCCGCTTTACGTGGCTTACCATGATGAAGAGTGGGGCGTGCCGGTTGGCGAGCCGGCGGCGTTGTTCGAACGGCTGATGCTCGAAGGCATGCAGGCAGGGTTGTCGTGGTACACGGTGCTGAAGAAACGCGCGCGCATGCGCGAGCAGTTCTTCGGTTTCGATCCTCACGCCATTGCCGAGCGCGGGGCTGATGCTGTTCCCCTGTGGCTGCAGGATCCCGGGCTCATTCGGCATCGCGGCAAGCTCGACGCGCTGGTGAGCAACGCTCGGGCCTTCCTGGCGCTGCAGCCAAACTTCGCTCCGTTCGTATGGTCATTTGTTTCCGGTGCACCCAAACAGAACCGTTGGCCCCTGCTGCAGCAGGTCCCCGCCCATACGCCGGAGTCGGCAGCCATGTCCCGAGCGCTGCGTCAGGCGGGATTTCGCTTCGTGGGTCCCACCATCTGCTACGCCTTCATGCAGAGCGTGGGCATGGTCAACGACCATCTGCTCAGTTGCCACCGCCATCAGGTGTGCCGAGATGCGGGCAGCGCGTGGAGCCTTTGACGGTGTGGTCGTTCCGCGCGCTCGCGCGCGCCCTGAGCCTGCTGTCGATCGCCGGTCAGCGCCGGGTCGGGCGGTGGTTGGGTTGGCTGGCGTGGCGCGCGCGCGCCCCGGCGGCCCGCAACACCATGATCAACTTGAGCCGCTGCTTTCCCGCCATGGAACCGCTCGAGCGTCGCCGCCTTGCGCGGGAAAGTCTGGCGCACACCGGGCAGTTGCTGGCTGAAACCGGCACCACCTTCCACTGGCCGGAGCCTCGCTGGCGCGCCCTGATCCTGGAGATCGAGGGCGAGCACCTGCTGTCGAGCGGTACCGACGGCGGCAAACCGCTGCTGATCCTCGCCCCCCACTTCGGCAACTGGGAGTTCCTGGCGCTGTATCTCGGCAAGCACGGCGTCACCGCGCTGTACGACCCGCCCCGGGTGCGCGCGCTCGAGCCGCTGATCGTCGCGGCGCGCAGCCGATCGGGTGCAACCTTGCTGCCCATCGGCCCCCGCGGCATGCGGGAGTTCGTTCAAGCGCTGAGAAACAACAGCATGGTTGCTTTGTTGCCGGATCAGTCGCCGGAGCGCGAGGCTGGGGTATATGCGCCGTTGTTCGGCGTGCCGGCACTGACCATGACATTCGCCCACCGGCTGATCCGCCGCTCAAACCCGCGCGTCGTCATGGGAGCGGCGGTGCGTTGCCGGGGTGGATTTCGGCTGCGCTTCACCGAACTGCCCGCGCAGATCGCCGACCCGGATCCGCTGGTGTCCGCCACGACCATGAATCAGGCGATTGAAGCGTTGGTGCTTACCGAGCCGGCTCAGTATCAGTGGGAGTACAAGCGCTTCAAGCGGCAGCCCCCGGGTGAGCCATACCTCTACCCGAGACGTTGATCAGCGCCTCCAGAAGGCCGGGGTGAACAACACCAGCAGGGTGAAAATCTCCAGCCGCCCGAGCAGCATGGTCATCAGCAGCAGCCACTTGACGCTGTCCGTCAGCCCTGCGTAGTTCAGCGCCACGTCGCCGAGCCCTGGCCCCAGATTGTTCAGGCAGGCGGCCACGGCCGAGAACGCGGTGATGAAGTCTACCTCGCCGAGCATCAGCACCAGGCACACCATGGTGAGAAACACGATCACGTAGACCGAGAAGAACCCCCATACGGCGTCGATCACGCGGTCGGGGACGCGCTGCTGACCGAGCTTGATGGTGAAGATTCCGCTCGGGTGTATCAGCCGCTTGATCTCCCGCATACCCTGGGAATAGATCAGTCGCACCCGCACCACCTTCAACCCTCCGGCGGTAGAGCCAGCACAGCCGCCGGCAAACGCCGCGAACAGCAGCAGCACTGGCGCCACGGTGGGCCACAGGCTGAAGTCCGCGGTGGTGTATCCGGTCGTGGTCGCGATGGACACCGCCTGGAACAGGCTGTCCCGCAGCGGGATCTCGGAGGCGCCCGGGTGCTGTAGCAGGGTCAGGTAGATCACCACGGCCACCGCGGTGAGGATTCCCAGGTAAAGGCGCAACTCGGGATCATGCCAGTAGAACCGGAAGTTGCCCCGCCGCAAGGCGACGAAATGCAGACCGAAATTGATGCCGGAGATGATCATGAACACGATGGCCACAGCTTCCACCGCCGGACTCGCAAAAAAGCCCATGCTGGCGTCATGAGTGGAGAAGCCGCCGATGGCCACGGTGGAGAAGCTGTGGCAGATGGCGTCGAAAGCCGTCATGCCGGCACCCCAATAGGCCAGCGCGCACGCCGTGGTGATGCCAACGTAGACATACCACAGCGCCTTGGCTGTTTCGGTGATGCGAGGCGTGAGCTTGCTGTCTTTCACCGGCCCCGGGAACTCGGCGCGATACAGCTGCATGCCGCCGACGCCGAGCATGGGCAGGATCGCCACGGCCAGCACGATGATGCCCATCCCCCCCAGCCACTGCAGCAGTTGGCGGTAGAACAGGATGGATTTCGGTAGCTCGTCCAGCCCCACCATCACCGTGGCGCCGGTGGTGGTCAGCCCCGACATGGATTCGAACGCGGCGTCGGTGAAGCTGACGTCGGTGGCTTCAGCCAGGTACAGCGGAATGGCGCCGAACAGTCCCAGCCCCAGATAGAACAGCACGGTGACCAGAAAACCATCGCCGCTGCGCAGCTCGCGGCGATCGCGGCTGCCTGCCCACATCAGCGCTCCAGCGCCCAGGGTGATGGCGAACGCCGTAGCGAAGGTACGGTGGGTGTTCTCCCCGTAGATCAGCGCCACCAGCATGGGCAGCAGCAGGGTCAGGCTGAACAGGGTCAGCAGGATCCCGGTGACACGGACGATGACGCCGATGCGCATCTGCTAGAAGAACGTTATGCCTACTTGAAACAACCGCTCAACGGCGGCCACCTGACGCTTGTCGACGAGAAACAGGATCACGTGATCTTCAGCCTCCACCACCACGTCATCGTGGGCGATGAGCACCTGGTCACCCCGGGCAATGGCGCCGATGCTGGCGCCGGTAGGCAGCGGGATGTCGCCAATGGCGCGGCCCACCACTTTGGAGCTGCGGGCGTCACCGTGAGCGATGGCCTCGATGGCTTCGGCGGCGCCCCGTCGCAGGCTGTGAACCCGGGCGACGTCGGCACGGCGCACGTAGCTGAGCAGCGAGCTGGTGGTCGCCTGCTGGGGTGAGATGGCGATGTCGATGTCGCCGCCCTGAACCAGATCCACGTACGCGGGCTTGCCGATCAGGGTGATCACCTGCCGGGCGCCCTGGCGCTTGGCCAGCAGTGACGACATGATGTTCACCTCGTCATCGTTGGTCACCGCGCAGAACACGTCGCACTGCTCGACGTTCTCCTCCAGCAGGCGCTCCCGATCGGTGGCGTCCATGTTCAGCACCACCGTGTTGTGCAGGGTCTCTGCAAGGAACTCACAGCGCGCCTTGCTGAATTCCAGCACCTTCACCGAAAAGTAGGGTTCGATGCTCAGCGCCAAACGCAGGCCGATGTTGCCGCCGCCGGCGATCATGACCCGCTTGAAGGGCCGCTCAACCCGCCGCAATTCGGCCATCACCGCGTTGATGTGCTCCCGCGCCGCCACGAAAAACACCTCGTCGTCGGCCTCGATCACCGTATTTCCATGGGGGATGATGGCCCGGTCGCGGCGGTAGATGGCGGCAACCCGGGTATCGATGTTGGGCATGTGCTGACGCAGGAAGCGCAACTCCTGACCTACCAGCAGCCCGCCGTAGTAGGCTTTCACCGCCACCAGCTGGATGCGGCCATCGGCGAAATCGAGTACCTGCAGGGCCCCGGGATGCTCCAGCAGTTGGCGGATGTTGTCGGTCACCACCTGCTCTGGGTTGATGAGCACGTCGATGGGCATGTGCTCGCCGGTGAAAAACCCTTCCCGGTCCTGGTAGGAGGCGGATCGCACCCGTGCGATCTTGGTGGGGGTTCTGAACAGCGAGTAGCATACCTGGCAGGCCACCATGTTCACCTCGTCGCTGGAGGTGACGGCGATCAGCATGTCGGCGTCGTCGGCGCCCGCGCGCCGCAGCACGTCCGGATGGGCGGCCCAGCCGTGCACGGTCTGGATATCGAGCTTGGTGCGCAGCTCTTCCAGGGTGCGCGCGTCGGAATCCACCAGAGTGATGTCGAAGCCCTCGTTGGTCAGGTTCTCGGCCAAGGTCCCGCCGACCTGGCCGGCGCCGAGGATCAGTATCTTCATCCTGCTGCCTTGCTCAAGCGCGCGTAGTAGAAGCCGTCTGTGTCCACCCCCGTCGGTAGCAGTTGCCAGCCGTGCTGCGTCGCCCGGCCCGCAGCCAGGCGCAGCGGCTTCGAAACTGCGTCGTGCTGCTGGTCCAGGAAGCGCCCGACGACGGCGTCGTTCTCCGCGGCGAGGATCGAGCAGGTACAGTAAAGAAGGCTACCTTGTGGCGCCAGGACGCGCCACAGATTTGCCAGCAGCCGCCCCTGAAGGTCGGCAAAGCTGCGGATGTCCTCGGGCTTTCGCAGCACCTTGATGTCCGGGTGGCGGCGCAGCGTGCCGGTGCCGGAGCAGGGCGCGTCAATGAGCACGTGCTGATAGGGCGTGCCCTCCCACCAATCCAGAGCGGTGGCGTCGCCGGCCAGGCTGACGAATCCTTCGTGGCCCAGGCGTCGACCCTCCTCCCGCAGTTGGGCAAGGCGCCGCGGATTCTTTTCCAGGGCGGTCAGTTCCACCTCGGGATGCCGCTCCATGAGGTGGAACAGCTTGCCGCCGGGGGCCGCGCAGGCATCGAGTAGCCGCTCGCCGGGCTTCGGCGCCATGACGTTGGCAGCGACCTGGGCGCCGGCATCCTGCACCGCCACCAGGCCTTCCCGGTAGCCGGGCAGCCGGCTGGTGGGCACTGGCGCCAGCAGGATCCGTGTCTCCGGACCCAGCCAGCTTGCGGAGCCGTCGCGCGCACTGCTCTCATCGTCCGGCTGGGCCAGTCGTGCAGGCAGCGCGGCTGCTTCCAGTGAGTCCAGATACGCCTCGGGGCTGGTACGCGCCAGGTTGATTCGCAGGGCCATGGGAGCCCGGCAATTGTTGGCGTCCATGATCGCCTCGGCATCCGCGTATTCCTGGCGCAAAGCGTCCTCGAGCCACGATGGATGCTCGAACGAACGTTCGAGCGGGGCGCCTTCCGCGGCGGCGGCGTCTGCCGCCGCCGCGCACTTGCGCAGCACGGCATTAACCAGGCCCCTTGCCCAGGGGCGCTCCAGAGCCGCGCAGGCCTCCACGGTCTCGAAGATGGCGGCGTGCCTCGCAACCCTCATGTGAACCAGTTGGTAAGCACCCACTATCATCAGAGCCATCAACTCCCTGTCTTTCCGCTTCAGGGGGTTGTGCAATGCCGAGCGGACCAGGTGGCTCAAGGAGAAGTAGTGGCGCAGGCTGCCGAACACCAGCTCCTGGACCAGCGGAGTGAGCTCGCTGGCGGCGATGGCCTGGTCGGTG
>JBLRXD010000003.1:24400-51622 GCA_047920935.1 Pseudomonadales bacterium | reverse complement strand
TGCTACATCCTGAATCAACCCGCAGCATCAGCTTTCATGAATAATGCAGGCTAACATAGTCGACAACAACGCGGGTGATCAGTTCTACAACGATCTGACTGTCCGACACCGCCTTCAGGGTCTGGCGGACTTGCTCAGCCCGTACGGAGTCAGACCACTCTCGGACCTCTGTTTGAACCTCGGACGTCGATCTCCCCTGACCCTTTCTCCCGGCCACGTCATCCTCCTATCCCTCCTTGTTCTCCCTATCCTCGCTGGCCGAGCCGCATCCGGCGCTGCAGGCCGGAGCGCTGCTGGAGAGCGTGCCGGCAATTCCGGCCTTTCGCGACTGCTGGGCCGATGCGCGCCGCGACCGCTCCGCGGCCTCAGTCTGAGGTCGCGCAGCTCAGGTTGTCATGGACGCGGCCGAGCAATGCCTGCAGCGCACGACGCTCGCTCGCTGTCATGCCGCGCGTCGCCCGCGCGTAAACCGCATCGACGATCTGCTCGAGGAAGGGCAGCAGCGGTGTGTCCTTGTCGGTCAGGAACACGCGATTGACGCGCCGGTCATCGCTGTCGTGGGCGCGGCGTACCCAGCCATCCGCCTCCAGCCGGTCGATGATCCGGCCGCACGGCGGTTTCGCCATGGCCAGGGCCTCGGCGATCTGCGATTGGATCTGCCCATCCAGGCGGTGCAGCTCGTAGAGCACGTGCCATTGGGTACGGGTCAAACCGATGTCGCGCACGCGACGGTTGAACTCGCGCGAAGACATCAAGCTCAGCTCGTGGATGAGATGGATAAGCGTACGGGGTCGCGCCTCGGCCATTGCTAATAGAAACCCTGGTTAATATGATGAAGCTTAACATATCGCCGGAATTGGGAGGTTCGTGATCCAACGTTATTGGTGCTCGGCAGGGTTGTCGCGGCGGCGTTGGCGCGGCGGCCTCACTGCGCTGTTGTCTGGCACGCTGGTCCTCGGCTGCGGCGGCCCCAGCGCCGGCGGGCAAGGGGCCGAGTCCGCCATTCCAGCGGTGCCGGTCACTCTCGGGCAGGCAACGCTGGCTGCCGTCGAGGAGACGGAACGCAGCCTCGGCGAGTTGGTGGCGCCTTCGGCACCGGCGGTCGCAGCGGAAACACCGGGGGTGGTGGTCGCCATCTTCAAGGATGCCGGCGACCGCGTCCGCGCCGGCGAGCCGCTGGCGGAGCTCGACGACGAGGTACAGCACATCGAGCTCGACGCCGCGACCGCTGTCGTAGCCCGACTCCAGGCCCTGCTCGACACCCAGCAGCGCACCGTGGCTCGTCTGGAGCCGCTGGTACGCGACCAGGCGGCCTCGGAGAACCTGCTCGACGACGCCGAGGCACAACAGCGCGCCCTGGCCGCGCAGCTCCGCGAGGCCGATGCCAGGCTGCGCCAGGCGCGCCGCAATCTCGAGAAGACCCTCCTGCGATCACCGCTCGACGGCGTGATCCGCGCCAAGCGCATCTCTGTGGGCGATTTCGTGAGCAGTGGCCAACCCGCCTTCGATGTAGTGCGCTCGGATCTGCTGCGCGCCTATCTGCCCTATCCGGAAGTGCTGCAGACCCGGCTGCGGCCGGGGCTGCCGGTTCGCCTGTGGCGGCCAGGGCACGGCGGCGACGTGGTCAGCGCAGCGGTCAGCGAGCTTCGGCCGGTGGTCGGCACCATGTCGCGGGCCGTGGACGTCATCGTCGAGTTTGACAATCCTGGCGGTTGGCTGCCGGGCGGCAACGTGGTGGGCGAGGTCGTGGTGGCCCGGCGCGACTCGAGCGTGACGGTGTCGGAGGCGAGTGTGGTGCAGCGTCCCTCGGGTCTGGTGGTGTACGTTGCCGCCGACGGCCGAGCGATCGAGCGGCCGGTACAGACGGGCCGCGGCCAGCAGGGGCGAATCGAAATCTTGACGGGCCTGGACGCCGGTGAGACCGTCGTGGTCGACGGTGCCGGCTTCCTCGCAGACGGCGCCTCCATCGTCGAGCGGCCGGGTGAAGCGCCATGACCCTGCCCGAGCTGTCGGTCAACCGCTATGTTCTGGCGTTCATGCTGAACGCGCTGATCGTGCTGTTCGGCATTGTCGCCTACAACCGCATCGGCGTCGACCAGTACCCCCGTGTTGACTTTCCCATGGTCTCCATTAGCACCGCCCTGCCCGGCGCCAACCCCGACGTCATCGACGCCAGCGTGACCGGCATCATCGAGACTGCGGTGAACAGCGTGCCGGGCATCGACAACATCCAGTCGAGCTCCTCCCCCGGTGTTTCCGTGGTGCGCATTCAGTTCCACCTCGAGAAGGACATCGACATCGCTTTCAACGAGGTGCAGGCGAAGATCAACCAGATTCTCAGGAACCTGCCCGCCGATGCGGAGCCGCCGGTGGTCGCCAAGGTGGAAGTCGGCGCCAGTCCAGTCATGTGGCTGGCGCTGAGCGGCGATCGCACCTTGCAGCAGCTCAATCAATATGCCCGCAACGTGGTGAAGAAGCGTCTGGAGACCATCGACGGCGTCGGCGAGGTGCGCCTGGGCGGACGCCGCGACCGCACCATTCGCCTGGAGGCGGACCTCGACCGCATGAACGCCCTGGGCGTCACTCCCCTGGACCTGCGCGACGCCTTTGCCCGCGAGCACCTGCAGTCTCCGGGCGGCTTTCTGGTCAGCGGCCGCACCGAGCGCATGATCCGGCTCGACCTGGAGTTTCACAGCCCGACGGAAATCGAGGACATGATCGTCCGGCACCAGGCGGGGGCAGCGATCCGCGTGCGCGACTTCGCCACCGTGGTGGACGGCCTGGCAGATCTGCGCCAGGTCGCCCGCTTCAACGGCCAGCCGACCATCGGTCTCGGCATCGTCAAGGTGAGCAATGCCAACACGGTGGCCGTGGTGGAAGAGGTGGAGCGCCGCCTGGCCGCAGAGATCCGCCCGCAGTTGCCGCCGGGGCTGACAATCACGGCGGCCACCAACGACGCCGACGTCATTCGCGGCATCGTTTCGAATCTGCAGAGTCACCTCATCGAAGGGACGCTGCTGGCCGGGCTGGTGGTCTGGTTCTTCCTACGCAGCTTTCGCGCCACGCTGATCGTCGCGACCGCCATTCCGGTGTCGCTGCTCGGCGCCGTCGCACTCATCTTCTTCTTCGGCTTCACCTTTAACCAGATGACGCTGCTGGCCCTGCTGTTGCTGATCGGTGTAGTGGTCGACGACGCCATCGTCGTGCTGGAGAACATCTTCCGGCATCGTGAGGCCCTCGGCGCCGACCCGCTGACCGCTGCCCGAGAAGGCGCCAACGAGGTGGTGTTTGCCGTGGTCGCGGCAACCCTGACGCTGGTCTCCATCTTCGCGCCCGTCATCTTCATCCAAGGCGTGGTCGGCCGGTTTTTCGAATCATTCGCCGTGGTGGTGACCGCCGGGGTGCTGATCTCGCTGCTGGTCTCGGTGACCCTCACGCCTATGCTGTGCTCGCGGTTCCTGGTGGTCTCCCGCCAGCACGGTGCCGTCTATCGCGCCCTCGATGCCGTGCATGCGGGTCTCGACCGAATCTACCGGCGTTTGCTGCATCTGGCGCTGGGCTATCGCTGGTGGGTGGTTGCAGCCACCCTGGCTTGCGTCGCGTCCAGCGGCGCGCTGTTCACGGTGATCGCCAAAGAGTTCATGCCGCAGCGCGACGAGAGCCGATTCATCGTCAATTTTCGATCCCCCCTAGGCATGAGCATCGAGGCGACCAACGAGTATCTCGCGGACATCGAAGCGGCGTTGGCCCAGTATCCCGAGATCAGCGGCAGTTTTGCCGCCATCGGCAGCGATGCGTCCGGGCAGGTCAATCGTGGGGTGGCGTTCGTGAGTCTGGTGCCCAAATCGGAGCGCTCGATCTCCCAGCCAGAGCTGATCCGTGACCTGCAGCGCAACCTGTCCCGCATCGCCGGGGTGCGCGCGTTCGTCACCGAGCCATCTCCCATCGGTGGGCAGCGCGGCGAGCCGCTGCAGTTCTCCATAACCGGGCCGGAGCTCGCCCGCATCGCCGAGCTCGGCAACGCCATGTACGACCGGTTGCGGGCCGATGCCCGCATGGGCTCGATCGACATGGATCTGCAGCTCGATCTGCCTCAGGTCGACATCGTGGTCGACCGCGAGAGAGCTGCCGACCTGGGTCTGACCGCGGCCGACGTCGCGCTGGCGGTCAACATGCTGGCGGGCGGCGTGGATATCGCCAAATACAACGACAATCCCGGCGACGGCGAGCGCTACGACCTGCGGGTCAAGGCGCGCGAGGGCCAGCTGCGCACCGCCGAAGACCTGAAGCGCATCATGCTGCGCGCCCGCGACGGTGCGCTGGTGCGCCTCGACGCCGTCGCCGATGCCGTCATCACCGTCGGCCCCGCCGTCATCAACCGCTTCGATCTGCAGTATGCGGCCAAGTACTACGTCGCCCCGCAGGTGCCCATGAGCGACGCGCTGAGCATCGTTTTCGATACCGCCCGCGAACTGCTGCCGCTCGGCTACCAGGTGAAGTTGGAAGGACAAGCGGAGGAGTTCGCACGCACGTCGGGCAACCTGTCCTTCGCCTTCGGCATGGCCATCGTGCTGGTGTTCATGGTGTTGGCCAGCCAATTCAACTCGTTCGCGCAACCCCTCATCGTCATGCTCGCTCAGCCGCTTGCGGTTATCGGCGGGCTGGCGGCGCTGTGGTTGACCGGCAAGAGCCTGAACATCTACTCCATGATCGGCATGATCCTGCTCATCGGCCTGGTCGCGAAGAACTCGATCCTGCTGGTGGATCTGACCAATCAGCTGCGCGCCCAGGGCATGGCCGTGGACGAGGCGCTGCGGGAAGCTTGCCCGCGCCGCCTGCGCCCGGTGTTGATGACCTCGCTCACCATCATTCTGGCTCTGACCCCGGCGGCGCTGGGGTACACGGCGGGCGCCGAGACCAACGCGCCCATGGCGATCGCGATCATCGGCGGCATGTTGACCTCAACGCTGCTCACCCTGGTGGTGGTGCCGGCGGTCTACTCCCTGGCTCTGGGGCGCCGGCAGAGTTCCTTCGCAACGGCTTCACCAAGCATGTCGGACTGATTCCCGACCACGTCGGGGTCGAAGATGTTGTCACCCTGAAAGCCGTGAGCGAAGCCCCGGTGACCATGCCGGCGAAGCGAGTGCGGCGCACCGTCGATCCCGATGGCCGCGTCGTTCAGGTGGTCACCGAGTAGCAGCGTGAGCAATTGCTCTCCAGGTAGACCGACTTCATCGCAGGTTGCGTGCAGCACCGAAACTGCTTGCGCGGGGCGTTGTCGGCGATCAGGTGCAGCGTCTTGTCCTTGGGTGTGATTCTGCCGGCATTCGCCGATGACCTGTCCGTCGAGCACGTTGAGTGCAGCGAACAGCGTTGTCGTCCCGTGGCGTTTGTAGTCGTGCGTCAGTTCGCGGCACGCCCCTTCTTCAGCGGCAGTCCCGGTTTAGTACGTTCCAGCGCCTGCACAGCACCCGTGTTGCGCTGGCGGCAGCAGTCTCCAAGGATCAGGTTGTCCGGCCAGAGGGCTCGCAGGCCTACCAGGGAGACCAGCAGGAATTCGTCACCAATGGCGAAGCGCTGTGGAACGACCCGAGCTTGAGCAAGAATGGCAAAACCTCGTGTGCCAGCTGCCACAGAGGGAATACCCGCATGTTCAAGAAGACCTTCCTCGAGCCGTACCCCCATGAAGTGAGAATGCCGGAACAACGCTGCAAACTCGATCTGGTGACCGCAGAAGAGATGGTGCAGTTTTGTATAATGGTCGTGCCGATGAAGACCGACGTGTTGCCGTGGGATCGAAAGAGCTGGCGGCATTGACCGCCTACACCGTGGATGTCGCACAGCCGGCGTATATCGACGCGCAGAAGAAGTAATCGGCCGCTCGACGAGATCGCGACGTTTGCGCGACCAACCTTTGGCGGTCGCTATGGCGTCGTCGTCAAAGCGACCTACTCCACCGCGGCTGGGGCATCATGTGTCGCCATCCCGGCAGTGGCCGGCTTTTCCGTCCGCAATCGCGTAGATACACCATGCAATCGTCGGTGTTCGCTGAATCTGCAACAGATGACCTTGGTCGGAGAGGCTGACGAGTATGTTCACAAACGATACGCATCGGCTGACCCCGGCGCTCGAAGAGAGTGTAGTCGCGCTGTGCGAGCACCAGCGGGGTTTCAACTTCGGTCGCTTCGATGTGACAGCTGAGAGTGAGGCGGCTTTTTTCGCTGGCGACTTTGTCGTCATCGAAGTCAATGGAATCGCATCCCTACCGACCCACGTGTTTGATCCGCACCACAACCTTCGCCGGGGCTATGGGATTCTTCCCGAGCACGCCGCTGATCTGCTCGAATGCGCTGAATAGCACCGCCACCGCACCATGAAACTCGACGGGTGGCCGACGATCCTCCGGCGTCTGCGTCTGGCCCATGGGGGCCTCAAGACTGCACACCAGCAGCTCGTCTCTGTAACCGGCGAAGGGAGGGCAGCGCGAATCAAGTATCCTCAGAGTGGCTAAGCACATCGGTGCGCTGCAGATTCAGTGGCCGGAACAGCATCTCCTGCAGCATCGGGTCGAGTGTCTGGCGCGCCGCCACTTCTACGCGCCGCCGCAGGCAGCAGAGGCACGGCCCGCGAAGCCGCTATTGAATCGCGTCAGCAGCTACCGATGCGGTCAAGAGGCCAGCGCCTCGAGGACCGGGCAATCGGGAACCTCATCTCCTGAGCACCGTTTCGCGGTCTGTGCCAGGACCCGCTCGATGCGCCGCAGGTCTGCGATTCGGGTGCGCACATCAGCGAGGTGTCTCTCGGTTCGCGCTTTGACTTCGGCACAGGTCTGGGTGCCGCCGTCGACCAGGTCGAGCAGACCACGAATATCCTCGATGGGAAAGCCGAGCTCCCGCGCGCGAAGGATGAAGCGCAGGCGTGCCAAGTGGTGCTGGTCGTACAGGCGGTACCCCGACGCCGTGCGCGGTGGATCCGGCAGCATCCCGATCTTCTCGTAGTAGCGGATCGTCTCGATGTTGCAGCCCGAGCGGTTCGCCAGTTCAGCGCGCTTGAGCGGTCCCGACGTTCTCTTCGCGCCCATGTTGACGACCCTTGACTCTGTAGCGACTACAGAGTCTACGCTCCGTTGCCTTGGGATTCGAGGAATCGCCGCGATGGGCATCAGAGGCATCCAAGTGACCGACCCTGCACGCACCGGCACACCGCACAAACACACCTGGTTCGCCGCCGGCGGCGTCATCGGCGCGGTACTGGCGTCGTCGTGCTGCATTGCGCCGCTGATGCTGCTGACGCTCGGCGTCTCCGGCGCCTGGATCGGCAACCTGACGGCGCTCGAGCCTTACAAGCCTGCATTTCTCGGGGTGGCGCTCGTATTCATCGGGCTGGGTTTTCGCCAGGTCTATTTCAATCCAAAGCTCGCCTGCGAGGACGGCTCGTATTGCGCGAGACCAGAGAGTGCGATCGTCACCAAGACGGCGTTGTGGGTAGCGCTCCTGCTAGTCGTGCTTGCCGGCAGCATCGACTGGTGGGCGCCGCTGTTTTACTGACATCATCGCTTCAACTTCCAACGGAGGAGATCCAGTCATGAAATCAATCATTGTCGCGCTGCTGATCACTATCGGGGCGATTGGCCTGTCGACCTTTGGCGTTATCTCGCCTGCTCACGCGCAATCGGCTGAGGCCACCGCCGCCGAATCGCAATCTGCGACCTTCGCCATCGAGAACATGACCTGCGCGTTGTGCCCGGTGACCGTACGCAAGGCCATCGAAGGCGTCTCTGGCGTGACGTCGGTCAGCGTCGATTTAGAGGACAGGACCGCTACGGTCGTGTTCGATCCCGCAGTGACGGATAGGGCAGCTATCTCTGCCGCTTCGACCACTGCAGGATATCCGGCAGCCGCCGCCGGCCGTTGACCCCATCCCCGACCCGCGAAGGAGCAGCCCACCGTGAACGATTGTTGTGCCTTGCCTGGCGGCGACTCGGATCCCCGCGACTACGACCTCGCCGTGATTGGCGCGGGCTCGGCGGGTTTCTCAGCCGCGATCACCGCCGCCAACCTGGGTGCGCGGGTCGCGCTGATCGGACACGGCACCATTGGCGGCACCTGTGTGAACGTCGGCTGCGTCCCGTCGAAAACCCTGATCCGTGCGGCCGAAGCCATACACGCCGCAGGATCCGTGGCGCGCTTCCCTGGAATCGCGGCCACCGCGACGCTCACAGACTGGTCTGCGCTGATGGCTGCGAAAGATGAGCTCACCGCCACGCTGCGCCGCCAGAAGTACGCCGACTTGCTGCCCGGCTACGAGACCATCCACTACATCGAAGGACAGGCGCGTTTCGCTGACGGCATGCTGATGGTCGGCGGCGCGCCGCTTCGCGCAGGCAGGATCGTCATCGCCACCGGCGCCGCGCCCGCACTGCCGGACATCCCCGGAATCACCACCGTTCCGATCCTGACGAGCACCAGCTCGCTCGAGCTACCGGACCGTCCTGAATCCCTACTGGTCATCGGCGGTGGCTATATCGGCTGCGAGCTGGCCCAGCTGTTCGCGCGCCTGGGTTCGAAGGTGACGCTGGTGACGCGCAGCCGCCTGCTGCCGGACACCGAACCTGAGGTGTCGGCGGCGCTGACTGGGTATCTCCGCGACGAGGGAATTACCGTGTGGGCCGGACTCGAGTACCGCGAAATTCAGCAGACCGTGGAAGGTGTGGCATTGACCATCGACGTCGATGGCCGCATCGAACGGCTCGCCGCCGAGCAGGTGCTCGTCGCGACCGGCCGAAAGCCGAACACGAACGGGCTGGGGCTTGCCGAATCGGGTGTAGCGCTCGACCGACAGGGTGCCATCATGGTCGATGATCACATGCGAACGTCTCGGGCCGGGGTGTACGCCGCTGGCGACGTGACGAACCGCGACGCCTTCGTCTACATGGCCGCCTACGGCGCCAAGATCGCTGCGCGCAATGCCCTGAACGGTGACAAATCGACCTACGACAACCGCGCCATGCCCTGGGTGGTGTTCACCGACCCGCAGGTCGCCGGCGTCGGCCTGACCGAGGCGGCCGCCCGCGCCATCCGTCACGAGGTCAAAACGTCGATCGTCAACCTCGACCAGGTGCCTCGAGCGCTTGCGGCCCGGGATACGCGTGGTTTGATCAAGCTGGTCGCCGACGCGCGGACGGATGTCCTGCTCGGAGGGCAGATCCTGGCGCCCGAAGGCGCGGATACCGTGCAAACGCTGGCGCTGGCGATCAGGCATGGCATGACGGCGGGTGCGCTCGCCGAGACGCTGTTTCCCTACCTCACCACCGTCGAGGGGTTGAAACTCGCCGCATTGGGGTTCGACACCGACGTAACCAGGCTCTCCTGCTGCGCGGGGTAGGATTGTCCGCGCGGATGCTGCACATCCTTTCTGAACCTCGGCTCCGCCACGTCGCGTGCGATCTGCGCGGCGATCACGGGTGGCGAACCTGGTGGTGCCGCCGTCCTGTACGAGCAGGAACGCGGTGGCCATGCCGACGAGGGGGAAAGGGATAGAACAAGGCCCGCGCTGCTGGCTATCATGGCGGAGCACTGGCTGACGGCCCTCGACCAGTTTTCGACACCGTGACCCGACACGCCCGCCCCGGCGCCTGGCTGCTCGCGCAGCCCTCAATAGTATTCGACGACGAAGCGGCTGGTTCCGACGATGTAGGGATTGCCTTGTCGATCCCGGCAGCGGGTGCCGCCGATGCGAGCCGGACGACCGTCATGGTAGTCGTCCTTGAACACCTGCTGACAGCGGTCACTGCCGTAGGCGCTCAGAACATGGCGGCTGAAGCCATGGCGCGGGCTGAAGCCATGGCCCGATGATCGATGGCCGCGGCCGCGAAAACCGTGACCGTGATGGTCGATCCGATGCCCGGAGAACGCGCCCCGGTGGCCATGCTGGCCATGCCGGGGATGATGGCCGAGAAAACGGCCGGAATGCCCCAAACGCGTCGCAGCCAGACTACCGTGATGCCCCAACGACACGGCACCGAGGTGATGCGCATGGTTGGCTCGGGCCTGCGCATCGGCGCCAACCATGCTCAAAAGGCCAATCACAGCAGCCACGACTGCGGCGTTCCTCGCCATCGGCAGACGCTTTTCTCTGTTTACGACATGGAGCATGGTCTCCTCCAGCAGCGCGGTTACCGGCGGACGGCTCGTCTCGCCTCAATATCGAATGGACGGCGCTTGCCGAACTTTGTTGCAGGCGATCGCGGTATTGTCAGACGCCACACCGCCGCGTTGGCGGTGCAGCACCGCATGACGGTCGACGAACTCGCGGATAGAAGGCCTGAAGCTTGCAGCGCAGCACGCGAGCAAAGAGGAGTTGCCGATGACTGACCACAAGTACGACATCATCGTGATCGGTACCGGCGCCGCCGCCAGCGTGGTCGCATTCGGTTGCCGCAAAGCCGGCCGGTCGGTGGCCGTAATCGACCATCGGCCATTCGGCGGCACCTGCGCCCTGCGCGGCTGCGATCCGAAGAAGGTGCTGATCGCGGCCGCCGAAATCGTAGACGGCTTCGAGCGACTTGGCGGCAGCATCGGCGCGATCCGAGGCGATCTGCACATTGACTGGCCTGCGCTGCAACGATTCAAGCGATCGTTCACCAATCCGGTGCCGGCCCAGCGCGAGCAGGGATATGCCGATGGGGGCATCGATTGTTATCACGGCCGGGCGCGCTTCATTGGGCCCGATTCGATCGGTATCGGTGACGCAGTGCTTCAGGCGAAGCAAATCGTCGTCGCGACGGGCGCCGAACCTGTCCCGCTGCCGATCGAAGGCTTCGAGCACCTGATCTCGAGCGACGACTTTCTGGAAATGGAAACCCTGCCCCGCCGCATCGTTCTGGTCGGCGGCGGCTACATCGGCTTCGAGTTCGCACATATCGCGGCGCGCGCCGGAGCCGAAGTTACGATTCTCAACCGAGGTACTCAACCGTTGAGAGAGTTCGAACCCGATCTGGTCGAACTGCTGATCGAGCGCACTCGGGCTCTTGGCGTAAGGGTAAATGTAGGTCATGAGGCCAAGGTCGTACGCAAGAGCGACACCGGGTTCGAGGTCGAAGCCGTGGGCCCCAACGGGCGCGTCAACTTCGAGACCGATGTGGCCATCCACAGCGGCGGCCGCAAGCCGGCATTGGCGGCGTTGGATCTCGAAGCGGCCAACCTCGCCCACCATGCCGGCAAGCTGACGCTGGACAAGCATTTACGCAGCACATCCAATCCGTCGATATACGCCGCAGGCGACGCCGCCGGTGGGCCCTTTCCGCTGACCCCGGTAGCCGCCCTTCAAGCTCGAGCCATCGTCGACAGTCTGCTCGGGGACGGGGGCGCGACCGTCGATTACACCGGCATACCCAGCGCTGTCTTCACGTTGCCACCGCTGGCGCGCGCCGGCTTGCTCGAACACGAAGCCCGCGCTCAGGGTTTGAGCCTCAGCATCAAGCAGGGGATCGTGCCGGACTGGTACACGGCTCGACGCATCAATGAGTCCTGCTACGGCTACAAGGTCATGGTGGATGAAAACACCGGCCTCATAGTCGGCGCTCATCTGCTTGGACCAGACGCCGCCGAGGTGATCAACGTGTTCGCCATGGCGATCCGCAACGGGCTTACAGTCGAGGCCATTCGCCAGACCACGTTCGCCTATCCCACGGCCGCATCAGACATCGCATCCATGCTGCCATGAGCGCTGCGCCACCGGGCGGTGGCCGGAGGCAAGCCGTGTTACGTCACGATCGTCGCCTCCCATTGGCTACCGAAAAGATGAGCGCCGCCAACGCACCCACGGTAGCGGCAGCGGCTACCGTGCGCCATTGTGGCGGCAGTGGTCGATAGAGATCGGCGACCCAGGACAACGCGGCCATCGGCGGGGCGGCCCGCCAGAGATCACGCTGCGCCCGTGAGCCGGAGGTCCGGGTCATTTCCCGCATCAGTCCCAGACCCATCGCCATGGGCTTGAGGCGACGAAGACTTTCCTGCTCTGCTGGCAGATCATCGTGTGCAACGCTCTCGAGCGCTTGAAACAGACCTTTGTCGTCACCCGCCCAAAGGCCTCGATAGACGATGACGCCACTCCGGTCGGTCAGGTAGACCGCGTTGGGTTTCTCATCCAGTGCACGGTGCACCGAACCCTCGGGATCATCCACTGCGACAGGCCATGGCAGCTGGTCGCGCTGCTGGAGCGCGCGGGCGTGCGCCATCTTATCCTCCAGGCTTCGCGGTTGTTCATGGTGTTCACCCGGGTGTGCCTCGCGCACGTGCAATGTGACGAAAGCGATCTGCGGGCCGAAGTCGTAGTACAGCTCCTTGAGTATGGGATTAGAACTTGCCGTCATGGGGCAGGTGAGCGACCCGGTGATCAGCAACAGCGGCTGCTTACCGAGGAAGTCTTCGCTGCGAACGCGGCCCCCGTCCGCCGACGGCAGGTCGAAAGAGGGTAGGTGCTGACCTGGTCGGGGTGCATGTTCCGTGAAGCTCATGTCTTCCATGAGAACCTGGGTCGTAACGTGCTCGTAGAGATAGTTGGTTGACGCGCTCATCGCGAATTTCTCCATTTGTAACCGTGGCTGTGTCGGGGCCTCGTGTTCACGCGCCCTGGCCGGTGTTCATCATGAGCCCGCCGTCGAGGGTGAAAGTCTGGCCGGTGGCATAGTCAGCATCGGCAGAAGCCAGGTACAGCGCGAGCTTGGCGATCTCGCGTGGTTCTGCTGCGCGCTTCCAGGGAATGCTCTGAACCTGTTGCTCGCGAAACTCGGGATCGTCGATGGCTTGCTGGTTGAATGGCGTCAGCACCATGCCAGGCGCGATGTTGTTGACGTTGATGTGATCCGGCGCCAGCTCCAGGGCCAAGGTGCGAGTCAGGTTGCGCAGGCCGCCCTTCGCGACATCGTAGCCAGCGGCACCGGCGCGCGGCACTTCCTGATGAATCGAGGTGATGTTGATGATCTTGCCGCCGCCACCAGCCGAACGCCGTGCCCGGATGAAGTGTTGGCAGCAGTAGAAGGGGCCGTAGAGGTTGGTTTTCATCTCTCTGTCCCAGTCCTCGATGGGCATGTCCGCCACTTCCTTGCCGGTCGAGTCGATGCCCGCGTCGTTGACGAGGATGTCGGGGGTGCCGAGCGTCTCCAGGGTGGTTTGAAACAGGCGTTCCACCTGAGCCGAGTCGCGCTGGTCGAGTTGCACGACGGTTGCCCGGCGCCCCGCCGATTCCACCTTGCGCCTGGTTTCCTCGGCGCCCTCCTTGTCGTGAAAGTAGGTGATCGTGACATCCGCTCCGGCTTCGGCGAACGCAGCGGCAGTTGCCTGGCCGATACCGGAGTCGGAGCCGGTGACGATGGCGATTTTGTCCTTCAGTGAATCCGTCATGGGTTCGTCTCTCGCGTAATGGATGGAAGTTCGGAGCTCCTGCGATGGGCGTTGCAATGGATGTGCCAGCGGGTCACGGGCGGGGCGGCGGCCATGGCGCCGGAGGCCCAGCATTTGCATCTTTTCCTCGACACCCTTAGTTCTAAAAGGCGAGGTTAGGTGGTGGAGCAACGTGCAACGGTTGAAGCTATCGAAATGCGGTGGTTGGAGGAAGGCACCGGCCCACCGGTGGTATTGGTGCACGGCATACCCACGTCTCCCGACTTGTGGCGCTACGTCGCGCCGCGCGTCCGCGGCGCTCGAACGCTTGCCTGGGAAATGGTGGGGTACGGCGACAGCATGGCAGCAGGCGAGGGCCGGGACATCTCCGTTGCCCGACAAGCCGATTATCTGGCGAGCTGGCTTACGCACCTGGACATTCCGCGCGTGGTCCTGGTCGGTCATGACCTGGGTGGCGGTGTCGTGCAGATCCTGGCAGCGAACCGGAGCGATCTGGTTGCCGGGCTGGTGCTCACCAACGCCATTGGTTACGACTCCTGGCCAATCCCCAGCGTCAAAGCCATGCGCGCCAGTGGCGGCGTGCTACGGCATCTGCCGCCGGCGCTGCTCACCGCCGGCCTGCGAACGCTGTTCGCGCGAGGCCACGACGACAGCCGCATGGCGGCGGAATCCGCCCGGATCCATCTGTCGCGGTATCGGCAGCCTGTCGGACCGGAAGCTCTGGTACGTCAGATCCGCGCGCTGCACGTCGACGACACTCGATCCGTGCAGGACGCCCTGCCGCGGCTGAATGTCCCCGCCGCCGTCGTCTGGGGAGAGGCGGATCAGTTCCAGAAGCTTCGTTACGGCGAGCGCTTCGCCCACGATCTAGGCGCGCCTTTGCGGCGCATCCACGGCGGCAAGCATTTCACTCCCGAGGATCATCCCCACGAGGTGGCTGCAGCCGTTGGCGACGTTGTGGCCGAGGCGTTCTGACATGGGCAGTCGTCCACGCATTCACGATCTGGCGTTCGTCGGCGACCGATGCTCGACGGCTGCGGTGGATCGCAGCGGCAGGATATGCTGGTACTGCCCCGGACGTTTTGATGGACCTACGGTATTCGCATCGCTGCTCGACCCGGCCGCCGGAGAGTGGCGCGTTCTGGTGCCCGATATGGAAGACAGCACGCGTCGCTACCTCGGCGAGAGCGCCGTGCTGCAGACGCGCTTGCACACCCCTGGTGGCACCTGGACGCTCACCGACTGGATGCCGGTCGGCGCTCCGCAGCAGATGCTCTGTCGACAGCTGGACGCGGCGCCGACAGATGCCCAGGTGACGGTGGATCCGCGGCCGGATTACGGCTCCTCAGCGGTTCGGCTTCAGCTGCTCGGTAACGACGACGGCGGCAGCAGCGTGTCAATCAATCAGAGCCTCTGCATTCATGCGTCGCTGCCGGCGTCTGTCGATGGCCCGACGATCAGGTACCGGATTCCCGCAGGCGCTTCGGCTTGGTTCGTTCTGGGGCCGGCCGAAAGCGCTCGTCCGAGCGGCGAGGACGTAGACCGTTGGCGCCAGCAAACGCTGGACTACTGGGATACCCTGCACGAGCGCACCAGCTACGCCGGCCCGTATGAGAGGCAGGTCAAAGCTTCCCTGCGGGCGCTGCGCCTGCTTACCCATTCGGCAAGCGGCGGCATCATCGCGGCGGCCACTTTGGGGCTCCCGGAAGTCGCCGGCGGGCAGCGCAATTACGACTACCGCTACGTATGGCTGCGGGACGCGGCGATGATCGTCAGCGCGTTGACCCGTGCCGGCAGCGACGGTGCCGATGAGCGGGCCTTCCTCGGCTTTCTGTGTTCGGCCAGCCAGCACGGCAACAACAGCATGCCGCTGCCGCCGTTCGTCAACCTGGACGGCACGGCGGCGCCGGCGACCCGCGAACTTCCCTGGAGCGGCTATGCCGATAGTCGGCCGGTGCTGGTCGGCAACGATGCGGGCGAGCAGTTGCAGCTCGATGGGTTGGCCAATGTGCTGCTGGCGGCAAAGCTCATCTACAACGCCCACCAAGTCAGAGATCACTGGGAGACGGTTGCCGAGATTGCGGACTATCTGGCTGAGCACTGGAGCGATGCCGATCACGGCATATGGGAAGAAGCGAGAGTGCAGCAATACACCGCCAGCAAGGTGGTCACCGCGGTTGCCTTGGGCTTCATTGCGGAACACAGCGGTGATCCGCTGCGAGCCGAGCGTTGGCGCTCCGCGGCTCGCGCGATCCGTAGCTATGTGGCTCAGCACTGCCTCACCTCGAACGGCGCGTACGCCGCCGTTGCCGGTGGCGAAGCGGTAGACGTCTCTGCCGCTCTGTTCCCGGTGTGGGACTACTGCGCGCCCGATGAGCCGGCCATGATCGCCACCATGACGCGTCTCGAGCGAGACAGCTCCACGGACGGCTTGCTGTATCGCCGCCACCTGGAATGCGATGATGCCCGTGAAGAAGGCGCTTTCCTGGCCGGGACGTTCTGGGTCGCTCAATACTGGATCATGCGGGGCGATCTGGCTCGGGCAGAACGGATCATCGATGCCGCCCTGAAGTTCGCCAACGATGTGGGCCTGATGGCGGAGGAAGCGGAACCAACCGACGGCTGCATGTTGGGGAACATTCCGCAAAGCTTCGTGCACGCCGCGCTCATCGGTGCCGTCATCGACCTGCGGGCGGCCGCGCAAACCGGCGGGTGATCAGAACTCGAGCGGCAGCGACATCAGCGCTCCCTCACGATCAATTCGGCAACCATGCCAGCCGATTCGTGCGGCACGCAGAAGTAGCGGTAGCGCCCGGGCACGGCGAACTCGCGGGTGAAACTTGCGCCCGGCTCTACGTTGCCGGAATGGAAAGTCTCCGCACCATCCGGCAACTCGACGTTCTCGGCATCCACCGCCAGATCGGGATCCGCTGTGACGGTATGGACAACGCTGGAGGTGTTTTCCCACGTCATGGCCAACGCCCGCTGCTCGTAGGCCTCGCCGGTCATATCCGGCAGGCCACGGACGAATGCGACGGTGCTCCATAGCTCGTCATCAGAGTAGTGCAGCCCCCAGGCCGGCATGCCGGTCATGCGGATGCCGTGCTTGATGATCCAGAAGATCTCGGCAGGTTCCCAGCGACCGACGGTGACGGCGAGATCCGGCGGGGTCGGCCGGAGACCCTGGCCAAGATGACTGGCATCGCTGCCGGGGGCGCCGTGGCAGATCTTGCACTCGGTGTCGTAGTGGCCGAAGCCCTGGTCGGCCATGTCCGCAGTCAGGCGTGGCGCGATGATCGACTGGGCCCGGGTGCGGACGGAGTGCTCCATGGTGGTGCCCAACAGCCAGCGACCGAAGCCGGTGTGCGGTTCGGTTGCGCCGACGTTGTAGGCGCCCGAATACATCAGCACCAGCGCCGCGCCGGCGGCCAGTACGGCAAGCAGCGCAATGGCCGTTACTACGCTTTTCATCTGGGGTCCTGCTCCTGTTTCGTGCCGTTGATGGGTGCTCGGGGCAACCCCTGTGCCATGCGTGGGCCAGCGCGCTGGCCCGGCGTTTGCAACGTCGGCCTCTGCAAGGATCCGCGGCATCCGCAACGAGAGGAGATACACGATGAAGTTAGCAGCATCGACAGGCGTCGGCATGGTCGGACTGGTACTGGCTCTCGGCCAGGGCACGGGCGATGTTCAGGCGGGGGAGCACGATCTGCCGGAGCCCGATGCCGAAGCCGTATGGAATTATCTGAATGAGGCGAATTACGAGCAGGAATGGCAGTTGTGGCCGGGAACGCAGGCACGGTACGAGGGCACTGAGCCTCACGGTATGTTGCTCACCACGTACGTCAACTCGGCTGCCTACGAGGCCCTCACGGAGTTCCCTGGGCAGATGCCGCGGGGCAGCATCATCGTCAAGGAAAACTATACCCCGGACGAGGAACTGGCTGCGGTTACCGTGATGTACAAGGCCGAGCAGGGGTACAACCCTGAGCACAACGATTGGTACTGGCTGAAACGGCAGGTGGACGGCACGGTCGATGCAACGGGCAGAGCTGAGGGCTGCCAGGCGTGCCATGGGGTCAGCGATAAGGACTACCTGCGGACGCCTCTGCCGGGACGCTGAACGGGCGTCCGAATGCAATGGTATTGATATCCGGACCGGTCAGTTCCATTGTGACGCGATGACAGTTGGCCGGCCAAAATCGTATCGACCCGAGATCGTGCTGCAACGGGCGCTGGATTGCTTCTGGAGCCACGGCTTCGAAGCAACCTCGATGCAGGATCTGCTCGCCTGCACGGGGCTTTCGAAAAGCAGCCTGTACGAAGAATTCGGCAGCAAGCGTGCCCTGTTCGAGCGCTGCGTGATCACCTACCGCGAACATGCGGTGGCGGGCATGGGCGCGCGACTGGCGGCGGCGCCCAGCGGTCTCGCTTTCATCCGTGAAATGCTCGAGTCGGTGGCGGCGGAGTCTGCTGCTGGCAGCCATCCCCGCGGATGCTTCGTCATGAACATGGCCGGGGAGTTCTCCCAGACGGATCCTCGCGTGGCGCAGTTGATCGCCGAAAGCATCGCCGCCTTCACCGGGGTGTTCCGCAAGGCCGTCAAGCGAGCCCAGGCGGAGGGTGAAATTCCGGAACGTAAAAGCGCGTCCCGGCTTGCACGGTTTCTCGTTGCCAACATGAGCGGCCTGCGGACCCTTGCGAAGGCCGGAGCGGGCGCGAAGTCGCTGAACGACACGGCGCAGGTGGTCGTCGAGGCGCTGCGAGCTTAAGTCCGGTTGGCAACATAAACATCGAAGAAGTCGATAGGCGCTACCAGCGGATCTGACTCACTCCTCCCGGCCCATCGAAGAACCAGTTCGGCGTTCTCCGCCCATCCGCTCGACCGCCTCATCGGTGCTCCACAGCGCGTTGGCAATGAATCGAAAGTTCGTCAGCGCCGCCAGATAGCCGTCGCCTTCCGGTATCTTGGCAGCCGCCGTCGCGTCGCGCACGACCGCAACCTCGAAGCCCTGCTCCAACAGCTCCCGGAGGTGGGATTCCACGCAGAGATTGGCCGACATGCCCGCCAGGATGACCTGTTCGACTCGGCGCTTGCGCAACTGGAGCACGAGATCGTTCTGCTGCGGGCCATAGACCTTGTGCGGCGCCACGATGATCGTCTCGCCATCGAGGATGTGCGGCTTGTACTGGGGCATGAAATCCGCGCCGGAACCCTCTAGCCCTGCCGTGCTCACCGGGCTTTCGCGCTCGAACATGTCGATGTTGTGCATCATCTTTTCGAGCGGGCCGCCGAATTCCCAGCGGTGGTCGTGCGGATAGTAAAAGTGGGGCGAAACTGCCACCAGCAGGCCGTTGTCTTTTGCCGTCTTCAGCAGCCGACCAATGTTGGCGACGGTGTCGTGCTCCCGTACGCTTTCACCCACCACTTGCCAGGCAACCCCATCGGGGCTGAGGAAATCCACCTGCGGATCGGTGATCACCAGAGCTGCGCGAGATCGATCAAGGTCGAAGGCGACATCCGGAAGCGCGCCTTCCGCCGGGGCGGCGTAAAGATCTTCAGCGACGCCTTGTGCTGCGGCGATCGCGGCCAGGCCCAGCAACGCCGTCATCGAAAGCGCGGCAGCGGCGCCCGTCCACCATCCTGCCGACTGAGAAGTATTTTTGCCGTTCATCGCGTTTCCTCCATGACCGGTGACTGCATTTATCCGCTGCCGCTGATTTGAAAGCAGACGCCAATTACCAACCCATAGGCGGTCTGCGCGGTCATCAACGACAACGGCGTTCGGTAGCCGTAGTTCAGGCCGATGAATCCGGGCGGTTCCAGCCGCTGCCGATGGGTTGGCCCGTCGTACTCGTTCGCCATGCGTGGGTGGACGTAAGGAATAAGGGGAAGCACCACCACCAGCAGAAAAAAGCCGTGGGCGATGCCCACCAACATGCCCAACCACCAATTTCCCCAGCCGAGGCTGAGAAACAGCACCACGTAGAGAAAAGCAAAGATCAGGCCGCCGAGTGCGTAAACCAGGAAGCCGATGATGTTGGCGTAGGTGCGACGCGCGGTGAAGAACGTGCCCACCAGGAACGATAGGCTCAGGCGGGAGAGCCCCAATCCCTGGCTGAGATGAATGATCGCCGTCATGACGAGGGTGGCCATCACACCCCAGCTGAGCAACTCGCCCATGGGTACAGAACTTTCGGTCATGACGACGGCCTCTTCTCATCGGCGCGCCGCAGCGCAACGGCTGCGGTGATCAGCCCGACGTGCGTGAATGCCTGGGGAAAATTGCCGAGCGCCTCGCCAGATTCCGGATCAATCTCCTCCGCATAGAGCCCAATGTGGTTGGCGCGCCCGAGCAAACGCTCGAAAGCGGCCTTCGCTTCTTCCATGCGCCCCGCCAACGCGAGATATTCGACCCGCCAGAAGCTGGCAATACCGAATGCTCCCTCTCCGCCTGGGAGGCCGTCACTTCCCGGCGGGTAGCGATAGACCAACTCCCCGGCTGCAAGGTGCTTCTCGATGAAGTCATAGGTACCACGCATTCGCGGATGGTCTGCAGCGCGATAGCCGTAGCGTGCGGCGAGCAGCAGCGTGGCATCTGGCTTGGCCCCGCCGAATTCCGCCACATAGCTGTTGACCGAGGGGTTGAAACCTTCATTCTCCACTGCGGCTTCGATGGCGGCTCGCTCGTGCCGAAAACGCTTCGCCGGTACCCGCACGAACCCCTGGTCGGCGAGTTTCAGCAACCTGTCCAGCGCCACCCAGCACATGATCTTTGAGTAGGTGTGGTGCGTTCGGTCGCCGCGCTCTTCCCAGATGCCTTCGTCTGGTCGGTTCCAGAGTTTGCAGACCTGTCGGCCGAATCCCGCCAGCAACCGTGCCTCACTGAAATCCAATTCGCCGCCGCGCTGCACGAACGTGTAAGCCGCGTCGACAACCGAGCCGTACACGTCGAGTTGCAGCTGACCGCAAGCACCGTTTCCGACTCTAGCGGGATAGGAGCCGCGATAGCCCTCAAGATCGGTCAACTCACGTTCCGCCAATCGGGTCTCGCCGAATACGTCGTAGAGCACGTCCAGACGGGGCCAGCTCAGTCGGGTTGCGTGTAACAGCCAGTCGATGAAGAAGTCGGCCTCTCGGGTATACCCGAGATCCATGAAAGCCTGCAGGGTCATCGCCGCATCGCGCAACCAGCAGTAGCGATAGTCCCAGTTGCGCATGCCCCCCACCTCCTCGGGTAGAGAACTGGTCGGCGCGGCGACCAGCGCGCCGGAGAGATCGTAGGTAAGCATCTTCAACACCAGGGCGCTGCGGATGATTTCGTGGCGGTACAGCCCCTCCACCACGCAGCTGTTGCTCCAGTCGCGCCACCACTGAACCGTCTCCTCGACCCGTCGAACCGCATCCACGCCAAGCAGCGGCACCACGGCGATGTCTCGGCGGGTGTAGGCCAGCGAACAACACAGCGTCTGGCCCGCTTCGACGCGTGCAATCCCCTGTACCGTGCCGGCATTGCTCCGGTTCAGGATCATCTCTGCCTGGAGAAACATCACCTGATCGCCGAAGCAGTACGCCCAGCCGAGCCGACCGCGGTCTTCGAACATTCCCTTCCCGCGAGCGAAATCCGGACGCGGCTCGCATATCAACTGAAGTTCCACGGTCCCCTCGCAGCCGCTTATCAGACGGAGGAGCTCGGCCTGCGGACGCAGCTCGTCGTAGTGCTTCTCCTGCGGCAGAACCGCCATGCAGTCGGTGAGCACCACGCTGCCGGAGTCGGTCGAAAACTTCGTCTCGAGAACGTTGGTGTCGGCAACGTAACGCTGCTCCGCACGAAAAGGGGCGGTCGGACACACGCGAAAGCGGCCGCCGCGACGGGTATCGAGCAGGGCGGCGAAGATCGACGGGGCCGAGAAGTAAGGCAGACAAAGCCAGTCGATAGACCCCTCGCAGGAAATCAGCGCTACCGATCGGCCGTCGCCGATCGCGCCGTACTCACCGATGGGCGTGTACGGCTGTTCCTCAGCCGGACTGGCCGCCTCCCCGGGACGCTCCGCCGCGGCGCCTGGTGGTAAGTTTGGGACCATGCGTTCCAAAATTTACCGATTGGCTGACCGAGCAGGCCCGGTCACGTCGCCTTCTTGGAAACGAGCTTGATCAACGACACGGCGTCATCGGCGCGAATGCGTCCCACGGGCGAGGAGCTGTATGTTGATGCGATCACGTTGCCGGCCCCCCGAAGGATGAACTCGGTAGGCTGCATGAAGCTGCCTTCTGCATCCCAGAATGCCCCTATGGTCTTGGCGTCGTCTTCCGTCAGACCGAAACCGACGGGAAAGCTGAGGGTTTCAGCCAACTTGCCAGCATCCTCCGCGGCGTCTACCGAAGCAGCGAAGACGGCAACACCGAGTTGCCGTAGCGCTGTCATCCGGCTCTCGTAGCCGTCCAACTGACGGCGACAGAACGGTCACCAGTGGCCGCGAAAAAACAGCAGGATCGTGTAGTCGTCCGCAAACCCCTCGGGCGTGGCTAGATGCTGAGCGTTGGTTAGCCGGATGCGCATGTTCGGAAAGGTATCCGCTGGTCTCACCAAGGCTTGCACGGAAGGCTCCTCTTTCGTCGAGTTTCGGCAGGGGCACAGCAATCCGCGCGCCAGCAATCCGCGAGCTCCCGTGGGCCTTCGAACCGGAACACCTCACGGCTTCATATTCTGGGGCTTGCGCGATATGTACGTCGCCGCCAGCACGGCACCGAACACCAGGTGAGCAAAAATGGTCACTCCGGTGCGCGCTTGCGCGAACCACGGGAACATGGCGGTAAAGACGTAGAAGTTGATCAAATACAGACCGAGCCCGAAAACGGCTCCCGATAGCGTAGCCTTTACCCATCCCATGCCTTCTATCAGTGGGGCCAGCAGCCAGGCGTACACCAGCGACAGCGTGTAGTGTACGACCATCGCGACCAGCAGCACGTCCCCGGCAAAGATCGCCGGTGGCGGCAACACCGCAGGGCCCATGCCGATGGCGGCGATCATACGCACTGGCGCCCAAGGGCTGGCCCCCTGCAGCAAAGGCACCAGGGTCATCTCCAGCAGGATGAACACGGTACCTGCTGCGACGCCGGCAGTTGCGGCAATCCCCCACGCGCAGGATTGCAGCCGCCGCGCCAGTCCCGGCGAAGCGGCCGAGAGGGTGTCTCGGGTCAAATCGTGTTCCCCTTCCGCAGAGCCGGTGAGTGCAGAAATCCGATGACGCTGCAGGTAAGCGGACAGCAGCAGCGGGTGGGCAATGAGCGTGTACCCGACCAGCACGAAGACCAGCGCCAGCAGTTCGCTGCGATAGGGATAGTCAGTTGGCATCATCAGGATCAGTGCAGCCGGCACCGCGCCGCGCATGCCGCCGAGCATGATGACGTGTCGCCATGCGCGTGGCAGCGGGCGGCCGCGCGCGCGCAGCAGCCAACCGCTGCCGTAGGCCAGCGCCGCCCGGCTGAGCAGCAACGCCAGGATGACGGTGGGCAGCCTCCAGTCGAGCACGAAGGTCTGCGCAGCGATGGCCGCGCCCAAGGCGAAGTAGAGGATGCTGGCACTGAGGCTGCCGAAGTACGTCCAGATCTGGTCGTACAGTTCAGGACGCTCACTCGCATCGACTCGGCGGGTGTGTCTGAACGCCAGTGCCGCACAGAGCACGGCGATGATTCCTGAGGCATGCAGCAGACGTTCGCTGAGCAGATAGCCTGCGAACGGCAGGATCAGCGTGAGGGTCAGGCCGGGCACCCGGTTCTCCTCATGCCAGTGCCGTACCAGCAACGCCGCAGTCCAGCCCAGTAGCAGACCAACGGGCACCGCCAGCAGCGCGCCTCTGACCGCGGTGACGAACACGGTGCCAATCGAAAGCTCCGCATGAGCGACGATGGCCGCTGCCATCGCAATGAAGGCAACGATGGCGATGGCATCGCCGAAGATCGATTCCGCATGTAGCAGCAGTTTGAGGCGCTCGGGAATTGCATAGCGATCCAGGACGCGCGATACCGCAGCCGGGTCGATGGTTGCCACCGCCGCGCCGAACAGCAGCCCGGCTTCATAGGGAAAGCCGAACAGCCATGCTGTCGACAGCCCGATCGCCAGCATCGTCAACGGCGTGCCCACCAGGACGAGCAGCGCCACGGGGCTCATGATGGGAAGCAGCAGCGTAACCGGCAGGCGGCGTGCACCGGCGAACACCAACACCGGCAGCAACACCATGACCACCAGTTGCGGATTCAGTTCTGCAGCCGGCAACGCCGCCACCCGCGGGGCCGCGAGCCCGTACGCGATGCCGGCAAGCAGCAGCCACGACTCCGCCGGCAGCGGGGTGCTGGCTGCGTAATGGCGAACGGTCGCCACCAGAAAAAAGAAGCCGCAAATCGCTGCGAGCAGAACGGTGTATGCGGTTGCGGACTCCTCCATTGGGCTGCGCCTGCAGACCGCGTGCCCAAAATATGATCGGACGCGCACGTGAAGGGCGGTTTGACGGAAGTCATTGCGCACATCCGCATGATTGCTCGACGGTGGGCACCGGAGAACAATAAATTCTGAGCCATCTGCTCATGGGAGGCGCTGATGAGCGAACGAACGCAGCAGCCCCGCGCCTTTCGGCTTGCCGGTGAGCGCAAGCCGGAGCAGGATCTGTACTTTCGCGAGGCTCTGGATCCGTCTCTGTGGCGCGTCGAGGCTACTGGCCCGTGGCACGCCTACTGGTGTACTGGAATGCCAGCCCCGGCGGTGTTTGCAGAAGCGACCCACGGGCGTTCCATCAATCACATCCCCGGTAACGGCTGCCTCACCATCAAGAATCGTCTGTATCAGACGTTGACCACGACCCGGGAGCGAATCCTCGAACAGCTCGGCCCCGACGACGCGGCGGCGGCCCGCATGGATTTTGTGCCGCGCGTCTACGGAATGCCTCAGGAGTATCACGACTTTCAGCAGGCGGCGCTGGAGTCGCCGGACAAGCGTTGGATTCTCAAGCCGAAGAACTCATCCCGGGGCAGGGGCATCCGCGTCGTGGACGACGCGGCGGCGGTGCCTTCCGGCCCCAGCTGGATGGTGCAGGAATATCTGGAGAAGCCGCACCTGATGTACGGGCATAAGTACGTTCTGCGGCTGTACGTGCTGATCCGCTCGACCGAACCGCTGCGCGTCTACCTGTACCGTCAGGGCTTTGCGAAGCTGGCTTCTGAGCCTTACCGCGCGGGAGATTGGGATAATCCCTACGTGCATCTGACCAATCCCGACGTCAATGCAACAAATAGCGAGGCGGATTCACCTGTGGTGTTCATAGATTTCGACCGATACCGCAGCTGGCTGCGGGATCAGGGGCATGACGATCACAAGCTGTTCGCGCGGATTCGCGACCTTGTGGCGTTGACCGCGATCTCTGGGCGCGAGCCGATGCGCGCCGGCACCCTCAAAGCCGGTGCCGACCCTGAGAGTTGTTACGAACTGCTGGGCCTGGATTGCCTCGTGGACGACACCCTCAAGCCCTGGATCCTCGAATGCAATCTGAGCCCTTCGATGGGCGTATGTGCTGCCCCGAAGGACGGAGGCGATGTCGAAGCTGTGGTGAAACGGCAGCTGGTCACGGATATGGTGTCGCTGCTCGGCCTCAACGTGGCGGCGCCCTCGCCCGCGCGGACGACAGCCCCTGCCGCCGCCACTGCTGGGGAGATCGTTCGCTACGTCGATGCGGAACTGGCACGGGCAGGTGGGTTCGAACGCGTCTATCCAGCCGCCGATGTCGAGCGATACCTGCCTTTCCTGCCGCTGCCCCGGCTGGCGGACATGATCCTTGCTGATGCCGCCATGGGGGCGCGCGTGGCCCGCCCGCGGCTGCGACGCCGCGGAGCCGTCGAGATCATCAGCGATCAGCGTCTGACTCTCTACGGCGAGCGCTGCGGCCAAACCTACGCCACCAACCCGTCCGCGGGTTTCGTGTGGCTGAAGGCCGTCGGCGGTGCCGATCCGGATGAAGTCGCCGACGATCTGGTGGAGACACTGGAGCAGGCGGGCGAGTCTTCACGTCCTCACCCATGGACCATTCGCAACGACGTCTGGAATGCGCTGGCCGACTGGGCAGAGACGCAGCTGTTGATCCAGCATGCCGGCCCGCGGGGCGCCCATCAAGGGCACAAGGTGGCTCGCACCCGCGACCGAGCAGCCCGTAGTTTCGACTTGCAGGTAGGCTCGGCGGCGCTGCGTCTGCGGCTTCATGGGGCGCCGCTGATTGCCCGCCTGGGGGGCTTCCTCGGCCCGTTGCGGGCCCCTGCGGCTGCTTCGCCTGCCGTCGATTCGCCCTGCGTGGAGATCTTACGAGCCTTGCGCGGGTTCTCCGTCGTCGTCGACGGCGAGGTGTGTGCCGAGCACCTCCCGCTCGCGGAGGTCGCGGGGTGGCTCACTGGCGAGCTTCAGCGGCAGGCGATCGGTGACGGTGAGGTGGGGCTCAGCGGCTGTCTGGTTCCGACCGAGGCGGTCGATGATGGCCACGATGGGCCCCTGAGCGCCGTGTGGTTCAGTGAAGATTGTGCGGGCGGTCTGAACGCTGCCGCGCTGGGGCTTGGTCTGCGCCTGGGCCGGGGATGTTTCGGTGGGCTTCGCCTTGCCGGCCTGGGCTCCGGTCCGGCAGCGCCCATCGGGCTGCCCATCAGGATTGCGCAGCGCCATTTCCACTACCTGGAGTCCCTCGCTGACCGGCGCGATCTGGGGGATGCGTTCCCCTGCACGACAGGGCCTGCGCGTGATTTTCTCGTGCCGGCTCTAGGCGACAGGTCCGCTGCCGCCTATGAGGTGCGGGCCGTTGTGGTCTCCGGGCCGGCTGGTGATCGGAACAACTCTAACCAGGCGCTGCAGCCCGTGGGGGTGAATGAGGTCATGGCCGCACTGCTGCCGGGTTGTATCGCTGCCAAGGGGCGGCGGCCAGGGGGTCATGCAGTTGCAGCCCTGTCATCGTGGACGGGGCATCTGGAGCGCTACGCGGCCGATGTCTCCGATGCGGATGGCGCGCTTGCTGTGATCAGCGCCCTGAGCCGGCGCAGCGCAGACTGGCATCAATCTGGCATAACCGGTCAGCGAACGGAATACACCAGTCAGCGAACTATGGATGGAAGCTGAACAGACGGGAGCTGAACCATGCCGACGGAACTTGCGACCGAAGACGAAGCGCTGGACCGAGCCGGCCAGTGGTCGCACTGGCTGCTTCGCCTCGCATTCGCCGGGGTGTTTCTGTACATGGGCATCGACAAGTTCATGGGTGGCGGCATCAGCGAATTCTCGGAAATGATGGAGTTGCCTTACCTCATCGGGTTGCTCGTCGCGCTGGCGGAAGTCGGTGGAGGCAGCCTGGTGATCATCGGTGCCTTCACCAACGCCTGGGTAACCCGCCTCGGCGCGCTCATGGGAGTCGTCGTGCTTCTGGGCGCGATCGTGATGGTGCACTGGGGGCAATGGCACTTCATGCCCACCGCCACGCACCCTATGGGTGGGCTGATGTTCCAGGTGACGCTCACCTACCTTGCTTTGTACCTTTTCATCAGAGGCAATCAGGTGTAAGTGCAATGCCTGACAGCTGCCCGCCCCAACCCGGAGACTGACGATGTCGGACGAGGAGATTCAACGGAGTAAGTTTTTGAAATCGATGGCCCGCGGTGTTGCGTATGCGGCCCCGGTGCTCGCGGTGATCGCCGGTGGCGCGGCAATCCACGGTATCGTCTCGGATGCCGTAACGGAGAGTGGCTACCATATGGCGGCGGTCGGGGAGGCTGAAGCCGAGGCTGAGGCTCGACCCGAGG
>JBLRXD010000003.1:0-24300 GCA_047920935.1 Pseudomonadales bacterium | reverse complement strand
CCGAAGCGGAAGCCCGACCCGAGGCCGAAGCGGAAGCCCGACCCGAGGCCGAAGCGGAAGCCCGACCCGAGGCCGAAGCTCAACCCGAAGGCTAGAGAGGCACTGATCTAGGCGGTTCTTTAATGCAGCCGTCTGGTCGAGTGAGAGCGTAGGATTTTCTTTGAGAACCCGGTGGATGTGGTGCCGATTCCGCCCGTTTGCCGGGTTTTCATTGGCACCTATCCTACGCAAGCTCATAGGTACCACCAATCAAGTGATTGGTGAAGCCCAGCAGCGCCAGCCGCTGAGTGTTCTTGTGCAGGCCCCGGTAGAGCCCCGCCAGATGCTGGTTAATCCCCTCGAACAGCTTCGTACCCAGATCGTGGAACTCCAGCAAGTGCCAGAAATTCAGATCGTCGACTCGTCGGGAATGGACCCCGTGATCTTCAACCCGACGAGTCGCCGCACAGCGTCGCGGATTAGAGATTCCATCTTCTCGAGGAACTTTTCCCTGCGCATTTTGCGCTTGTTGTGCTGCTACTCAAGGCTTGAGAACGTGAACCAGATTTAAGTTCAACGGTCTGTGTGTGCGGGATCGGGGTCTGGTTCCGAATTGTCCAGCGCCGCCATGACACGATCGACGAAATCCGAGGGAACGCCGTCGTCTTCGGATTGCAGGCGCAGGCTATTGATCAGGAGCCGAAGCTGCCGCGTGAACCGACGGCAATGCACGCACATGGCGAGATGCATGCGCACCGCCCAACGCGCTCGAAAACCCAGCTCGCCATCCACCAGCGCGCTCGAGCACTCGGTGATTTCGCGGCAGCTCAACATGAGCCCGTGTCCTGAAAATGATCAACCATCTTCATGATCCTCATCCTTCCTCGATGCAGCAATACTCGGACATTCGACGCGGACAACGCCAGCTCGTTACAGATACTGTCGAAACTGTCCCCCTGCATGTCGCGCTTGATCAGCACCTCACGCTGACTGTCTGACATCAGCAGCAGATGTTTGTCGATGCAGTCCTGCAGGGCATCGGCGATCAGAAGATCCTCAGGAGAGTTCGCTTCCCACACATTGGGAGGCGCTGCCCAGCTGCCGGAGGCATCGAACCAGTCGGCCTCGGGTTCATTGTCGTAATGGCGCGGCGGGCTGACCTCCTTCGAGCGTTTGCGGAGAAGGGAGATGGACGTATTGGAGACGATACTTAACAGCCATGTGCCAAGGGCGGCGCGGTGCTCAAAACCTCCGATCTGCCGGAAAGCCGCTATCCAAGTGTCCTGGACAACGTCCTCGGCGTTGGCTGGCCCGACGATGGATCTCGCCCGAGCCAGCATCTGCGGGCTGTAACGGCTCACCGCTTCACGGAAGGCAGCATGGTCGCCGGCCTGAAGGGCCTGAACCAGCCTCTGCTCCGCAGCAAAGGCGTCTGTCAGACTGCTGCCGTCGGCGGTCTCCGCCGCTCCGGTCATCGAGGGTGAGGAAGGCCCGCCGGCTCCTGGGCCCCCAGTTACGGTTCCTACATAGCCGCGCGCTGGTCTCGCGTCACTCATCGTCGTCTTCCCCTATAGGCGTTCGGCCGCTGGCTTGAGCAGGAGGCTCGCTTCGGGCGATGTTTCTAGTTGTTTCTTTCTTCGCTTGTGGTTGTGACCGTGAGGCTGATGACAAAGTTCCAGCAGGCTTGTCTGACGCCAGCCTGTAACGAGACGCTGATTCTAGCGTCTAGTCATGGTGTATCGCCATGACATCCAACTCGGCCGAATCAGATGCTGACAGAAAAGGACCGCCGCATCGTGGTCGTCGGCGGTGGATTCGCCGGTACGGCGGTGGCTCGGGTGCTCGAGACCCAACTCGACGAAAGCTGGGACATTTACCTGCTGACCCGGTCCAATGTCATGACCTACAACCCGTTGCTGCCCGAAGTGGTGGGAGGTGCGCTCCTGCCGGGGCACGTGGCAGCGCCGATTCGGCTGATGCTCTCGCGGGCGCGAATTCGCATGGTTACGGTGGGGCAGATCGACACGAATCAGCGCACCGTCACATATTCGGGCGTGGTGCACGGCACGCTGCGATACGATCATCTGGTGCTGGCCATGGGGCTGGCGGCCAACCTGAATGCTGTGCCGGGAATGGCCCGGCACGCGCTGCCATTGAAGACCCTGGGCGATGCGCTGCACCTGCGGAATACCATCCTGAGGCGCCTCGAGGAGGCAACGCTGACGACCGACGCCGCTCGCCGGCGCAGTTTGCTGACCTTCGTGGTCATTGGCGGTGGCTTCAGCGGCGTCGAGACGGCCGGTGAGATTGCCGATCTGGTTGGTTCGGCCTACCGGCATTACCGGAACATCGCCAGGGATGATCCGCACGTGGTGCTCCTTCACAGCGGCCCCCGCCTGCTTCCGGAAATTGCCCCCCAGTTGGGCAAGTACGCGCAGCATATGCTGGAGCGTCGCGGCGTGGAGGTGCGGCTTGGCGCCAGGGCGGAGCGCCTGGACGCGGATTCGGTAGCGCTTCGCGACGGCGAGATTATCGGCGGCGCGACGCTGGTTTCCACTGTTGGCACCATGCCGCACGAGTTCGTCAACACCAGCCAGTTTCCCGTCGACAGGGGTCGGATTCTGACCGATCCGGACATGCGCGTGCGGGGGTCCACCGATGTCTGGGCGGTAGGCGACTGCGCTCGAATCCGCAACGCCTACGACCATCTCGACTGCCCACCCACCGCTCAGTTCGCCGTGCGTCAGGCGAAATCCGCTGCCGCGAATATCATTGCCACCGTGCAGGGTAAGCCGGTGCGCGACTTCAGCTACCGGCCGATGGGGCAACTCGCTGCCATTGGGCATCGCCGCGCGGTCGCGGAGATTTTCGGAATCAGAATTCATGGTTTCGTAGGCTGGCTGCTCTGGCGCGCCCTTTACCTTTCGAAGATACCAACCATGGCCGCCAAGGTTCGGGTTCATTTCGAGTGGACCTGGGCCATGTTCTTTGCCCGCGATCCGGGCTGTCTGGAATTTGAGCGCACGCGGCTTCCCGAGCAGGACGCTGCTGAGGCCGCGTCTCCCGAGCTGGCAACTCTGGTACAACAATTAGACACACGCTTGTAACAGAAGCTCTCGGCCTGCGTTTGTAGGTCACATCAAACGTAGAAGGAAAACGCACATGTCAGACCAGCGCCTCGCCCCATTCTGGGGGTTGAGCCTGCTGCCGTTCGTCGCCGTGTTGCTGACGACGATATCGGTTCAGTCTGCGCACGCGGCACAGGCCGCGCCAATCGAGGAGGTGGTGGTCACCGGCTCCCGAATCCGCCGAAATCCGCTCAACGAGCCGGCTGCCGTGATGGAGCTGGGCGAGGACTTCCTCGATCAAACCGGGCTGACGAACCTCGGCGACATGCTGCAGCGTCTGCCGCTCAGTTCCTCGTCGATCAATACTCGGTTCAACGTTCCCGGCAATTCCGGTTTCCCTCAGGACGGCACGGGCATCGGTGCTGGCTCGGCCGAGATCGCGTTACGCAACCTCGGGTCGCGACGTACGCTGGTGCTGGTCGACGGCAGGCGGTTCATTCCGGGCGCATCCGCATCCGGCGTGCCGATCGCGGTCGACCTCAACACCATCCCTACCAGCATGATTCAGCGGATCGAAATTCTTCAGGACGGCGCTTCGGCAATCTACGGATCCGATGCCATCGGCGGCGTCGTCAATGTCATCACCCACAAGGATTTCGAGGGGTTCGCGGTAAACGCGCACTACGGCGGATTCGTCAGCGAAGGAGATGGCGAGAACTTCGAGATCACCACTCGCTGGGGTGCGGGTAACGATCGCACCCACGTGGTTCTGGGGCTTGGCTACGTCGAAGAGCGACGGGTCCAGACATTCGATCGCAACCAGTCGGCGTTTCCGAACCCATTCGCGCAAAGCTGCGCTGTCGCCGGCTCGAACTGTTCGTCTTTCACGCCGCAGGGCAGGTTCATTTTTGGTCCCGAATTCGCCGGCGGCGCCAGCGTCACGCTCAACGATGGGGTTTTGAATGACGGTGTAAACAACATTCCCCAGTTCGATCCGGCCAACCCCGGCACGCTCGATTTCCACGATTTCACCAACGCCGACAGGTTCAATTTCAACGGCCCGGGGTTCAACTTTCTGCGTACCCCCAATGAGCGTGTAAATCTGTTCGCCAACCTCCGCCACGACTTGAGCGATTCGGTGCGAATGGTGGCCTCCGCGGTGTACACCAACCGTCAATCGGCAACCATGGCGGCGCCCGAGCCGCTGTGTCTCGGCAATGGCTGCGGCAATGCCATTGCCCGCGACACGGTGATCGCCGCGAACCAGGCGTTCAACCCGTTCGGCGTGGATCTGTCGGTGGCGGACGAAACGCTGGAGTTCTTTGGCCGCCGGCCATTGGAGTCGGGGCCGCGCGAGTTCTTTCAGGATGTAGATACCTATTTCGTCAGTGGCGGCGTAGAGGGTGAGTTCGCATTCACCGATCGCAGCTTTGCTTGGGAGCTGTACGCAAGCTATGGCGACAACCGCGGCTTTCAGGAGAAGCGTGGCGCCCACAATCAGGCGCGACTGGCGGTGGCCCTGGGCGATCCGAGCGTGTGTGCGGCCGTACCCGGTTGCGTGCCCTTCAACTTTTTCGGCGGTCAGGGCGCGGACGGCAGCGGAAGCATCACCCGGGAAATGCTGGATTTCGTTGGCTTCACTCAACGCGACTTCAGCGAGCAGACCATGAAGGACGTCGCTTTCAACATCACCGGTGACCTCATCGCGCTGCCGGCAGGCAGCGTCGGGTTCGCCGCAGGGGTTCAGTATCGTGAGCATGACGGGTCTTTCCGCCCCGACCCGGTTGCGGCCAGCGGGGAAACCGCCGGCATTCCCTCGGGCCCAACCGCCGGCGGCTTCGACGTCATCGAATATTACGCCGAGTTCAACGTTCCCATCGCCGCGGATCAGCCTGGCATCGATTACCTGGAACTCAACGGCGCGGGTCGGATTTCCGACTACAGCACGGTCGGTGCCGAAGGCACCTTCAAGGTAAGCGCGCTGTATCGGCCGGTGGCGGAGTTGTCGCTGCGTGGGTCGGTGTCCACCGGCATTCGCGCTCCGGGCATTGGCGAGTTGTTCGGCGGCGCCGCGCGCGAGGATTTCACCTTCAACGACCCCTGCAACGATTTTCTGGCGCTGGCGGGCGCCGACGCTGGGGGCCGTGAACAGGCGCAGAGTCAGGCGATCATCTCTGCATGTCAGTCGCTCGGCATTGCCGATACCTTCGTGCAGCGCAACCCACAGGTCTCGGCGGTGAGCCGCGGGAACTCGAATCTTCAGGAGGAGACCTCCGACAACTTCACCCTTGGTGTGGTGTACGCACCCAAGTGGGCCGAGGCCAACAACTGGTCCGAGTCGCTGACCTTGTCTTTCGACTACTACGACATCGAGGTTGATAACGCCATTCAAGGGCGCAACCCGGGCGACGTGGTAACGACGTGTATTGATACGTTGAACCCATTCTTCTGCGACCGGGTGACCCGGGGCGGCAGCGGCGTCATCGACCTGGTGGACAACCAGCTGCAGAACATCGGCGGGATCGATACGTCCGGATTCGACATCGCGGTCCGCTATGTCTCTCCTCCGACCGATGTCGGCCAATTGCGCTGGCGGTTCGACGCGACCCGTCTCGTCGATTATTCCGAGCGCACGCGGCAGCCGGACGGCACCTTCGTGAGCACCGCATTCGAAGGCGCGGTTACCGATGAGACGTTCCAGCGCGCGTTCCCTGAGTGGCGATTCACCAGCACGCTGGATTGGACGTACCAGAACTGGTCTTCCACGGTGATCTTCCGGTTCGTGGACGGGCTGGATGAGTTCGTCAACGATGCGCCAGCCGGAACCGGGCTGGGCTCGATCATGTACACCGATGTTCAGGTCGGCTACCACCTGCCCATTGGCGCTGACTCGCTGCATTTCACCGTGGGTGCCAACAACGTCTTCGACAGAAATCCGCCCACCTGCCGCAACGCCTGTGGCGTGATCGGCATGAGCCCGGTGGCCCACGATCTGCCGGGGACGCTTGGCTATCTCAAATTAACCTATCAGCGCTGATCAACCCAGCGCCCCACAAGGAGATCTCGAATGAGTGAATTCAAGTTGCATGACCTCAACACCGCGCCGGAAGCCAGCAGACCGCTGCTCGAGGATTCGCTGCAGGCTTTCGGCATGATTCCGAACCTGCACGCGGTGATGGCTGAATCCCCGGCGTTGCTCAAGGGTTACAAAAAGCTTCACGAACTGTTCACCCAGACCAGCTTCACGGCGGCAGAGCAGACCGTGGTCTGGCAGGCCATCAACGTGGAGCACGGCTGTCACTACTGCGTTCCTGCGCATACCGCGATCGCCAAGACCATGCAGGTCTCCGACGCGGTGATCGATGCGCTGCGTGAGGAGACTGCCCTGCCCGACGCCCGCCTCGAGGCGTTACGGCGGTTCACGCTGCGGGTGGTGCGGCAGCGCGGTCAGATAGCTGCCGCGGACCTTCAGGCGTTCATAGACGCCGGATACAGCCGGCAGCACGTCGGCGAAGTGTTGCTGGGGGTCGCTCAGAAGGTCATGAGCAACTACCTCAATGCGATCGCCGAGACGCCGGTGGATCAGCCGTTCCAGAAGTTCGTATGGCGCAGGAGCGCCGCTTGACCTGCTCAATGGCTCAGCCATTTTTTCATTTCCGACGCTGGTAATCAGCAGTAAGCAACGGGAGAAGACCATGCTCAGGGTTATATTCACAGGCCTCGGCGCGCTGGCGGTTGCGCTGGCTCAGCCGGTGGCCGCCGAGTCGGAGCAGCCGACTCGGCGGGGTATCGAAGAGGTGGTGGTGACCGCTACCAAGAGGGCGGAATCCATTCAGGAGGTTCCCATCGCCGTGACGGCGTTCAGCGGTCTGCAGCTGGAGCGGGGTGGCGTTCAGGATCTGCGCGATCTATCGACGCTGAGTGCGAGTTTCAACATGAACAGCTCGCAGACCGAATCTCAGGGGTCGGTGTTCCGGGTTCGCGGCGTCGGCACCACCGGCAACAACATCGGCCTGGAGAGCGCGGTGGGCGTTTTCCTCGACGGCGTTCACTTGAGTCGGCCGGGCATCGCGCTCGGTGATCTGGTGGATGTCGAGGCCATAGAGATACTGCGCGGGCCTCAGGGCACGCTGTTCGGGCGCAACACCAGCGCTGGCGCGCTCAACATCCGTACCGTACGCCCCGATCTCAGCGACAGAGAATTCTGGATCAACGCCGGAGCGGGCAACTTCGACGCCTGGAACGTGCAGGTGGGGGGTAACCTGCCGCTGCTGCAGGATCGCCTGGCAGTGCGGGGATCAGTAGCAGTGCGCAACCAGGATGGCTTCCTGCGCAGTACCACGGGCGCCGAATCGCTCGACCGGGATCGGGTGTCGCTGCGCGGGTAGGTGCTGTGGAACATCGACGACCGCGGCGACCTGCGCATCATTGCCGACTACGCCGATGCGGATGAGCAGTGTTGCGATGCGGTGATCCTCGGGGAGTCTCCGCTGGTCGCTGGCGGTGCATTCGCTGCAGCCGGCTTGCCTACCGACGGTGGAGCGCCGGCATCCGGGCGCTCGGCGCTGAACAACCGCAGGTCGAACGCGCAGCAGTTCGAAAACCCTTTCGAGCAGTGGGGGATATCGGCCGAGCTGAATTATGATTTCGATGCATTCGAGCTCACCTACATTGGCTCATACCGATATTTCGATGCGCAGTCGGTGCAACACTCCGACTTCATCGGGCTGGATCTGTTCTCGGTGAGACCCGAGGCTGCCAACGGCCAGAAGACCTTTGACGAGATCGAGACCACCACCCACGAGTTGCGGTTCGCCGGCGAAAACGGCCGGCTGCAGTGGATGGTGGGTGGTTTCTTCATGTGGGAAGACATTGTCGAAGGTCAGGGCCTGGGGCTCGGCGCCGACTTCAGCCGCAATACCAGCGCCAACGCGTTCTTTGGTTTGCCGTTGTTGGGCCCCGGGTTCGACCTGGGCCTGCAGGCGCTGGCGGGTGTGCCACTGGCCACCGGCGGTACGTTCGGCGATGCGCTGAGCGCTGCTGATCCGGCGCTGGTATTCACCGGTGGTGTCGATCCGGCCGGATCGTTCGCCCGCAATCGTTTCAATCAGACCACTAACGCGTGGTCGATCTTCACCCACAATACCTTCCGGGTCACCGACCAGGTCGACCTCGTGTTCGGCCTGCGCTGGGTGGACGAGGATAAGGATGGCAAGTTCGAGCAGTTCGAGTCTTCCAACCAAGCGTGCCTGAACGCACTGGCCAATGCGGGCGCCTTGAACGCCGGCGCGTCCGGCGGGCTCGAGCCGGTGGCCGCCACCGTGGGTGGCATCGTCGCCGGTTTCACCTGCTTCCCGTTCGCCTCCCCGGCGGTCACCGCAGACAGCCCGTTCTTCGGCATTCTGCCCACCGAATTCGACGCCAACTTCAGCGACGAGGAACTCATCTGGACGCTCAAGGGTGTCTATGCGTTCAACGATCTTACTACGGCGTATGCAAGCTTTACCCATGGGTTCAAGGCCGGTGGCTTCAACCTCGACGCCACCGCGGCCGTTGGCGGTGCGGATCCGCGCTTCGATTCCGAAACCGTCGACGCCTGGGAGGTCGGATTGAAGACCGACCTACTGGATCGCCAGCTACGCTTGAATGTCGCACTGTTCTACCAGGACATCGAAGATTTCCAGGTGCTCGAGTTCACCGGAGTCCAGTTCGAGACCTTCAATGTTCCCAAGGCGGAAAGCAAAGGGGTGGAGCTTGAGCTGCAGGCCGCCCCCATGGATCAGCTCGATCTGCGGTTGGCAGTGACCTACCAGGATGCCTCGTACCCCGGTAATTGCGATGGCAACCGCGCGGACGCACCCCCTCAGGTGAGCGCGCTCTGCGGCGGTCGCTTGACCAACGCGGCGGATTGGACCGGGGTCTTCGGTACCACTTGGGAAGATTTCATTCCCGATACCAACCTCAGTTACTTTGCCAACGCCAATGTCCGCTGGGAGTCGAAGCGGCGAACCTCCACCCAGTTCCGCGACCCGAACAGCCTGGTAGACCTGCCCTACGATTTCGAGGGCTCCAACGCCAAGGTGAACTTGCGGATCGGCCTGGGGGAAGCGAGCGGTCGCTGGGCCATTGAGGGCTGGGTCAACAACCTGTTCGATGAGCAGACCCGAAACGTAACGTTCAACGTGCCGCTGCGCGGTCTCGGTGCGGCCGGCACGGTAGCGCAAGGCGCCTTCATAGAAGCTCCGCGCACCTACGGAGTGACGTTCCGCAGCCGGCTCTGAGCCACTACCAGGGGCCTTTGACGAAGTGGGCGGCGCGATGCAAATCGCACCGCGGGGGCTCATCCCCGCGGTGCACCCCCTCGCAGCAGCCGGCCGGGCATGGCGCCGGTATGCTCGCCGCCTTCGTAGGTGACCTCGCCGGCGCACAGCGTGGCCACGTAACCGTCGGCCTTCTGCACCAGGCGTTTGCCGCCCGCGGGCAAATCGTAAACCATCTGCGGTTGCTGCAGCTTCAATCGCTCGTAGTCGATCAGGTTGAGGTCGGCGCGATAGCCAGGTGCAATCAATCCCCGGTCGCTCAGGCCGTAAACGGTGGCGGTGTCGTGCGTCATTTTGTGCACCACCATCTCGAGCGGCAGGTGCGGCCCGCGGCGCCGATCGCGGGTGAAGTAACTGAGCATGTAGGTGGGCACGCTGGCGTCCACCAGCACGCCGCAGTGGGCGCCGCCGTCGGACAGGCCGAACACGCTCAATGGGTTTTCGATGACCGCCCGCTGGCCTTCCAGGTCGCCGGGGTAGTTGCCGAACAGCACCAGCAGCGGGATGCTGGCGGCCATGGTGTCCATGACCACCTCCACCGGGCTGACGCCCCGGCGTTGCGCCACGGCGGCCACGCTGTCGTCGGCGCTGGGCTCGTAGCTCAGCTCGGCATCCATGACGTAGATGTGGGGGTAATCGCTGACCATGCGCACCGCGTCGGCATTGCGCGGCAGAATCGGCTCGTCGGCGAGCAGCCGCTGGCGGAACGCCGGATCCTGCAGCCGGGCCTGGCGCTCGGCCAGCGGCAGATGGTGGATCTCCCGGTAGGTGGGGAACTGCCGCAGCGGATTGATGGTGCCTTCCAGAGTCATCAGGATGGAGGCCGGGCGAGCGCCCACCTGGGGGCGCAGATGAAAACCGTCGGCGTCCAGCTTGGCGGCCAGATCCCACACCGGGCTGTGGCCCGCCCCCACCAGGGTGGTGATGGTGCGGCCGGTGGTGCGGGCGATCTGCTCGATCCAGGCCAACTCCTCGGGATCCTTCAGCCAGTCGGAAATGATTTCGATGGTGCCGTGAGACATGCCCTCGAACGCGCTGCCGATGGCCAGCATCTCCGCGGCGGTCGCGCGCGTGCCGGGCACCAGGTTGCCGGCCCGATCGAGGTGGCCGTAGAAGCGGGAGGTGCTGAAGCCGAGCGCGCCGGCGGTGAGCGCTTCGCGGGTGAGGCGGCGCATCTCCTGCATGTCGGCGGTGCTGGCGTCTTCGTAGCAGCGCTCGCCCATCACGTAGTGGCGGATGGCCACGTGGGGAACCTGCGCGCCGACGTCCACGGAGTAGGGGGTGTCGATCGCGTCGAGGTACTCGGCGAAGCTCTCCCACCCCCAGGTGACCCCTTCGTGCAGCGCCGTTCCCGGAATGTCCTCGACGCTTTCCATCAATGCCACCAGGGCGTCTTCGGAACCCGGCCGCACCGGCGCGAAGCCGACGCCGCAGTTGCCCATCACCACCGTGGTCACGCCGTGCCAGCTGCTGGGGGTGACCTGCTTGTCCCAGCACACCTGGCCATCGTAGTGGGTGTGGATGTCGACGAAGCCGGGGGTCAACAGCCCGCCGCTGGCCTCCATCACCCGTCGCGCTTGCGCCGGCCCGGCGCCGCGGGTCACCTCGGTGATTTTGCCGTCGTCGACCACCACGCTGCCCTGAAATGCGGCTGCGCCGCTGCCGTCGACGATGGTGGCGTTGCGAATGACCAGGTCGTGCATGACCGACTCCAGCGAAAAATGCATTCGTCTGGATATTCACCGAAACCCGCAGCCGAAGTCCAGCGCCGGCCCCCTCACCCCTCACCCCGTGGGAGCGCTCTCCAGAGCGCGATCCCCCCGCGGCTGCACCGAACTCCCCGACAGCAGCGTACCCGCCAGCATCCCCACAATGCTCGCGATGAAGCCCGCGAACTGCGGCGGCAGCGCGGCCTCCGGGGCCAGGAACTCCATGCCCATCCACACCACGAAGCCCAGCGTGATGGACAGCCCTGCGCCGGTGTTGTTGGCGCGGCGCCAGAACAGCCCCGCGACCAGCGGCACGAAGGCGGTGGCGAGGGTGACTTTGTAGGCGCTCTCCACCATGTGGTGAATGGTCATCTGGGCCTCCAGCGCCCACAGCGAGTAGACGGTAACCAGCACCGCGAACAGCCCGACCACAGCGCGGGTAATCCACAGAAAGTGGCTGTCGCTGAGCTGCTTCTCGGACAGGTAGGGCCTGAGGATGTTCTCCGAGATGGTCACCGACGGCGCCAGCAGCGTGCCGCTGGCGGTGCTCATGATCACCGACAGCAGCGCGCCGAAGAACAGTACCTGGGCGGCGATGGGCAGATGGGTGGCGACGAAGGTGGGCAGCACCAGTTGGGCATCCTCCGCCATGAGGGCCTCCGACATGACCGGATCCACCAGAGTGGCAGCGTAGGTCAGATACAGCGGCACGGCCGCGAACGCGAAGTAGGCAACGCCGCCGATGGTGGTGCCCCACACGGCGATGTTTTCGTTGCGGGAGGCGTTGGCGCGCTGAAACACATCCTGCTGGGGAATCGACCCGAAGCCCATGGTCAGCAGCCCGGCGATGAAGGTGACGATGGCGGCCCAGTGGGCGTCGGGCCAGAATTCGAATTTGCCGGCGGCGTGGGCATGAGCGATCACCGGCGCGATGCCGTTCACCTCGGGCATGTCGGCGACGAAGTAGCTGATCCACAGCAGGCCGATGACGATCACCGTCATCTGCACCACGGTGGTCAGCGCCACCGACCACATGCCGCCGAACAGGGTGTAGATCATCACCACCGCTGCGCCGAGGATGATGCCTTGATCCTGGCTGATCATGCCCTCGGAGATCACGTTGAACACCAGCCCCAGCGCGGTGACCTGAGCGGAGACCCAGCCCAGATAGGACACGGCGATGGCGAGGCTCATCGCCACCTCCACCGGGCGGTTGAAGCGCTGCCGGTAGAAGTCGCCCAGGGTGAGCAGGCCTAGGCGGTACAGCGGGCGGGCGAACACCAGCCCGAACAGCACCAGACACAGCGCGGCGCCGAACGGGTCGGAGATGGTGCCGCCCAGGTTCTCGTCGAGGAAGGTGCCTGGAATGCCGAGCACGGTTTCCGCCCCGAACCATGTGGCGAACACCATGGCTATGACGATGAACATGGGCAGGCTGCGCCCGGCGGTGATGTAGTCTCGCGCGTTGTGCACCCGGGTGGCGGCGTACACCCCGATGCCGATGGAGACGACCAGATAGATGAGCACGAAGCCGAGCAGAGTGGAGGTCATGGTCGCCTGGCTGTGAACGGTGATGCGGGGGCCCGCGGAGCGGCGATCTTATGTCCGCGGTGCAGCAGCGGCAATGGGTCGATGGTGCGGATTGCAGCGTTTTTTCGGTGCTTGCCGCGCTGGGCGGCGTCACCTATCGTTGTATCGCTGGGGTGGTGGCGAAGGGGCCGGGTATTGAGCGATTCATCAGCCGAAGAGCGAGCGCAGCTGCAAGTCGCGCCGCGGCAGGCGCGCTATCTGGATCGGGATCTTTCCGACCTGGCTTACGTGCGGCGGATTCTCGAGCAGGCTGAAGCGGCGGCCACGCCGCTGGCCGAGCGCCTGCGATTTCTCGGCATTTCGGTCGCTGTGTTGGACGAGATCATCGCCGTGCGGCTCGACAAGGTAGACGCCGCCGTGCGTCCGGCGGTGCTCGACGGCATCGTGTCGCTGCGCCACCAGCAGCAAGCCTGCTTTCAGCGGCTGCTGGAAGCGCTCGAGGGCGAAGGCATCGACATAGATGGCGCGGCCTTCGACCGCCGCCAGCTCCGTGGGCTCGAAGACGACTTCGACGACATGATCCTGCCGGCGCTCACCCCGCTGACGGTCGACCGAGAGCACCCGTTCCCGTTCATCGCCCACGATCGGCTCTGCCTGATCTTCGAAGTGCGGCAACCGGGCAAGCCGGCCGGCGTGGTGGTGCTGCCGTTACCCTCGGGCATCCCGGACTTCGTGCCGACGCAGGCCGGCGGCCGCCAGCTGCGCATCGAGTCGCTGGTGGCCGCGCACGCCGATCGTTTTCTCGGCGCTCAGGAAATCGTCAGCGTCGCCCTGTTCCGCCTGATCCGCGCCAACGATCTGGCGATATCGGAGGAGTTTGCCGACCTCCGCGACGAAGTCGAGCGTACCCTCGAGGCTCGGCCGAGGAACGCCGTGCTGGCGTTGGATGTCAGCACCAGCGCCCCGCCCCACCTGGTGCGGTTCCTAGAAGCCGAACTGCTGGGCGATGGCCAGGGGTTCGTGCTCCGTTGCGCCTGGCCGGGCGTGGCCCGGTTCGAGGCGTTACAGGGCCTGGTCGGCGATGCGCTGCACGCTGGTGGCGTCAAAGGCGCGTTGTACCCTCGGCACACCCAGCAGGAACTGCCGGTGCTGGCCCGGCACGGTGGCGACCTGTTTGCCGCCATGCGCGAGCAGGATGTGGTGCTGCACTGGCCCTATCACCGCTTCGAGGCGCAGATCGATTTCATTCGCCGCGCCGCCGACGATCCCGATGTGGTTGCCATCAAGCAGACGCTCTACCGCACCGACGACGAGATCGTCGGGCCGCTGGTGGCGGCTGCACGCAACGGCAAAGCCGTCACCGTGGTGCTCGAACTCGAAGCGCGCGAGAACGAACGTCACAACGTGGCGCTGTCGCGGGTGCTGGAGGCGGCGGGCGCGCGGGTGGTATACGGCATCATCGGCCTGAAGGTGCACGCCAAACTGCTGCTGGTGGTGCGGCGCGAGGGCGGCCGGCTGCGGGAGTACGCCAACTTCTCCACCGGCAACTATCACCCGGGCAACGCGCGGCACTACGCGGATCTGAGCCTGTTCACCGCCGACGCCGGCCTGGCTCGCGAGCTCACCCGGGTGTTCAACTACATCACCGGCAATCTCGTCGAGCCGGCCACCCGTGAGCTCGTGGTGGCGCCGAACGGCCTGCGCGAGTTTCTCGTAGAAGCCATTGGTACCGAGGCCGACAACGCGCGCCGTGGCAACCCCTCGGGCATCTGGCTGAAGCTCAACTCGCTGCTGGACACCAAGGTGATCGACGCGCTCTACGAAGCATCCCAGGCAGGCGTGCCCGTGCAGGCGGTGGTGCGGCGGCACTGCGCGCTGCGGCCCGGCGTTGCCGGCCTGTCCGATGGCATCGAAGTGAAGAGCATCATCGGCCGCTACCTCGAGCACACCCGCATGGTCTGCTTCGGCAACGGGCACGCGCTGCCGTCAGCCCAGGCCAGGGTATTCCTGTCGTCGGCGGATTGGATGCCGCGCAACCTCGACGACCGGGTGGAAGTGCTGGTGCCGGTGAAGAGCGAGCGCGTTCGCGCCATGCTCGTCAATCACGTCATGGCCGCCGACCTGCGCGACACCGATCAGAGCTGGCTGCTGCAGCCCGACGGCAGCTACCGCTCGCCGATACCGGAAGGCTTCTGCGCGCAGACTTACTTCGCCACCACGCCCTACCTGAGCTGACGGGAGCCCGCCATGTCCATTCGCGAAGCCAATCTTGCCGCCTACGCCAACCGCTTCAGCGAGTACACCGAACTGCGGTTGCAGCAGAACACCAACGTCCGCGTGGCGCTGCTCAATGGCGATGTGGTCACCAACCTGAAGAGCGTCGACGGTGGCGTCTCCGCGCGGGTGTTCAAGAACGGGGTGTGGGGCTTCGCCTCGCGCCCCGACCTGGCCGGGGAGCCGATCGTCGCCACCATCAACGAGGCGACCCGCAACGCCCAGGTGCTGGCCCGCCATGCGGCCGATGAGCAGGCACAGCTGGCGCCCGGCGTGCGCGCCCGCGCCAGCAGCGACTTCGGCACCCGTCGTCCGCGCCGCACCCAGCGCCAGATCGTCGACTTTCTGGCCGCTGTCGACGCGCACATCGTCGCCACCTACCCGGGCCTGCGCTCCCGCAGCGTCAGCTTGTGGAACCTCGACATGGAGAAGCGCCTGTTCACCTCCGACGCCGCGGACGGCTACTCGAACACCACCCGCTCGCTGGTGGTCGTCAACCTGGTGACCAGCAACGCCGCCGGCGAGCCGGTGGAGCTGCGCCGGCCGTTCGGCGGGCGCGGCCAGTTCGAGGACGTGTTCGACGATCCGGCGCTGCTGCATCCCGAAATCGCCGATCTGCATGGCCACCTCATGGCCAAGCGCGACGGGGTGCGGTCCCGGGCAGGCCAGCACGACGTGATCCTCGACGCCGATCTTGCCGGCATCCTCGCCCACGAAGCCATCGGCCACACCACCGAGGCAGACCTGGTGGAAGGCGGCTCCATCGCCGGCGACTTCGTCGATCAGCTGGTCGCCAGCCCGCTGATCACCATGATCGACTACGCCCACACCCGCGACGGCGAGACGCTGCCGGTGCCCGTGTACCTGGACGACGAAGGGGTCGAGAGCACCGACACCGTGCTCATCGATCGCGGCGTGCTGAAGGGCTTCATGCACAACCGGCAGACGGCGAGCCGGTTTGGCGCCAACGCCACCGGCAACGCGCGGGCGTATCAGTTCTCCGACGAGCCGCTGATCCGCATGCGCAATACCGCCATCCTGCCGGGGCCGCACCGGCTCGAGGAGATGATCGCCAGCGTCGCGGACGGCTACTACCTGATGTGGCCGTCGAACGGCCAGGCCGACGGCACATCGGAGTTCATGTTCGGCGTGCAGATGGGCTACGAGATCAAGAACGGCAAGCTCGGCCGCGCGATTTCCGACACCACCATCTCGGGCGTCGCCTTCGACATGCTGAAGACGGTGACCATGGTGTCCGACGAGATGCACTGGAGCTGCGCCGGCATGTGCGGCAAGAAGCAGATCATCCCGGTGGGCATGGGCGGGCCGTCCATTCGCTGCCGCGTGCATCTGGGAGGTGCGTGATGACGGCAACGGCTGACGATCGCGCGCTTGCGTCGCGCGCGCTGGAGACGTTGATCCGCCGCGGCTTTGCCAAGGCGCAGGTGCGCCTCACCAGCACCGAGCGCCACGAGCTCAATGCCAACACCGGGCGGATCTCGCTGCTGCGCACCAACCACGACCTGCAGCTGGGGCTGCTCGGGATCATCGACGACAAGCGCAGCACCATGGCGATCAACAAGCTCGATGGCGATGCGGTGGCTGCCGCCGCTGACGACCTTTGGGACATGGCCCAGGGGTCGGCGGCCGATGCCGCCAACGACATCTCCCCGGCGCAGCCGCCGCAACGGTTTTCCACCGGCCCCGAGCAGGTGGATTTCGACGCCATGGCGCAGCGCTTCGACGAGTATCTCGACTACGCTCGCTCCACCCATCCCACGCTCACCGTGCGGGAAGGTCACATCGACTTCAACGAGCAGCGCAGCCTGCTGCTCAACAGCAACGGCGTGGATTTCGATTCGCGCACCGCCCGCTACGGCGCCCAGGTGATGTTCAGCTCGCGGCAGGGCACCGATCAGTCGTCGTTCAATTACACCGGATTGGCGCTCGCAGGGCTCGACCGGCCGCTGCATACCCTCGCCACCCTCGCCACCCTCATGCGCCAGTCGACGGAGCAGGTGCGCACCAGAAAGACCCCCGGGCCGTTCACCGGAGATCTGGTGATCACCCCGGACTGCATCGGTGATTTTCTCGGCTTTCTGCTGGAGAGCGTGTCGAACGTGCCCATGATCGGCGGCACCTCGCCGTATCGCGGGCGGCTGGGCGAGCGCGTGGTCAGCCCGGCGCTCACCGTCCACTCCCGCCCCCGGGACCTGCCAGCCGGTTACTTCGTCACCGCCGACGGCTTCGAGGCGCACAATGCCACGGTGATCGAGCGGGGCGTGCTGCGCTCATACCTGCTCGACCTGTATGCCGCCAACAAGACCGGCCTGCCCCGGGCGGTGACCGGCGGCGGCTGCATCGTGGTGGAGCCCGGCGAGGCGCCCCTCGAGGCGCTGATCGGCGGTGTCGATCGCGGCATTCTCATCTCGCGGTTCTCCGGCGGCCGGCCCAACGACCGTGGCGACTTCTCCGGCATCGCCAAGAACAGCTATTACATCGAAGGCGGCGAGGTGCGGTATCCATTGTCCGAGACGATGATCAGCGGCAACCTCGACGCGCTGCTCAACGCCGTGGTCGGCGTCTCCCGCGAGCGCGCCGATTTCGGCAGCCACGTGGCGCCGTGGCTGCGCGTCAGCGGCGTCGGCGTCTCCTGACCTGCAAAATCGTAGGAGCGATCTCCCGATCGCGATCTCCCCAATAACCCCCCCGAAGCACACCTTTGGCAAGTCTGAGCGCGTCCGTTATCCTGCTGGGCATAAACGAGGACATCGATGATGGATTCAATAAGCGCCATGGTGCGTACCTTCGGCCTCGTCTGTGCGTTCGGCCTGGCTCTGCCGGCCGCCGCGCACCACGGCTGGTCGGGCAACGACGACGAAATCACGGTGAGCGGCGTGCTGGAAACCGGCCTGAGTCTGTCGGGGCCCCACGGCACCATGCAGGTCCGCGATGCAGACGGGACGCTCTGGGACATCACCCTCGCGCCGGCGCCGCGTACCCACCGTGCCGGGTTGCGGGAGGATGCGATTCCAGAGGGTGCTGCGGTCACCGTGCAGGGCGAGCGCAGCCGCGATCCCGGTCGCAACGAGATCAAGGTGCGCCGGGTCACCCACGGTGACGTGCACTACGACGTCTACCCGCCGAAGCGATCCTAGCCAGCGCGCTGGGGAACAGGCTGGGTGGAAGCGCGTGTTTACGCCGTTCTGGTGTGGCTGGAAGACAGCGCCCTGGGTGCGGTGCTGCGCGACGCCGGCGTCTGGACGTACGCCTGGCTGAACCTGCTCCACATTCTCGGCATCGCCGCGCTGTTCGGCGCGGTGCTCGTGCTCGACCTGCGGCTGATCGGCTGCTGGCGGCGGATCCCGTTCGCTCAGATCGCCCGGCCCACCGTGCCGCTGGCGGGCATGGGATTGGCCGCCGCGGTGCTCAGCGGCGGCATGATGATCACCGTCAACGCCACCGGCTATGACGGCAACCCGTTCCTGTACGTGAAGCTGCCGCTCGTGGTGTTGGGCATCCTCAACGTGGCCGTGATTGCGCGCCTGCCGGCGTGGCGGCGGGCGCTCGCCGGCCAGGCGGATGCCAGCGCCGATCGATGGATGCTGCGCACGGCCGGTGCCTCATCGCTGGCGATCTGGCTGGGCGTCATCGTCTGCGGGCGGATGATCGGTTACTGGTAGCGGTCGCCCTGAAGAAACGCTCAGGTGCCGTTGCGCGTGCAAAGCGCCTGGCCGTCGGCGAACACCTGATTGCTGTAGTAAAGGATGCCGCCGTCGAAGACGATGCCCCAGTAGTAGCTCGAGGGCGACGCGCCGGGCTCACTGCCGTCACCGTCGGGCCGCTCGGCAAGCGAGGTGCTGCTCCAGAGACAGCAGCCGCCCAGCTGTACCGGCGGCTTGATCCCCGTGCCCCCTGGTGTCGGATCCTGCAGCGTTGCCAGCTCTTCCAGGGTCGGCAGGCGCCAATCGTCGTGGCCGCCCAGGCTCAGACTTCGGCAGTAATCCCGGGCTTGGGCCCACGGCAGGTCTTCGCCGCTGGTGGCCGTCGTCCACTGGCGGCCGTCGATGACGGCGCCCGCCGACGCCACGGTGATGGCGGGCCAGACAGACAGCAGCAGCAGGCCGAATATGCCGCGCAGCGGAACGGAAGAAAATGGCATGAGCAGGTTTCCTCGAACATCAACCGCAGATGCTAGCGCAATGGCCGCGTGGGTTGAACGTCGGAGCCGGGGCGGGTTGTGACGCCTCTCAAGATCCGACATCATCCGGTCTTGCGTTCGACGAGTAGTCATAATGAGCATCGCGCCCTTTCGCAAAATTCGCGCGGCATCGCTGATGCTGCTGGGAGCGTCCAGCGTTGGCCTGTTGCCCGCCTGGTCCGTTGCCAGCGAGGCGCATCCTGAAGCCACGCTGTTCGACAATGTCCGGGTGTTCGACGGCACCTCTACGCAGCTATCGGCGCCGACACGGGTGCTGGTACGCGGTAACAGGATCGCGGCAATCGGCGACGGGGTCGACCACGATAACAATGCCTTGGTGATCGACGGCCTGGGGCACACTTTGATGCCGGGGCTCATCGACGTTCACGTGCACCTGACCTTCGGCGCGCTGTCGATGGAGGATCTACGCTCGCCGGATCTCACCCCCGAGCGCGCGGAAGCAGCCGCAGCCCGCGAAGCGGAAGCGATGCTGATGCGCGGCTTCACGGCAGTACGTGATCTGGGTGGGCCGGTGTGGGGGGTCAAGTCGGGCATCGATGCCGGCCGCTACGTGGGTCCGCGGGTCTGGCCGTCGGGGGCGACCATCAGCCAGACCGCCGGCCACGGCGACTTCCGGTTGCCCCACGAGCGCTCCCGGCGTTTCTTCGGGGAGCCGTCGCGCGCCGAGTTGCTCGGCGCCACCTTCATTGCCGACGGTCGCGACGAGGTGCTGACTGCGGTGCGGGAAAATCTGCGCTTCGGGGCGAGCCAGATCAAGCTGATGGCCGGCGGCGGCACCTCCTCGGACTACGACCCGGTCGATGTCACACAGTATACCCTCGACGAAATGCGCGCTGCAGTGGAGGCAGCCGAGGATTGGGGTACGTACGTAACAGTGCATGCCTACACCCCGCGGGCCGTCCGCCGGGCGATCGATGCCGGCGTGCGGGTGGTCGATCATGGTCAACTGCTCGACGCGGAGACCCTAACGCTGATGGCCGCGAACGACGTCTGGCTGTCCGCCCAGACCCTGCGCGCCAGCACTCCGGACATGGCGCCGGCGCGCCGCGCCAAGCGCCAGCCGGTCATCGACAACCAGCCACGGGTCTGGTCCATGGCCCGGGAGTTGGGGGTCAAGCTCGCCTGGGGCACGGATTTTCTTTTCGAGCCGGCGCTGAACCATGAGCAGAACCAGAGCATCCTGCTGCTGACCGAGTGGTTCTCGCCCGCCGAGATCCTCAAGTTGCTGACCCACGACAACGCCCAGCTGCTGGCCCTCTCCGGTCTCCGGTCGCCTTACCAGGGCAAACTGGGCGTGGTGGAAGTCGATGCGCTGGCCGATCTGCTGCTGGTGCGCGGCAATCCGCTGGAAGCCCTGGAACTCGTGGCCGACCCGCAGCAGAACTTCATGGTCATCATGAAGGATGGCCAGATCTTCAAGAACGTGCTCCAGAATTCAGACTGAACCTCATACCGATAGGATTCGACCGTGCGTGCACCTTCGTTGTTCGTAGTGCTGGCAGGAATGGCGGCGAGTCTGGCTTCGTTGTCGCTTCAGGCCAGCGATTCGGAGTGGCGGTATCGAACCGCAGTGTATGCCTGGGCGACCAGCCTTGATGGCGATATTGGTGTGGCGCCGCTGCCGGCGCTGGCGGTGGACCAGAGCTTTGCCGACGCCTGGTCGTCACTGGACTTTGCTGCGATGGCGGTGCTGGAAGCGCGACGGGACCGCTGGGGTATCTTCATGGATCTGCAGTACGTCGACCTGTCCGAAGCCGGCCGCGTGCCGCAACTCGGACTCGATGGCCGGGCGTCGGTCGAAGCGCGGACCGCGCTGCTGGCCGGTAGTTACCGTGTAGCCGAGGGCGAGCAGGGACATCTCGACCTGGTTGCCGGCATTCGCCACTGGTCCCTGGATGTCGGCTTGCGCCTGAATGTCCCGCCCGGCGTGCCGCTGCCATCCCGGCGCGACGTCAGCAGGTCGATGACCGTTCCACAGCTGGGTGCCAAAGGCATCTGGGCGCTCGATGGTGCGCTGTTTTTGACAGGCTGGGTTCTGGCCGGTGCGGCGGGGAATACCGATCTGAACAGCGACCTCATGATCGCCCTCGGTTATGAGCTCAGTCCGCGGGCCGCGGTTCTGCTGGGATATCGGCGCGTGGATCTCAACTACCGCGGCGGCCGGCTGGATCTCGATGTCGGCCAGCATGGGCCGGGCTTGGCCCTGGACCTTCGCTTTTAGCTACCCCCGCATCGCTATTGACGCCAGCAGGCGTCGCCGCCTGCCAGTCTCCGGGTACTTGCACCCGCGCAGTTGCAGGTGCAAAGTTTGCGCTTCCACCAGCCTGCATTGCCCGCCCGGCAAAGGAGGAGGCCATGACGCGCATTCACATCAATGATCTTGCTGTGAGCACTCAGCACCGGGCGATGTCGGAGCGCACGACGGCCTGAGCCACGGCCTCGCCCCGCGAGGCCGTCTTCTGCCGTTTTCGCCACCACCGATCCTTCGGATCTTCATCGTCATCGCCCGGCCGGGGGCGAGGTGCCCGCCTGACCGGCGGTCGCATCGCTTGTTGCCCGCGCGCGCTTCGCGCTCGGGCTATGCATGATGACGAGGTTGGCAGTGACGACGAATCAATCAGGAACTACGCTCGCGGAGATGGGCTTCTCCGCGTTCTTCACTCAGCAGATGACCACCGGCGGGCAGACGTCGGCAGCGGTCGCACGCGTGCTCGGCGTGCAGCGCAGCAGCGTGACCCTCGGCACGCCCGAGGGCGTGCGCAGCCTCGCTCTCAACAAGCGTTGGTGGGCGCTGCCCGCCGAGGATCGGCCGACCGTCGGTGACTGGGTGGTCGTCGATGGCGAGCACGTGTTGCGCACGCTCGAACGCAAGAGTCTGCTCAAGCGGATGGCCGCCGGTGACAAGGTCGACGTGCAGTTGATCGCTGCAAACGTCGACACGGTGTTCATCGTCAGCTCGTGCAACGCAGACTTCAATCCGTCGCGGCTCGAGCGTTATCTCGCCTGGGTGCTGGAGGCGCGGATCGACGCGGTGCTGGTACTAACCAAAGCCGATCTCGCGGCTGATCCGGAGCATTACCGTAACGCCGCGCGCGCAGTGGGGCGCGACCTGTGCATCGAACTGGTGAACGCCTGCGACGACGCCACCCTCGGCGGCGTGCTCGGCTGGTGCCAGCCGGGGCAGACGGTCGCTTTGCTGGGATCGTCCGGAGTTGGTAAGTCGACGCTGGTGAACTCCCTTTCCGGGACCGACCGGCAGGCGACCCGGGGCATCCGGGAAGACGATGCACGCGGCCGCCACACCACCACCGCCAGGTCGCTGCACCGGCTACCCAGTGGGGCCTGGCTGCTCGATTCTCCCGGGATCCGCGAGCTGGCGCTGGCCGGCGCTGACGCCGGCATGGCGGCACTGTTCGAGGATCTGGACGATTTGGCGAAGCGTTGCCGGTTCTCCGACTGCAGCCATGGCAATGAGCCCGGCTGCGCCATCGCGTCGGCGCTCGCCGTCGGCACGCTCGACGAGCGGCGGCTGACGAACTACCGGAAGCTGCAGCGCGAAGAACTGCGCACCCGCGAGTCACTTGCGGAACGGCATCGCCGGGTGCGCGCGTTCGCCAAGCAGGTGCGGCGCGTGAACAAAGAAAAGAACCGGCACAAGCCTGCGTAGTGTGAGTGCCGGTAGCGCGCTACTCCCGCCAGATCGCTGCCTCGTCGATCAGCCGCTGCTCGCGCGCCAGATCGGCAAACTCGGGACAGGGAACCGCGGGTTCGAAGGCCGCACATCCCATGGACGCACCCTCCAGACCGCTCACGTAGAACCAATCCACGGTGAGAGTGTGGTTGAGCGTTTGGATGATCGTCGGGAAGAAGCTGGCGCGCTCGGCGGCGACTTCAAGCGGCCGCACGCGCCGAGCAAACGGTGCGCTGGAAGCATTCCGCGACCGATGCTACAACTCCTCGAGATTGATACCTTCGTGCGCAGCGACGTTCGCCATGGCCTCCTCGAACAGCGCCCGGGCGTGGGCCGCGATCGACCGCAGTCGGGCGTGAAGGGCGCGCTCCTCCGGCTCGGATTGCTCGCATTCCAGGCTGTATTGCTCGAAGGCGCTGATGTCCTGCACCAGCTGGGCGATGTGGTTGGGGCACTCGCACTGGATCTTCGGCGACAGCGCGGCGAGCCTGGCGATGGCCTGGGCGGAAAAGCGTCGCGCCGGGATGGCGCGTTGTTCCAACGCGGCGAGGCTTGATGCAGGGGCGCTGGTCACGTGCAGGTTGCGCAGCAATTCGGCCGAGTTGACCGGCGCCTTGAGGCAGACGATGCCCGAATCCGCCAGCCGCGCAAGCGGCTTTCGCGGCGCGAAGCCGTAGACCACGATCACGCGCGCGAATACGTCTCGCCGCAGGCTTATCAGGCGGCTGATGGCCGGCTCGGAGATGGTCGGCAACTCCACGACCAGCGCCTGTCTTCCGTTCGCCGGGGCGGCCTCGGCGGCGGCAAGCCAGCTGGCGGCGGGCTCGGCGATCAGGGTCGCCTCGCGGCCGGCCAGCTCCGGTTGCAGCACCGCGGTCAGCACCTCGCCGACCACGGTTACCCGGTCGACATCTGGCTCCACCGGCGGCGCAGGGTGCTCTTCCGCCAGCGCGTCGAGATCGGCTTCGCTCAGGGTGCTGAGCTGCCCGATCTGATGCCCCTGCCGGATCAGATCGCGCAGCCGGATGAGTTTTCGCACCTGCTGCTGGGTGTACAACCGGCGGCCGGACTCGGTCCGTACCGGTGCCACCGCTTCATAGCGGCTTTCCCACTTTCGCAGGGTGTGACTGGAGATGCCGGTCAGTTGCGTGACGGCACCTATGGGCATAGCCAGGGTGTCTGAGTCAGCCATATTGTCCCTGCTGGGCTCCAGCTAAAGAGGGGCCACCGGCCGGCATTGGGCGCAGCGCGGTCGCGTGGGGAGTTTACTGCCCCCCGTCGGCCATGTCTCATGTTTTTCTAAGACGCCTGCTCATGCGGCGTGCCCGACAACGGCAGCCGACTCAGCGACCCATCGGGAACGGTAGCAGACCGGCGCCGCTGGTTGACACGACTTCGACCACGTAGTCCCTGCACCCTGAGACGATGTGCGCCCGGACCGGCATCCTCGCGGCCACTTTTCTCACCTGGCGGGGCGTCACAGCTTGATCGCCAGGGCAATGATCTG
>JBLRXD010000002.1:14776-54014 GCA_047920935.1 Pseudomonadales bacterium | reverse complement strand
GGGTGTCGTCGCAGGCGGATCGTGGCCGAAAACCACTTGCTCGCCCTCGCTCCGCCGCTCCGCGGTTCCCTCGCTCCGCAAATTGCCGCCGCACCGCTGGGGCCGACGGCCCCAACGGTGCGGCGTCAATATTGCTGCGCTCGGCGTCGCTACACGGGCGTGCAAGTGGTTTTCGGCCACGCCCGCCTGCCTCGGGCGTCTGGTGTTCCTGAGCCTGCCGAGCGTGCGCCCTCAGGCGTGCTTCATGATGCGGTCTTTCTGACGGCTCCACTCGCGCTCTTTGAGGGTGGCGCGCTTGTCGTGCTGAGCCTTGCCCTTGGCCAGGGCGATGCCGCACTTGATGCGGTTGCCCTTCCAGTAGAGTGCGGTGGCGACGCAGGTGTAGCCCTTCTGCTGGGTGGCGGCGTAGATCTTGGCGATCTCGCGGGTGTGCAGCAGCAGTTTGCGGGTGCGCTGCGGATCGGCCACCACGTGGGTAGAGGCGCTTGGCAGTGGCGAGATGTTGGCGCCGAGGAGCCAGGCCTCGCCGCCCTTTATCAGCACGTAGCTGTCGACCAGTTGCGCCTTGCCCGCGCGCAGGCTCTTCACTTCCCAACCTTCCAGCGCCAACCCGGCCTCGAAGGTTTCTTCCAGGTGATAGTCGTGACGTGCCCGTTTGTTCTGGGCAATGGTGCCGGTAGCCGCCTGGCTGCTTGATTTGGTCATCCGTTGATTATACGGCCGATGCTTGTGGCGGTTATAGCGTTGCGCCAAAATGCGCCGCCAAAGCGCCGTCATAAGGGAAAACATGGCCGTCACCACCGAGTCCCGGCATGGCATGTGGTCGAGCCGCTGGTTGTTCGTGATGGCCGCCGCCGGGTCGGCCGTGGGCCTCGGCAACATTTGGAAATTTCCCTACATTACCGGCGAGAACGGCGGCGGCGCGTTCGTGCTGATCTATCTGGTGTGCGTCGCCGTGGTGGGTATCCCCATCATGATGGCCGAGGTGCTGCTCGGCCGCGAGGGCCGCCAGAGCCCAATCAACACCATGCGCAGCCTGGTGCAGCAGCACCATCGCCGCCCGTCCTGGGTGCTGGTGGGCTGGCTGGGCGTGGTTGCTGGCTTTCTCATTCTGTCCTATTACGCGGTCATCGCCGGCTGGGCGTTCTATTACGTCGGGCAGATGGCCATGGGTACGTTCGAGCAGGCGTCGGGCGAGATGGCCGCGGCAACGTTCGACGAGTTTCTCACCAGCCCGTGGCAACTGCTGTTGTGGCAGACGCTGTTCATGATCGCCACCGTGTTCATCATTGCCCGGGGCGTTATTCGAGGGCTGGAAGCTGCGATCCGCTGGTTCATGCCGATGCTGTTCCTGCTGTTGTTCGTGCTGCTCGGCTACTCGGTCACCAGCGACGGCTTCGAGGAAGGCTGGAACTTCATGTTTGCGTTCAATTGGGAGAACGTCAGCGGCCAGACCGTGCTGGTGGCCATGGGGCAGGCATTCTTCACCCTCAGCCTCGGCATGGGTGCCATCATGGCTTACGGTGCCTACGTGCCGAGCACCGCGTCCATCACCAGCACCGTGAGCATCATCGCCGTGCTCGACACGCTGGTGGCCATTACCGCCGGGCTGGTGATCTTCCCAATCGTCTTCGCCAACGGTCTGGAGCCGGGCCAGGGGCCCGGGCTGATGTTCGTGACCATTCCGCTGGCGTTCGGGCAGATGCCCCTGGGAATGCTCTTCGGCACCTTGTTCTTTCTGCTGGTGAGCTTTGCCGCGATCACCTCGGCCATCTCCATCGCCGAACCCGCGCTTGCCTATCTGGTGGAGGAGTACAACGCCAAGCGCTCCCGGGTGGCGGTGTCTCTCGGCGTCATCAGTTGGATCCTCGGTATCGGGACGGTGCTGTCGTTCAACGTCTGGGCCGATACCCATATCGTCGGTGAGCTGACGTTCTTCGACTTCGTCGACTATCTTTCGCAGAACATCATGCTGCCCCTGGGCGGCATGTTCATCGCCTTGTTCGCCGCCTGGGGGCTGCCGAAGACGGTCATCGGCAGCCAGCTGGGGTTGCGCCAGCCCTGGGTCAACGTGGTCTGGAAGCTGTTGTGCGGCATCGTGGCGCCGCTTGGCGTGCTGGCCGTATTCCTCGGCACGGTGCTGGCTTAGGCGAGCTGATGCCGGTCATCCACCGTTCCGCGCTGTTGCCGGTTACGGCCCGCGACATGTTCGAGATCGTCGCGGACGTGGATCGCTATCAGGAGTTTCTGCCCTGGTGCCGCAGCTCCCGGGTGTTGCAGGCGGAGGAGCGCGAGCTGGTGGCGGAACTCGAGCTGCACGCCCGGGGCGTCAGCGAGCGCTTCGCCACCCGCAATGTCATGTTCCCGCACGAGCGCATCGAGCTGCATCTGGTGTCGGGCCCCTTCCGCTCGTTCGAGGGGGCCTGGCGCTTCACGCGCTTGGGCGCGGACGACGGCTGCAAGGTGGAGTTGCAGTTGGCATTCGAGTTCTCCGGAGCGCGCGCGCTGCTCGGTGGGCTTTTTCCCGGGATTTTCGTGCAGGCTGCCGATCAGCTGGTGGACGCCTTCTGTGCCCGGGCGCGGGCCTCGCTGGTATGACCCTGCCGCCCGAGCCTGCGGCCGCGGCCGAGCTGACGGTGGATGTGGCGTACGCCTTGCCGCAGCAGCAGACCGTGGTGCGCGTGCAGCTGCTAGCGGGTGCCACGGTGGCGGATGCGCTGGCTGCGGTGGCCGGACGGTCGCCGTTCGCGGAGCTGGATCTGGCCACGCTGCCTGTGGGGGTTTTCGGCGATCGTTGCGAGCGTGAGCGGCCCCTCAACCACGGGGATCGGGTGGAGATTTATCGGCCGCTGCATATCGATCCGCGTGACGCCCGGCGGGCTCGGGCTGCCGGCGATAGACGAAATCGCGAAGCCGGCAGCGGCTGACCGCGGGTGGCCTCGGCAGATCAGCTCTCCGGTGTCGCTGCCGGTGGCAGCGAGCTGGCGGTATCCTGATCGGCTTGCTTGGCAGCCGTGGGGGCATAGTCGCCGCTGAAGTGCGACAGCACGCCGTCTTCGAAGAACAGGCTCATGCGCTTGGTGTCCTGGTAGATGCCAGGCACTTCAAGGGTGTAGACGTAATCCCAGCGCCGGTCGTCGAAGGGGTTGCGGAACACCGGCTCGCCCATCACGAAGGCGACCTGGCTGCGGGTCATGCCGGGGCGCAGCCGATCGATCATTTCCTGGGTGATGACGTTGCCCTGCTGCACGGTCACTTTGTGCACGCGGGGCAGTTGCGGCCGGGAAACACTGCAGGCGCTCTGGGCGAGCAGGACGAAAACGACGAGAGAGGTCAGAACGACGCGCATGAGCAGGTAGTCGCTGGGAAGATGCGCCGCATGTTACCCACTCGGCATCCCGGCGGGAACCACTTCGGCCGTCGCTTCCGACAACAGCGTGCGCGCGTAGTCACGTGCCTTGTCGGTTATGCCGGCGCCGGCCAGCATGCGAGCCAGTTCCTCCACCCGTTCGTCGGCGCTCAGGGGGTCGATCAGCGTGTCCTGCTGGGGATCCTTGCGAACCCGCAGGTGGTGGTGGCCGAGCGCCGCGACCTGGGGAGCATGGGTGACGCAAATAACCTGGGTGTGGGTGGCCAGGGAGCGCAGCAGCCGGCCGACAACGTCTGCGGTTGTGCCACCGACGCCGACGTCGGCCTCGTCGAGCAGCAGGCAGGGCATGGCCGACTTCTCCGCCGCGACCACCTGCACGGCGAGGCTGATGCGAGCGCGCTCGCCGCCGGAGGCAATGCGATGCATGGGGCCGGCAGGGTACTTGGGATTGGTGGTGACCAGGAATTCCACGTTCTCAAGGCCGGTCTCGGTCTCGACGGATGAAAACTCCAGGCTCAACGCGCCCCCTCTGATGCCGAGGACGTTGATGCTGCGGCTCACCGCGGCGGCGAACTGCTTACCAGCCGCCCGGCGCTGCTTCGACAGCTTCTCGGCGCGTTGCCGGAACGCGGCCCGGTGCGCATCGGCGGTGGCCGTCAGGCCCTGCAGTGACGAGCGGTCGGTGGAGATGCTGTCTAGCTCCGCCGCCAGAGCCAGGGCGTGATCGGCCAGGCGCTCGGGCGCCACGCGGTGCTTGCGGGCGAGTTCGTGCACCGCCGCCAGCCGCTGGTCCAGTTCCGCCAGGTGTTCCGGGTCGAGATCGAGGGAGTCGTCGTAGGCGCGCAGGTCGTGAACGGCATCCTTTACCAGATCGTCGAGGGAACGCAGCAGGTTGCGGGCGCTCTGCAGACGTTCGTGATCGTCGTCCAGGTTCCCCAGGAGCCGCAGCACCCGGCCGAGGGTGGCTTCTTCTTCCAGCGCCTCCAGGCACTGGGCGGTGGTGGCGCGCAGGTCCTGAGCCTGGGACAGGCGTCGATGCTCCGACTCCACGGCCTCGAACTCCCCCGGGGCGAGCTCCAGGGCGTGCAGCTCCTCGAGCTGATAGCTGAGCAGCGATGCCCGATCGCTGCGCTGCTCGAGCCGTGCCTCCAGCTCGGCCGCTTCCTGCTCGGCGCGCTTCCAGGCCCGGAAATCGTCCCGGCAGGCTCGCCGCAGCGCGGCATCGACGCCGAAGTCGTCGAGCAATGCGAGCTGCACGTCGCGATGGGTGATACGCTGGTTCTCATCCTGGCCGTGGATGTCCATCAGATCCTCGGACAGCGTCCGCAGCACCTGCAGAGTTACGGGGGAGCCATTGATGTACGCCCGCGAGCGACCGTCTGCGCCCACCACCCGGCGCACCAGGCATCGGCTCGGCTGGTCGGGGTCGGTGAGATCCTGCGCCTCGAGCAGCCGCTGCGCTTTGGGGTGGCTGCCGAGGTCGTATTCGGCGGTGATGTCGGCTCGGGCGGCCCCGGGGCGCACCGCGTCTGCGGCGGCGCGATCGCCCAGCACCAGCGCGAGCGCGCCGAGCAGGATGGACTTGCCGGCACCGGATTCTCCGGTGATGACGGTCAACCCTGGGGCAAATGCGATGTCCAACGATTGGACGAGAGCGAAATCTCGGACGGTCAGCGCTTTCAGTACGGCGTCGGCCATGACTTGACTACAGGTGGAAAAGGTCCATAAGTTTCGTGACAGTAGCCGAACATACTGGAGGCGCACAGTTAAGTAATCAGGATGAGAAAGCAAGTGGAAGATAGCCTGGACGAGCGTGCGCAACTTGTCTTCAAGCTGCTGGTGGAGCAGTACATTGCCGCCGGCACCCCGGTGCCGTCGCGCCTGCTGGCGGCGCAACCCGGGGTCGAGGTCAGCCCCGCCACGGTGCGCAACATCCTCGCGGAACTCGAAGACCATGGCCTGGTGCGGTCGCCGCATACGTCAGCAGGCAAGATCCCCACCAACCAGGGGCTGCGCTTCTTCGTCGACAGCCTGCTGCGGGTGCGGCCTCTGGATGAAGAGCAGATCAATCAGCTGCAGGGCGGGCTGAATCCCGATCTGTCCGCCAAGGAGCTGGTGGAGTCGGCATCGAACCTGCTGTCCCATCTGACCCGCATGACCTGTGTGATCACCCTGCCGCGGCGCGATCAGGTAGCGTTGCGGCACGTCGAGTTTCTGCCGCTGTCCGGCTGCCGGGTGCTGGTGATTCTGGTGCTCAACGACCGGGAGGTGCAGAACCGGGTGATTCGCACCGATCGCGAGTACGCGGAAATCGAGCTCAACCAAGCTGCCAACTTCATCAACCGCGAGTTCGGCGGGCTGTCGCTGATCACCCTGCGACAGGCGCTGCTCGACAGCATGCAGGCCGACAAGGATCACATGGACGGCCTGATGCAGACAGCGCTGGACGTGGCCAGCCGGGCGTTCGCCGACGACACCGAAGCTGCGGGCAGCCAGTTGGTGGTAGCCGGCGAGACCAACCTGCTCGACTTCAGCGGCGATACCCATCAGGTCCGCAAGCTGTTCGAGGCGTTCTCCCGTAAGGGCAGCATGCTGCATCTGCTCGACCGCTGCCTCGACAGCCCCGGCATCCAGCTGTTCATTGGCGAGGAGTCGGGCTACCAGCTGCTCGACGATCTGAGTCTGGTCACTTCCGCCTATCATGTGAGAGGTCAGTTGGCGGGCGTGCTCGGGGTGGTGGGCCCCACGCGCATGGCCTATCAGGAAGTGATTCCCGTCGTGGACGTGACCGCCCGGGTGCTCAGCGCGGCCATGAGCTACTCCTGAAGGGCTCCTGAAGGGCTCCTGAAGGACTCGTGAGCCATCCGAGAACGTCCCCGGCCGAGTTAATCCGGAGCGCCGGGGTTGAATTCCTCCGCCTGTCCCCCAGATAGCCTGCATGGGTTGGCGAGCCATCGCCTCCCGGCGCTGGAAAATCTGGAGAATTCGATACATGGCGGACGACAACAACACCCGGTCGAGCTCTGAGCCTGGTGACGAGCCGGAGGCTACGGTCACGGCGGCCGACCCCGACGCGCCCCAGCAGGCCCCTGTCGCCGACGACTCGCCCGAGGCGCTCACCGCCCGGCTGGGCGAGGCGCTGCAGCAGGCCGAGAGCTTCCGCGACCAGGCGCTGCGCGCTCAGGCAGAGGCGGAGAACACTCGGCGGCGGGCCAGTCGCGACGTGGAGAATGCCCACAAATACGCGCTGGAGAAGTTCAGCGCCGATCTGCTGCCCGTGCTCGACAGCCTGGAAAAGGCCGTGGAAGTGGCGGGTAGCACCGCCGGAGCGGAATCCATCGGTCAAGGGGTCGAGCTGTCGCTGAAGCTGTTCCTGTCGGTGCTCGAGAAGCACGGCATCGAGCGCATCGATCCGCTGGGCGAGCCGTTCGATCCGCAGCGGCACGAGGCCCTGGCCATGGTGCCCAGTCAGCATGCCGAGCCCAATTCGGTGCTGGAGGTCGTGCAGCGGGGCTACCTGCTCAGCGGGCGGCTGGTGCGGGCGGCCAAGGTGGTAGTCGCCAAGGCGCCGGATGAGGCTTCCTGAGCGGGGGTTGAAACCGCGGTTCTAGGACAAACATTTCACGTAATGGTCACTCGGGGTCGCCCCGGCACACAAAGAGATTCTGGAGAAGAAGGACATGGGTAAGATCATCGGCATCGACTTGGGCACCACGAATTCGTGCGTGGCCATCATGGAGGGCAAGGAAGCCAAGGTCATAGAGAATTCCGAGGGCGACCGCACCACGCCGTCGATTGTCGCCTACACCGACGATGGCGAGATCCTGGTGGGTCAGAGCGCCAAGCGGCAGGCGGTAACCAACCCCAGCAACACCCTGTTTGCCATCAAGCGTCTGATTGGCCGGAAGTTTTCCGACGGGGTGGTGCAGAAAGACATCAAGATGGTGCCCTACGAGATCGTCGGCGCCAAAAATGGTGACGCCTGGATCAACGTCAAGGGCCAGCAACTGGCGCCGCCGCAGATTTCCGCCGAGGTGCTCAAAAAGATGAAGCGCACGGCCGAGGAGTACCTGGGCGAAGAGGTCACCGAAGCGGTGATCACGGTGCCGGCGTATTTCGACGATTCGCAGCGCCAGGCGACCAAGGACGCCGGCCGTATCGCCGGTCTCGAGGTGCGACGCATCATCAACGAGCCCACCGCCGCAGCCCTGGCCTACGGCATGGACAAGAAGCGCGGCGACGCCAAGATCGTTGTCTATGACCTCGGTGGCGGCACCTTCGACGTGTCCATCATCGAGATTGCCGAGGTCGACGGCGAGCACCAGTTCGAGGTGCTGTCGACCAACGGCGACACCTTCCTCGGGGGCGAGGATTTCGACAAAAAGGTCATCGATTATCTGGTCGCTGAGTTCAAGCGCGAGCAGAAGATCGACCTGAACGCCGACCCGCTGGCGTTGCAGCGGCTCAAGGAAGCCGCCGAAAAGGCCAAGATCGAGCTTTCCAACAGCCAGCAGACCGAGATCAACCTGCCATACATCACGGCGGATCAGACCGGGCCCAAGCACCTGGTGATGAAGCTGACCCGGGCGAAGCTCGAGTCGCTGGTGGAAGATCTGGTCGATCGGACGGTGGGCCCGTGCCGCACCGCGCTGCAGGACGCCGGTCTGTCGCCGTCGGAGATCGACGATGTCATCCTGGTGGGCGGGCAGACGCGCATGCCCAAGGTTCAGGCAAAGGTGAAGGAAATCTTCGGCCAGGAGCCGCGTCGTGACGTGAACCCTGACGAGGCGGTAGCCATCGGCGCCGCCATCCAGGCCGCGGTGCTGTCCGGGGACGTGAAGGACGTGCTGCTGCTCGACGTCACCCCGCTGTCGCTGGGCATCGAAACCCTGGGCGGCGTGATGAGCGCCCTGATCGAGAAGAACACCACGATTCCCACCAAGAAGACCCAGGTGTTCTCCACCGCCGACGACAACCAGACCGCGGTCACCATCCACGTGGTGCAGGGCGAGCGCAAGCAGGCGGCGCAGAACAAGTCTCTCGGCCGCTTCGACTTGTCGGACATTCCGCCGGCGCCGCGTGGGCTGCCGCAGATCGAGGTCAGCTTCGACATCGACGCCAATGGCATCCTCAACGTGTCGGCCAAGGACAAGGCCACCGGCAAGGAGCAATCGATCGTCATCAAGGCGCAGAGCGGTCTCACCGACGAAGAGATCGACAAGATGGTGAGGGATGCCGAAGCGCACTCCGAGGAGGACGCTCGCTTCGAGGAGATGGTCAATCTGCGCAACCAGGCGGACGCCCTGGTTCATGCCAGCCGCAAGAGCGTCAAGGAAGCCGGCGACAAGGTAACCGAGGGCGAGCAGCAGGCGGTGGAGTCAGCGGCCACGGCGCTCGAAGAAGCCATCAAGGGCGGCGACAAGGCCGACATCGAGGCAAAGATGCAGGCGTTGTCCGAAGCGGCTTCGGCCGTCGCCCAGAAGATGTACGCGGAGGAAGCGGGCGCGCAGGCAGGGGCTGGCGAGCAGCAGGCTGGCGCCGATGGCGACACCGTGGACGCGGAGTTCGAAGAGGTGGACGACGACAAGAAGAAATGATGGCCGGATGAAGGCTATGCTTGTGGCGGGCGCACGCCCACGGCGGGCGTCCGTATTTTCTACGAGCCACGGGTGCGACCGGCTTCGGCCGATCGCACCCGTGGCTGTTGCGGCTGTGTGAGAGGGCTACCGAGGGATGGCGAAACGCGACTATTACGATGTGCTGGGTGTGGGCCGCGAAGCCGGTGAAGCTGAGATCAAGAAGGCCTACCGCCGTCTGGCAATGAAGCTTCACCCGGACCGCAATCCGGAAGACCCCTCGGCCGCGGATCGTTTTCGCGAGGCAAGTGAGGCCTACGAGGTGCTGGCCGACGCGGAGAAGCGTCAGGCCTACGACCGCTTCGGGCATGCAGCCGTCGACGGCAGTGGCGGAGGCGGATTCTCCGGCGGTGGCTTCAGCGACATCTTCGGTGACGTCTTCGGTGACATCTTCGGCGGCGCTGGCGGACGCGGGCGTAGTTCCGTCATGCGCGGCGCCGATCTGCGCTACACCCTGGAACTCGACCTGGAGCAGGCGGTACGGGGCGACAGCGTGGAGATCAAGATCCCGGTGTTGTCGGCCTGTGAGCAATGTGATGGCTCGGGCTCCAAGCCCGGAAGCAGCCCTTCCACATGCCCGGATTGCGGCGGCATGGGGCAGATCCGGGTGGCTCAAGGCTTCTTCTCGCTGCAGCAGACCTGCCCGCGCTGTCGAGGCGCCGGGCAGGTGATCACCGACCCTTGCGGCAAGTGCGGCGGTCACGGCCGCGTCGAAAAACGCAAGACCCTGGACGTGCGCATCCCGGGGGGTGTCGATACCGGCGACCGTATCCGCCTGACCGGTGAAGGCGAGGCCGGCATGAACGGCGGGCCGCCCGGAGATTTGTATGTGCAGATCGAGGTGCGCGAGCATCCGATTTTCACCCGGGAAGGCCGTAACCTGCTGTGCGAGGTGCCCATCGACTTCGTCCATGCGGCCCTGGGAGGCGAACTCGAGGTGCCCACGCTGGACGGTCGCGTGAAGCTGAAGATCCCGCCGGAGACGCAGACGGGTAAGCTGTTTCGCCTGCGCGGCAAAGGCGTCACCCCGGTGCGCGGCGGCGGCGTCGGCGACCTGCTGTGCAAGGTGATGGTCGAGACGCCGGTGAATCTGACGGAAAAGCAGAAGGATCTGCTGCGCGAGTTTCAGGCGTCGGTGAGCAACGGTGGCGAGAAGCACTCCCCCAAGGGCAGCTCCTGGTTCAAGGGCGTGAAGGACTTCTTCGACGACCTCACGGGCTAGTCTCGCAATCGGTGAGTATGTGGGAGCGATCTCCAGATCGCGATCTGGAGATCGCTCCCACAATCGGATTGAACGAATGGAGCAGGCATGATTCGGGTGGCAGTGACCGGTGCGGCTGGGCGGATGGGCAAGACCCTGATCCAGGCTATCCATGAAGCCGAAGGGCTGGCGTTGGGGGCGGCGTTCGAGCGGGCCGGGCTGACGCTGCTCGGGGCCGACGCCGGCGAGCTGGCAGGCGTCGGGCGCTTGAACGTTGCCCTGACCGACGATCTGTCTGCGGCAGCGGATGGCTTCGACACCCTGATCGACTTCAGTGTGCCCGAAGCCACCCTGGCCAGCGTGGAGATCTGCGCGGCCCGCGGCAAGGCGCTGGTGATCGGCACCACCGGGTTCGACCAGGCAGGGCTGGCGCGAATCCGCGCCGCCGCCGAGCGGGTGCCCGTGCTCATGGCGCCCAACATGTCGGTGGGCGTCAACGTGGTCTTCAAACTGGTAGAGCTGGCGGCCCGGGCTCTGGGTGACAGCGCCGACATCGAGATCATCGAAGCCCACCACCGCCACAAGATCGATGCGCCGTCCGGCACCGCATTGCGGATGGGGCAGATCATCGCCGAGGCTCTGGGCCGCGACCTTGCCGAGGTCGCCGTTTACGACCGTCAGGGCACTACCGGCGCCCGCGCGCGGGAGGCCATCGGCTTCGCTACCGTGCGCGCCGGCGACATCGTCGGCGAGCACACGGTGCTGTATGCGGGCAATGGTGAGCGGATCGAAATCACCCATCGCGCGGAAAGCCGCATGAATTTCGCCCAAGGCGCTTTGCGGGCCGTCCGGTTCCTCCAGGGGCGCTCCTCCGGGCTCTACGACATGCAGGATGTGCTGGGATTTTCCGGGACTCTTGCGTAGACTACCGGGCCCAGCAAAGGCGGGTTCGGCATGTCGCATGTTCGCCCGCCTTTCTTATAAACGGCCCGGCTCGTTTCGTGCTTTTCAACCTGGTGTTGGCGCTCGAGCGGAGCCGAGTGACGGCTTCTTCGGATCCTCGCGAAGCATTCAAGACTCGAGTCGGTAACGGCTCGGTCCGCGCAGCTGCGAGCCGGAGTCGCTGAATGGTCGCGGGTTGAATAATCAGATTTGGATGGCGATGTGATTCCGGCTCTACTGGTACTAGAAGACGGAAGCGTGTTCCGCGGGCAGTCGATTGGCGCGGAAGGCACCACCGTTGGCGAAGTGGTGTTCAACACCGCGATGACCGGCTATCAGGAGATCCTCACCGATCCCTCCTACTCGCGGCAGATAGTCACCTTCACTTATCCGCAGATCGGCAACACCGGCGTCAACGACGAGGACGTGGAGTCCGATCGCATCCACGCCGCCGGCATGGTCATCCGTCAGACCCCACGCCGGGCGAGCAGCTGGCGCATGCAGCAGACCCTGCAGGACTATCTGATCGAGCAGGGCGTGGTGGGCATCTCGGACGTCGATACCCGCCGCCTCACGCGGCTGATTCGTGAAAAAGGCGCCCTGTCCGGCTGCATCGCCGCGGGGGCCGGGGCAACCGTGGCAGATACCCTGGCGCGGGCGCGCGCCTTTCCCGGGCTCAAGGGCATGGACCTGGCGCGCGAGGTCAGCCGCACCGACGTCGGCGTCTGGACCGAATCCGACTGGGTGCTCGGCTCCGGCTATGGCCAGCTCGAAGATCCGCGCTTTCATGTGGTGGCCTATGACTTCGGCGTCAAACGCAACATCCTGAGATTGCTGACCGAGCGCGGTTGCCGGCTGACCATCGTCCCTGCGGCCACTCCGGCCCGTGAGGTGCTCGCCCTCAAGCCGGACGGCGTGTTCCTTTCCAACGGTCCCGGCGACCCGGAACCCTGCGGTTACGCCATCGAAGCCATCCGCGAGCTGCTCAACCACGACATGCCCATGTTCGGCATCTGCCTGGGACACCAGCTGCTGGCTCTGGCCAGCGGCGCCCACACCTTGAAGATGGCTCACGGCCACCACGGCGCCAACCATCCGGTGAAGGATCTGCGTGACGAGCGGGTGATCATCACCAGCCAGAACCACGGTTTCGCCGTGGATACCGAACGCCTGCCCAACTGCCTGGCGGTCACCCACGTTTCGCTGTTCGACGGCTCTCTGCAAGGGTTGCAGCGCATCGACCGCCCGGCGCTCAGCTTTCAGGGCCATCCCGAGGCGAGCCCGGGGCCCCAGGATTGCCGTTACCTGTTCGACGAGTTCGTCAAGATGATGGAAGCCCAAGATGCCTAGGCGCACGGATATCCAGTCGGTTCTCATCATCGGCGCGGGTCCGATCGTCATCGGCCAGGCTTGCGAGTTCGATTACTCCGGCGCGCAGGCCTGCAAGGCGCTGCGCGACGAGGGCTATCGGGTCATTCTGGTGAACTCGAATCCGGCCACCATCATGACCGATCCCGCCATGGCGGACGCCACCTACGTAGAGCCCGTAGAGTGGCGGACGGTGGCAAAGATCATCGAGGTGGAGCGCCCCGACGCCCTGCTGCCCACCATGGGCGGGCAGACGGCGCTCAATTGCGCTCTGGATCTGGTGCGCGAAGGCGTGCTCGAGCAATTCGGGGTCGAGCTCATCGGCGCCAGCCAGGACGCCATCGACAAAGCGGAGGATCGGGAGCGTTTCGATCGTGCCATGAAGCGCATCGGCCTGGAAACGCCGCGCTCGGCCATCGCCCACAGCCTCGAGGAAGCCTTGCAGGTGCAGGGTCAGCTGGGCTACCCCTGCATCATCCGGCCCTCGTTCACCTTGGGCGGCAGCGGCGGCGGCATCGCCTACAACCAGGAGGAGTTCGAGGAGATCTGCGCGCGAGGGCTCGACCTGTCACCGACCAACGAGCTGTTGATCGACGAATCGCTGCTCGGCTGGAAGGAGTTCGAGATGGAGGTTGTCCGCGACAGAAAGGACAACTGCATCATCGTCTGCGCCATCGAGAACTTCGACGCCATGGGCGTGCACACCGGTGACAGCATCACCGTGGCGCCGGCGCAGACCCTGACGGACAAGGAGTATCAGCTGTTGCGCAACGCCTCCATCGCCGTGCTGCGCGAGATCGGCGTGGAAACCGGTGGTTCCAACGTGCAGTTCGGCATCAATCCCGCGGATGGGCGCGTGGTGGTGATCGAGATGAACCCCCGGGTGTCGCGCTCGTCGGCGCTGGCCTCGAAGGCTACCGGCTTCCCCATCGCCAAGGTGGCGGCGAAGCTGGCCATCGGCTATACCCTGGACGAGTTGATCAACGACATCACCGGGGTGACCCCGGCGTCGTTCGAGCCAAGCATCGACTACGTGGTCACCAAGATACCCCGCTTCACCTTCGAGAAGTTCGCCTCGGCCGATGCCCGCCTCACCACCCAGATGAAGTCGGTGGGTGAGGTCATGGCCATAGGCCGGACGTTCCAGGAGTCGCTGCAGAAAGCGCTGCGGGGGCTGGAAACCGGCATGAGCGGCCTCGATCCGTTGGTCACCGTGCAGGGCGAGGACGCGCGGGAGATTCTCACCCGCGAGCTGAGCACCCCGGGAGCCGATCGCGTCTGGTACCTCGGCGATGCGTTCCGCCACGGCATGAGCGTGGAGGAGGTCTACGAATTGTCCGCTGTCGATCCGTGGTTCCTGGCGGAGATCGAAGATCTCGTCGATAGCGAGCGTGACCTGGCCGGGTGCGACCTGGCGTCGCTGGACCGGGACGCGGTGTATCAACTCAAGCGCAAGGGCTTCTCCGACGCCCGTCTGGCGCAACTGCTGGGGGTGGATGAGGACCAGATGCGTCGCCATCGTCTGGAGCTGGACGTGCGCCCCGTCTACCGACGGGTGGACACCTGCGCCGCCGAATTCCCGGCGGCAACCGCCTACATGTACTCCACATATGAGGAAGAGTGCGAAGCGGCGCCCACCGATCGGCGCAAGATCATGGTGCTCGGCGGCGGTCCCAACCGCATCGGCCAGGGGATCGAGTTCGATTACTGCTGCGTGCACGCGGCCCTGGCGATGCGCGAGGACGGTTTCGAGACCATCATGGTCAACTGCAACCCCGAGACGGTGTCCACCGACTACGACACCTCCGACCGGCTGTATTTCGAGCCGTTGACCCTCGAGGACGTGCTCTCCATCGTGGCTGTAGAAAAGCCCGAGGGCGTGATCGTGCAGTTCGGCGGCCAGACGCCGCTGAAGCTGGTGGAAGCGCTCGAGCGCGAGGGGGTGCCGATCATCGGCACCAGCGCCGACGCCATCGATCGGGCGGAAGACAGGGAGCGCTTTCAGCAGCTCATCGACAAGCTCGGCCTGCGGCAGCCGAGCAATCGCACCGCGGTGGACGAGGCCACGGGGCTCGCTGGTGCCCGAGCCATCGGCTTCCCCATCGTGGTACGGCCTTCCTACGTGCTCGGTGGCCGGGCCATGGAGATCGTCTACAACGAAGAAGAGCTGGTGCGATATCTGCGCAACGCGGTGACGGTATCGAACCGCTCTCCGGTGCTGCTCGACCGGTTTCTCGATCAGGCCGTGGAAGTCGATGTGGATGCGGTCAGTGACGGCCGCGACGTCGTTATCGGCGCCATCATGCAGCACATCGAGCAGGCTGGCGTGCACTCGGGCGATTCGGCGTGCTCGCTGCCGCCCTACCAGCTGTCGGCCTCGGTTCAGGATCGAATTCGCGCGCAAGTGAAGGACATGGCGCTGGAGTTGGGTGTGATCGGGCTGATGAATGTGCAGCTTGCCGTGCAGGATGAGGAGATCTTCGTGCTCGAGGTCAATCCCCGGGCGTCTCGAACCGTGCCGTTCGTCTCCAAGTGCATCGGCGTGTCGCTGGCCATGGTGGCCGCCCGCTGCATGGCGGGAAGGAGCCTGGTGGAGCAGGGCTTCACCAAGGAGATCATCCCGACCCACTTCCACGTCAAGGAGTCGGTGTTTCCCTTCGTCAAATTCCCCGGCGTCGATCCCATTCTCGGCCCGGAGATGAAGTCCACGGGCGAGGTCATGGGCGTGGGCGACAGCTTTGCCGAAGCTTTCGCCAAGGCCAGCCTCGGCGCCTCGGTGATACTGCCGCAGAGCGGGCGGGTATTCCTTTCGGTAAAGGAATCCGACAAGGCGGGAGCCGTCAGGCTGGCCCGCGACCTGGTGGATCTCGGCTTCCGCCTGGTGGCCACCCGTGGCACCGCCCGTCGCCTGACGGAGGTTGGGCTCGAGTGCCAGATGGTCAACAAAGTCGCTCAGGGTCGGCCGCACGCGGTGGACCTGCTGAAAAACGAGCAGATCGATCTGATCGTCAATACCACCGAAGGGCATCTTTCGATTCGCGATTCCGCGGCTATCCGTCGGCTCGCTCTGCAGAATAAAGTGTGCTACACCACAACCTTGACGGGAGGCGAGGCGTTCGCCATCGCCATCCGCTATTCTCGGGAAAACGGTGACATTCGGGTGCGTCGGCTTCAGGACTTGTACCAGCCGTCGCCCCATTAGGAGTCAGTAGCCTCATGCCAGTTCCCATGACAGTGGAAGGTGCGGAAGCGCTGCGGGAAGAGCTGCAGCGGCGCAAGTTCGTCATGCGTCCGGAGATCACTCAGGCGATCGCCGAAGCCCGCGAGCACGGCGATCTCAAAGAGAACGCCGAATACCATGCGGCGCGTGAGCAACAGAGCTTCAACGAGGGTCGCATTCAGGATATCGAGGGCAAGCTTGCCGATGCCCAGGTCATCGACATCAAGAAGATCAATCCGACAGGCAAGGTGATCTTTGGCACCACCGTCACCCTCATCGACGGCGACAGCGGCAATGAAGTGCGCTACCGGATCGTCGGCGAGGATGAGGCGGATCTGAAAGCGAACAAGCTGTCTGTGATGTCGCCCATCGCCCGGGCGCTGATCGGCAAGTCACAGGGCGATGTGGTGACGGTGAAGACGCCGAAAGGCGACCTGGAGTACGAGATCGATAAGGTGGAACACCTCTAGCAGCGTGCGTAGCGGCGCGCTGTCTGTGGGAGCGATCGGAAGCATCGCGGTCGCCCCCGCCGCGACTCAAATTCCCCCGAAGCGCTCCAGATTCGACAACTTCGGATTCGGCTCCGGATTCTTGCGAAACAGTACCGTGACCTTGCCGATGCTCTGAATCACCGCGGCGCCGCAGGCCTCAGCCAACTGGTCGGCGAGGATGGCGCGCTGCTGGCGATCGGCGCCATGAATGCGCACTTTGATGAGTTCATGATCTTCGAGCGCGCGCCGGGCCTCGTTGACGAGCGCCTCGCTGACGCCCTGATCGCCCACCAGCACCACCGGTTCGAGATGGTGGGCGATGCGCTTGAGGCGGCGCTTGGTTTCGTTGTCGCTGGACATCTTGGTCATGGCCGCCATTCTACGCGGTCGCTCTGGTACGGGACACATTTCTATGAGTAAGCGCAGCAAGTCCAGTCAGCGCTGGCTGACGCGTCAGCGCCGCGACCCGTTCGCGCGCCGGGCGGCGGCCGAAGGGCAGGTGTCCCGGGCTCATTTCAAGCTTGAGGAGCTCGATCAGCGCTTCAAGCTGCTGCGACGCGGCATGGCCGTGCTCGAGCTGGGCGCGGCGCCCGGCGGCTGGACCCGATATCTGGAAGATCGTCTGGCCGGGGGCCTGCTGGTGGTCTGCGATCCGCGGCCCATCACCGCGGGGCCCGACACCGTGGTGATCGAAGCGGAGTATGGCGAGCCGGAGGCTGATCGGCAGCTGGCCGAGGCGCTCGGCGAGGGGCTGGTGGACCTTGTTTTGTCGGATATGGCCCCCAATATGAGTGGTAACCGCAATATCGATCAGGCACGCGCCATGCATCTCGCAGACCTGGCGCTCGAGGCTGCCGGCAGGTGGTTGAAACCTGGCGGCGATATGGTGGTCAAAATTTTTCAAGGAGAGGGTGTCGATACATGGATGATTGCAGTGCGCGAGCGTTTCGCGAGGGCGCAGCTGGTCAAACCGAAGGCATCCCGCTCCGAGTCGCGCGAAGTGTTCGCGCTGGCGCAGGGCTGGCAGTCCTGAGACGGCGCGGTTCCCCGCTATCGGGGACTCGTGTAGGCTATCGAATCACCCCCGGTCGAGGCTGCCCTGGCGCCGTCCCGGCGCATGCGATAAGAGGATAAGTCCTTGTCAGATATGGGAAAAAATCTGCTTCTCTGGTTGATCATCGCAGCCGTGCTGCTGACAGTGTTCAATAACTTCAACGTCAGTCCGGAGCCGCAGACCCTCAGCTACTCCGAGTTCATCGCGCAGGTGCGCCGTGACGACGTGCGTCAGGTGATCATCGAGGATCGGCTGATTCGCGGCGAGCGCCGCTCCGGGGGCGAGTTTCAGGTCGTTCGGCCGGGCATTAATGATCCGAAGCTGATGGACGATCTCTACAACCACAATGTCGAAGTCATCGGCAAGTTGCCGGATCAGCAGAGCATCTGGTCGCAATTGCTGATCGCCAGCTTTCCCATACTCATCATCATTGCGGTCTTCATGCTGTTCATGCGGCAGATGCAGGGCGGCAGCGGCGGTCGTGGCGGTCCCATGGCGTTCGGTAAGAGCAAGGCGAAACTGCTGTCCGAAGACCAGATCAAGACCACCTTCGCTGACGTGGCCGGAGTGGATGAAGCCAAGGAAGACGTTCAGGAGTTGGTGGAGTTCCTCCGCGATCCTGGCAAGTTCCAGCGTCTCGGCGGGCATATACCGCGCGGCATCCTGATGGTCGGGCAGCCGGGTACCGGCAAGACCCTGCTCGCTAAGGCCATCGCCGGCGAGGCCAAGGTGCCGTTCTTCTCGATCTCCGGATCGGATTTCGTGGAGATGTTCGTCGGCGTCGGCGCCTCCCGGGTGCGCGATATGTTCGAGCAGGCGAAGAAGCAGGCGCCGTGCATCATATTCATCGACGAGATCGACGCCGTGGGTCGGCATCGGGGCGCGGGCCTCGGCGGCGGCCACGATGAGCGGGAGCAGACCCTCAACCAGTTGCTGGTGGAGATGGACGGCTTCGAGCCGAATGACGGCATCATCGTCATCGCCGCCACCAACCGGCCCGATGTGCTCGATCCGGCGCTGCTGCGCCCTGGTCGTTTCGACCGCCAGGTGGTGGTGGGGCTTCCCGACATCCGCGGGCGCGAGCAGATTCTGAAGGTGCATATGCGCAAGGTACCGCTGTCAGACGATGCGGATCCTGCCGTGATCGCTCGCGGCACGCCCGGATTCTCCGGTGCCGACCTGGCAAACCTGGTGAATGAAGCGGCGCTGTTTGCCGCGCGGGGCGGCAAGCGCCTGGTGGAGATGAACGAGTTCGAAAAAGCCAAAGACAAGATCATGATGGGCGCCGAGCGAAAGTCCATGGTGATGTCGGAAAAGGAGAAGCGGAATACGGCCTACCACGAGGCGGGTCACGCCATCGTCGGGCGGCTGGTTCCCGACCACGACCCCGTCTACAAGGTCAGCATCATTCCCCGTGGCCGGGCGCTCGGGGTCACCATGTTCCTGCCCGAGGAAGACCGCTACAGCTTCAGCCGGCAGACGATCATGAGCCAGATCTGCAGCCTGTTCGGCGGGCGGATCGCGGAGGAGTTGATCCTGGGGCCGGAGTACGTCACTACCGGGGCCTCCAACGACATCGAGCGGGCCACCATGCTGGCGCGCAGCATGGTGACCAAGTGGGGGTTGTCCGAGAAGCTCGGGCCGATCCAGTACGACGCTGACGAAGGCGAGGTGTTTCTCGGCATGTCTGCCGGAGCGAAGCCGAAAGCGTTTTCCCAGGAAACCGCTCGCGTGATCGATGAGGAGGTTCGCGGCATCATCGAACTCTGCTACGAGACAGCGAAGCGGCTGCTGGTCGAGAACGAAGACAAGCTGCACGCCATGGCGGATGCCCTGGTGGAGTTCGAAACCATCAGCGCCGAGCAGATCGACGACATCATGGCAGGCGCCAAGCCGCGCGCGCCCGGTGACATTCCGCCGCCGCCGCCAGCGGGGCATGCCACGCCGGAGCCTGGTGCCGCCCCCGATTCCGGGCCCGCGCCGGAGTCGCCGCCGATCGGTGGGCCGGCCGAGGAAAGCTGAGCCGCCTGGCGCTGCGAAACGTGCTCCTCTGCGGTAACCGGCGGCTGGATCTGTCGCAGCCGCGCATCATGGGGGTGATCAACGTCACCCCCGATTCCTTTTCCGACGGCGGCCTGCTCATGGGGCGTGCGCCGGATCTCCCCTGCATCCTCGATCTGGCGGCCACCATGCTCGCTGATGGCGCGGCCGTTCTCGATGTGGGTGGCGAGTCGACCCGTCCCGGCGCCGCGGCGGTGTCCGAAGCCGAAGAGTGCCGCCGCGTGATGCCGGTCATTGAACGTCTGCTCGAACTCGATACCATCGTTTCGGTAGACACCAGCAAGCCTGGCGTGGCGGCTCGTGCCCTGGCGGCGGGCGTTCAACTCATCAACGACGTTACCGGAGGCCGCGATCCCGGCATGTTGCGGCTGCTGGCCGAAAGCGATGCCGCGCTGTGCCTGATGCACATGCAGGGCGAGCCGCGCACCATGCAGCTGGCGCCGAGCTACACTGATGTTGTGGCTGAGGTGCGCGAGTTCCTCGCGGCGCGGGTGGCCGCCTGCCGCCAGGCTGGAATTGCCGACCAGCGCCTGTTGCTCGACCCGGGTTTCGGGTTCGGTAAGACGCTGCAGCACAACCTGGCACTGCTGCGCAACCTGGAAGCGTTGCGCGTCGACGGGTTGCCGATGTTGGTGGGTCTGTCGCGCAAAGCCATGATCGGCGCTCTCACAGGGCGTCCGGCCGGGCAAAGGGCGGCGGGCAGCGCGGCTGCGGCGTTGCTGGCGGCACAGCGGGGGGCGAGCCTGATTCGCGCCCACGACGTCGCCGAGACGGCGGATGCGTTGAGGATGCTCGCCGCCATGGATGGCACAATCGATCAGCAAGGGGAATGACTTGGGTAGACAGTATTTCGGTACCGACGGAATCCGCGGCCGGGTCGGTGAGTATCCCATCACTCCCGAGTTCTGCCTGCGCCTGGGTTGGGCCGTCGGCAAGGTGTTTTCCCGCCAGGGTGGCAGCCATGTGCTGATCGGCAAGGACACGCGGATCTCCGGCTACATGCTGGAGTCGGTGCTGGAGTCCGGGCTGGCATCCGCGGGCGCCAACGTCAGTCTGCTGGGGCCGATGCCCACCCCGGCGGTGGCCTACCTGACTCGCACCCTGCGGGCCGATGCCGGCATCGTCATCAGCGCTTCGCACAATCCCTACTACGACAACGGCATCAAATTCTTCGACGAGGGCGGCAACAAGCTGGCCGATGAGGTTGAGCTTGAGATCGAGGCGCAGCTCGGGCGCACCATGGCCTGCGTCGAATCCGATGAATTGGGCAAGGCGGCGCGCATCGACGATGCTGCCGGGCGCTACATCGAATTCTGCAAAGCGACGGTAAACCGCGGGTTCCGCCTGCGGGGGTTGCGGGTGGTGCTCGACTGCGCCCACGGCGCCACTTACCACGTTGCGCCAGGCGTGTTCGAAGAGCTCGGTGCGGAGATCTTCGTCATCGGTAACGAGCCCAATGGCACCAACATCAACGACTGCTGCGGCTCAACCCATCCGGCCGAGCTGGTGGCGAAGGTCCTGGAGCATCGTGCCGACGTCGGCATTGCCTTCGATGGCGATGGCGATCGGGTGGTGATGGTGGATGCCAAAGGCGAGGTGGTGGATGGTGACGAGCTGCTCTATCTCATCGCGTGTCATCGTGCTCGGCAGGGTCTGCTGAACGGTGGCGTGGTGGGCACCGTCATGTCGAATTTCGGTCTCGAGCGGGCGCTGCAGGACCGGGACATTCCGTTCTCCCGCGCCAAGGTGGGCGATCGATACGTTCTGGAGCAGCTCAAGGACAAGGGCTGGCAGCTCGGGGGGGAGTCTTCAGGGCATCTGGTGTGCCTGGATCTCACCACCACCGGCGATGCCATTGTCGCCGCGCTGCAGGCCATGGTGCCCATGGTGGAGCGCGGGCAGACCCTGCACGAGCTCAAGCAGGGCATGACCAAACTGCCCCAGAGCATGATCAACGTGCGGGTCGCGGATCCCGCGGTGCAAGCCGATCGTCCCGCTGTGCGCGCTGCAGTGGGCGCGATGGGCGAGCGCCTGGCCGGACGTGGCCGGGTGCTCATCAGGCCGTCCGGAACCGAACCGGTGATCCGGGTGATGGTCGAAGGTGATGACGCCGGCGAGGTTGGCCTGATTGCCGAGGAGCTGGCTGCGGTGGTGCGCGCCGCCTGAGGGCCGAGCCGCCGGCCTTGATTTCCGTCGTTGTGCCGCGCCACCCGAGTGGCTACCATTCCGCGCCCTTTCCTAACGGCAGCCATCGGTCATGCGCGAGTTCCTGATCGCCGGAAATTGGAAAATGCACGGCAGTTCGGCTTTCGTGGCGGAGTTTGCCGGCAAGTGGCGGGCGGCTTCGGTGCCCGAGCGGGTACAGGTGCTGTTGCTGCCTCCGGCGCCCTACATTCGGGAGCTTGCAGCAGCGCTACGGGATGTTCCGATCGACCTGGGGGTGCAGAACGTGCACTCCGAGTCCGAGGGTGCGTTTACCGGGGAAATATCGGCGGAGATGGCGCGCGATCTCGGCGCCGCATGGTGTCTGGCAGGGCACTCCGAACGCCGTTCGCTTTTCGGGGAGTCGGACGACATGGCTGGCCAGAAGGTCAAAGCCGCGCTACGGGCCGGCATCGCGCCGCTGCTTTGCGTCGGCGAGTCGCTGGAGGAGCGGGATGCGGGCTCCGCGGAAGCCGTGGTGCGCAGGCAACTTGCCGCGGCTGCGGCCGTGACTGGCGCTGCCGCGTTGCTCGAAACCACGCTGGCTTACGAGCCAGTCTGGGCTATCGGCACCGGCCGTACGGCATCACCGCAGCAGGCGCAGGAGATGCATGCCGTGATCAGGAAGCAGGTCGCCGAGCTTTGCGGTGACGATGCGGCGCAGCGGATACGCATCCTGTACGGCGGCAGCGTCAAGGCGGATAATGCCGCGGCCTTGCTGGGGCAGGCGGACATCGACGGGGTGCTGGTCGGGGGCGCGTCTTTGGACGCGGCGCAGTTCGCCCGCATTGTGAGCGCTGCGGCGCCTTAGGAGCGCTGCGGCGCCTTAGGAGCGCTGCGGCGCCTTAGGATTGAACCGGCGCCGTGAAATTGACAACGAGAGACTAGGTATGACGACTCTGGAAACCGTATTGGTGGTTCTGCTGGTGGCCGATGCGCTCGCGCTGGCGGTGCTGGTGTTGCTGCAGCAGGGCAAGGGCGCGGAAGTAGGCGCTGCGTTCGGCAGCGGATCGGCGAATACGGTGTTCGGGAGCGCAGGTTCCGCCTCGTTTCTGACCAAGGTGACCGTTTGGCTGGCCATTGGCTTCTTCCTTATCTCCTTCGCGCTCGCGTACACTGCGAAGGAGCGGGCGGCGGCGGTGGACACCATCGGCATCCCGCAGGTTCCGACACAACCGGTCGAGCGACAGCAACAACAGTTGACTCCGGTGCCGGAGCGTGTAAATTCCGACATCCCGGAAGCATGACGGCTTTTCGGGCGCTTATCGAATTACCGCCGAAGTGGTGAAATTGGTAGACACGCTACCTTGAGGGGGTAGTGGGCTAACGCCCGTGGAGGTTCGAGTCCTCTCTTCGGCACCATCAAAATGCGAATTATCGTGGGTCTGGCGGGAAGCCGGTTGCGACAGCTCGTCGAAACCGCGTATAATTCGCGCTCGCTGATGCGGGGTGGAGCAGTCTGGTAGCTCGTCGGGCTCATAACCCGAAGGTCGTAGGTTCAAATCCTGCCCCCGCTACCAAAGGATCGAGGGGGCCCCATGTGGGCCCTTTTCGTAGCAGGTCGTAGCAGGCTCGGGCGTCGCCGCCCGAGGTGGTCGAAAGCCCTGCGAACATCCTTGCGGTGGCCGCCTGGTATCGGCGTGTCGCCTGTGCGTTGTCGGCAAGGACTCGACGTCATCTCGTCGAGCGGCGTCGAACGAAGAAGAATGGGCGTAAGCCCATTTTTTTTTCTCTTTGCACATCGATTACGCCCAACAGAGACCACCAGAGACCAACAGAAAGAAAGCGGACAAAGGAGACGAGCGGAACAAGTTGAACCTGCGTGAGAACCAGATCGAGAAGCTGCTGACCCCGGTGGTAGAGGGGTTGGGGTGTGAGCTGTGGGGCCTGGAGTTCATGTCTCAAGGCAGGCGCTCGAGGCTGCGTGTCTTCATCGATCGCCCGGAAGGCGTGACGGTGGAAGACTGCGAACGGGTCAGTCGTGACGTGAGCGATCTGCTCGACGTCGAGGACGTGATGCCCGAATTCTATACCCTGGAAGTCTCATCCCCGGGCATGGACCGCATTCTCTTCAAGGCCGAGCACTACCAGGCCAATCTCGGCGCTGTCGTCGACGTCCGCTTGAACTTTCCTCTCGAGGGAAGGAAGCACATAGCCGGTGTGCTCGTCGCTCTCGAGGACGACGAGATCATCGTTCGTCCTCAGGACGAGCAAGACGAGGAGTACGTGCTGCCGTTGGCAAACATCCACAGAGCTCGTCTGGTTCCGCAGTTCGATTGAAGCTCGACTTGGACCAAGGATCGAAGGAAATATGAGTAAGGAAGTGCTGCTGGTCGTGGAGTCGGTCTCTCACGAGAAGGGCGTACCCAAGGACGTGATCTTCGGAGCGATCGAAGCTGCGCTGGCGATGGCGACTAAAAAGCGCTACGACGAGCGAGCCGAGTTCCGAGTCTCCATCGACCGTGAGTCGGGAGACTACGCAACGTTCCGCGTCTGGTCCGTGGCGGATCCTGATCACCTGGAGCCCGCTGACGATGGCAATGAAGAGCAAGACGTCGAGTGGAATCCGGCAGCACAGTTGACGCTGGATGAGGCGCGCGAACGCAAACCCGATGCGGCGCTCGGTGATCTCATCGAAGAGCCCGTGGATTCGGTGGAGTTCGGCCGCATTGCCGCACAGACCGCCAAGCAGGTAATCGTCCAGAAGGTGCGCGAAGCCGAGCGCGCCCAGGTGGTAACTGCGTACCTTCCCCGCGTCGGCGAGTTGGTGAACGGCACGGTCAAGAAGCTGGGGCGCGACAGCATCATCATCGATCTCGGCAACAATGCCGAAGGCCTGCTCACCCGCGAGCACCTCATTCCCAGGGAGACGTTCCGCGTTGGCGATCGTTTGCGAGCGCTGCTGTTCGAGGTCAAGCCCGATAATCGCGGCCCGCAGCTGTTCCTCACCCGCACGGCCCCGCGCATGCTCATCGAGCTGTTCAAGATCGAAGTGCCGGAAATCGCCGAGGACATCATCGAAATCCGCGGCGCGGCGCGCGACCCGGGGTCGCGGGCGAAGATTGCCGTGCGCACCAACGACGGTCGCATCGATCCGGTAGGTGCCTGCGTCGGCATGCGCGGCTCGCGGGTGCAGGCGGTATCCGGCGAGCTCGCCGGCGAGCGCATCGACATCGTGCTGTGGGACGACAACCCGGCCCAATTGGTGATCAATGCGATGGCGCCTGCCGAGGTCCAATCCATCGTGGTGGACGAGGACACCGGCTCCATGGACATCGCGGTAGCAGAGGACAACCTGGCCCAGGCCATTGGTCGTGGCGGCCAGAACGTGCGACTCGCCAGCGAGTTGACCGGCTGGACGCTCAACATCATGACCGAAGCCGAGGCTGCCGCGAAGCAGGAAGACGAGGCCAGCAAGCTGATCGGCGAGTTCATGGATTCGCTGGAGGTGGATGAAGACGTGGCGGCGGTGCTGGTTGAAGAAGGCTTCGCCAGCCTCGAAGAGATCGCCTACGTACCCATCGACGAGATGAAGAGTATCGAAGGCTTCGATGAAGAAATCGTTATGGAGCTGCGTAATCGCGCGAAGGATGCCCTGCTTACCCGGGCCATCGCCAGCGAAGAGCGGCTCGGTGAGAAGGAGCCGGCGGAGGATCTGCTGACCATGGAAGGCATGGATCGGCAGCTGGCCTACCTGCTGGCGAACCACGACGTCGTGACCATGGAAGATCTGGCGGAGCTGGCCGTTGCCGATCTGCTGGAGATCGCCACGGATCTCGACGAGGAAAGGGCTGCTGAACTGATCATGACCGCTCGGGCGCCATGGTTCGCGGGCGCCGAGGAGTAACTGTTTTTACAGGGGATACGGCATGTCAGATGTGACAGTAAAACAACTGGCAGAATCGGTCGGGGCTCCAGTGGACCGACTGCTGAAGCAAATGAACGAAGCGGGGCTGCCGCACACCAGCGAAGTTGAGCCGGTGACCGAGGATGAGAAGCAGATGCTGCTCATGTTCTTGAAGCGCAGTCATGGATCCGCCGATACCACGCCGAAGAAGATCACGCTCAAGCGGCGCTCGGTCGGCACGCTGAAGTCGGGACAGGGCCGCACCGGTCGAAACGTCACCGTCGAGGTGCGCCGCAAGCGCACCTATGTGAAGCGGGCCGAAGCGGAAGGTATTCCCGAAGAAGCCGTCGAGGCTCCGGAAGTCGAGACGGAAATGGTTCCGGAAGTCGCTGCGCAAGCCGGGCCGGAACCTGCGCCGGAGGCTGCGCCGGAAGTCGCCGCAGAAGCCGCGCCGGAAGCTGTGCCGGAGCCTGCGCCGGAAGCCGGGCCCGAAGAGGTACCAGAGCTGCCGCCCGAAGTGGAAGCCGCAGTGGCGCCGGAAGAGGCGGCCGCACCCACGCCGCCGCCCGTGCCCGAGCGTAAACTCAGCGCCTCCGAAATCGAGATGCAGCGCATTCGCGAGCAGGAAAACGCGCGTATTTCCGCCGGCGAAGCCATCCGTCGACGGGAGGCCGAGCGCAAGGCCGAGGAGCTCCAGCGCAAAGAGGAAATCCGTCAGAAAGCCGAGCTCGAGAAGCTCGAGGCCGAGCTGAAGGCCAAGCAGGAGGCCGAGGCCAAGGCTGCGCCGGCACCGGACGTGGTGGCGCAAGCGGCGGTAGCGGCTCAGGCCCAGGCCGCATCCACCGAGAAAGCCGGCAAGCATCGCAAGGGCAAGGAGCGCGAGCGTGGCCGCGACGAGGATCCACGCCGACGTCGCGAGCTGTCGCTCAAGAGCGAGCGCCGCGGCCGGCGTCGTCAGCCTCACGGCCCATTGAAGCTCGACCAGCAGGGTGGTGAGTTCAAACCCACGGATTTCATCTCCCGCGAGGTCGAGATCCCGGAAGCGCTGACCGTAGGCGAGCTGGCGAATCGTATGTCGGTGAAGGCCGGAGAGGTCATCAAGACGCTGATGGGCATGGGCATGATGGCGACCATCAACCAACCCGTCGACCAGGATACCGCCGTGCTGGTGGTGGAAGAGATGGGGCACCGGCCTCGGGTCATCCACGCCGACGCCATGGAGCAGGCTCTGGAGGCGTCTCTGGAAATCGAGGGCGAGGCACATCCCCGCTCGCCGGTAGTGACGGTCATGGGTCACGTCGACCACGGTAAGACCTCGTTGCTCGACTACATCCGCAAGACCCGGGTAACCAGCGGCGAAGCTGGCGGCATTACCCAGCACATCGGCGCGTATGGGGTGCAAACGCCCCAAGGCCGCATCACCTTCATCGATACGCCCGGTCACGCGGCGTTCACCGCCATGCGAGCACGAGGGGCTCAAGCCACCGACATCGTCATCCTGGTCGTGGCCGCAGACGATGGCGTGATGCCGCAGACCACCGAGGCCATTCAACACGCCCGAGCGGCGGGCGTGCCCATCGTCGTCGCCATCAACAAAATGGATCTCGAGGCCGCCGATCCGGAGCGGGTAACCAACGAGCTGGTGGCCAAGAACGTCGTTCCCGAGAATTGGGGGGGCGATACCCAGTTCATCAAGGTCTCGGCACACACCGGTGAAGGTATCGAGGATCTGCTCGAGGCGGTGCTGCTGCAGGCCGAGATTCTCGAGCTGTCGGCGGTACCGGAAGCTCCGGGTCGCGGTGTGGTCGTCGAATCGCGCCTCGATCGCGGTCGTGGCCCGGTCGCCACGGTGCTGGTGCAGAATGGCACCTTGCGCCAGGGCGACATCATCATCGCCGGCGAGTACTTCGGCCGTGTTCGCGCCATGCTCAACGAGCTGGGTGAGCAGGTGAAAGAGGCCGGTCCGTCGGTACCAGTCGAAGTGCTGGGTTTGAACGGCACCCCGGGGGCCGGGGACGAGTTTTCGGTCACCACCGACGAGAAGACGGCGCGTGAGCTGGCCGAGTTCCGTCGCGACAAGAGCCAGGACCACCGTCTGGCGCTGCAGCAGGCGGCAAAGATGGAGAACATGTTCGCCGGCCTCGGCGAGGGCGAGAAGCGGGTTCTCAAGGTCGTTCTGAAGGCCGACGTGCGCGGCAGCCTCGAGGCCATCACTCAGGCCCTGACGGACATGGGCAACGACGAAGTGTCCGTGAACGTGCTCGGCTCGGGCGTCGGCGGCATTACCGAAACCGATGCCAACATGGCTCTTACCTACGGTGCGGTGCTGTTCGGCTTCAACGTTCGTGCCGACAACGCCGCCAAGAGCCTGGTGGAGCGCGAAGGCATCGAGCTGCGGTACTACAGCATCATCTACGAGCTGCTCGACGATGTTAAGCAGGTGCTCACGGGGATGCTGTCCCCGGAGATCCGCGAGGAGATCGTCGGCATCGCGCAGGTGCGCGAGGTGTTCCGCTCGCCACGCTACGGTCAGGTGGCCGGCTGCATGGTCACCGAAGGCCTGATCTCCCGCAACAAGCCCATCCGGGTGCTGCGGGAAAACGTGGTCATCTTCGAAGGCGCGCTGGAATCGCTGCGGCGCTTCAAGGAGGACGTCAACGAGGTCCGCTCCGGCACCGAGTGTGGTATCGGCGTGCGCAACTACAACGATATCCGCCCCGGCGATCTGATCGAGGTGTTCGAGACCAAAGAGGTAGCTCGAGAGCTATAGCGGCATGGCAGATTCCGGACGTGACCTGAGAGTCGCGGATTTCATCCGCGACGAACTCGCCGCCATCATTCAGCGTGAGATGCGGGACCCGCGCGTGGGCATCGTCAATGTCAACGAGGTCAAGGTGAGCCGCGATCTGTCTTACGCGGATGTGTACGTTTCGTCGATCGAGACTCAGAGTGAGGAGTCCCGGGTAGAGCTCATCAGCGTGCTCAACAAGGCCGCCGGGTTCTTCCGTTCGGAGCTGGCAAAGCGCCATAAAATGCGCACCACCCCGAAGATCCGCATCCACTACGACACTCTGATAGAGAGCGGTCCGAAGCTCGAGGCGCTGATCGAGAAGGCGGTGAAGGCCGACCAGGATGCTTCGAAGTCATCCCCACCCAGCGGCGAGGAGGGTTGACGGCATGGCGCAACGGAAACGCGGTCGAGACGTCAACGGCATCGTGGTGGTGGACAAGCCGCCAGGTTGGACTTCCAACGACGCGGTGCAGAAAGCCAAGCGGCTGTTCAATGCCCGCAAGGTTGGGCATACCGGCGCGCTGGACCCGTTGGCGACCGGCGTGCTGCCCCTGTGCTTCGGCGAGGCCACGAAATTTTCCCAGTTTCTGCTCACCTCGGACAAGAAGTATTGGACGCGGTTGCAGCTCGGCGTATCGACGGACAGTGGTGATTCGGAAGGCAAGGTCATCGACACCCGCCCGGTGGAAGGAATCACCGCGGAACGGGTAGAAACCGCGTTGGCCAGCTTTCGTGGCGACATCGATCAGGTGCCGTCGATGTTTTCGGCCATCAAGCATAAGGGCCAGCCGCTGTACAAGCTGGCTCGCCAGGGCATCGAGGTCGAGCGCGAGGCGCGACGTGTACATATATTCGCCAACGAGCTGGTACGCCTGCAGGGTGACGAGCTCGAGCTCGAGATTCACTGCAGCAAAGGCACTTACGTGCGCACCATTGCCCAGGATCTCGGCGAGATGCTCGGCTGCGGCGCCCACGTGACCGCCCTCAGGCGACGCATGGCAGGGCCGTACGACGAGTCGGACATGGTAACGTTCGCGACTCTGGAGGATGCCCTGGAGCAGGGCTCCCTCGACGGCTTCCTGCTGCCGGTGTCCAGCGCGGTCAGCGATTTGCCGGAGGTCCGGCTCAACGGTGACAGCGCGTATTATCTGCGCCAGGGGCAGCCGGTGATCGTGCCCCACGCGCCGGCGAGCGGCTGGGTACGGCTGTTCCAGCAGCGGGATGAAGGGTCCAGCCGATTTATCGGCGTGGGCGAGGTACTTGACGACGGCCGGGTCGCCCCGCGGCGGCTGGTCGGAGCAAACTGAGGTATCTGCAAATATGCGCGGATATCTTGTATTTCAATTGATGCATATTGGAGCAATGAAAAATGGCACTTTCCGCTACAGCGAAAGCTGAAATCATCAAGGAATATCGGGTTGACGAGGGCGATACGGGATCTCCAGAAGTACAGGTCGCCCTGCTGACTCACAACATCAACGGACTGCAGGAGCACTTCCGGTCGCACAAGCAGGATCACCATTCCCGCAGGGGACTGATTCGCATGGTCAACCAGCGACGTAAGCTGCTCGACTACCTGAAGCGCAAGAACGCCGGCCGCTACGCAGCGTTGATCGCACGGTTGGGCTTGCGCCGTTAAAGAAAGAAGGATGGAGGAATAAAGTTTGAATCCAGTTACAAGACAATTTCAGTTTGGCGAGCAAGAGGTAATCCTGGAAACAGGGCGAATTGCCAAGCAAGCCACCGGCGCGGTGCTGGTAACCATGGGCAACACCGTGGTGCTGTGCACCGTCGTCGGCGTCAAGAAGGCGCGGCCCGGGCAGCACTTTTTCCCGCTTACCGTGAACTATCAGGAGAAGACTTACGCTGCCGGTAAGATTCCGGGCGGGTTCTTCCGTCGCGAGGGGCGGCCTTCCGAGAAGGAAACCCTGACCTGCCGGCTCATCGACCGCCCGCTGCGGCCGCTGTTCCCGAAAGGCTTCATGAACGAGGTGCAGGTGGTCTGCACGGTGATGTCCGCGGATAAGAACGAAGATCCGGATATCGCGTCGCTGCTCGGATCTTCAGCGGCGCTGGCGATTTCCGGCATCCCCTTCGATGGCCCCATCGGCGCCTGCCGAGTTGGCTACAAGGACGGGGCCTACATGCTGAATCCCAACTACTCGCACCTGCTCGAGTCGTCTCTCTCGATGGTGGTGGCGGGTACCGAGGATGCGGTGCTGATGGTCGAATCCGAAGCCAAGGAACTCACCGAAGACGAGATGCTGGGGGCAGTGCTGTTCGCCCACCAGGAGATGCAGATCGCCATCAATGCCATCAAGGATCTGGCGGTCGAAGTCGGCAAGCCGCGTTGGGATTGGGAGCCGGCAACGGTCGACGAGAACCTGAAGCAGGCCGTGGAAGCGGTCGTCAAGACGGACCTCGGCGACGCCTACCGGGTTACCGACAAGATGTTGCGGCAGAACAAGGTGAGCGAGTTGCGCTCTCGAGCGGTGGAGCAACTGGCCGGCGGCGACGCCCCACAGTACGACGCCGAAAGCGTGTCGGAGATGTTCTCGAAGGTCGAGAAAGAGATTGTGCGCAAGCGCGTGCTCAACGGCGAGCCCCGCATCGACGGTCGCGATCTGCGTACCGTGCGGCCCATCGAGATTCAGGTGGGCTGGTTGCCGAAAACCCACGGCTCGGTGCTGTTCACCCGCGGCGAGACCCAGGCCATCGTAGTGGCGACCTTGGGTACGTTGCGGGATGCGGCGCTGATCGACGCGCTGGAGGGGTCCTACAAGGACAACTTCATGCTGCACTACAACTTCCCGCCGTTCAGCGTCGGCGAGGCCGGCTTCATGACGGGGCCGAAGCGCCGGGAGATCGGCCACGGGCGGCTCGCGCGGCGCGGCATGGAAGCCGTACTGCCCACCGTGGACGAGTTCCCCTACACGCTACGGGTGGTCTCGGAGATCACCGAGTCGAATGGCTCGAGCTCCATGGCCACCGTCTGCGGAACCTCGCTCGCACTCATGGATGCCGGTGTGCCGGTGAAGGCGCCGGTCGCGGGTGTGGCCATGGGTCTGGTGAAGGAAGGCAATAAGTACGCGGTGCTGACCGACATCCTCGGCGACGAGGATCACCTCGGCGACATGGACTTCAAAGTCGCTGGCACCGGCAAGGGCGTCACCGCTCTGCAGATGGACATCAAGATCAAGGGCATCAACGACGAGATCATGGAGGCAGCGCTGCATCAGGCCATGGATGCTCGGCTGCACATCCTCGGCGAGATGGCCAAGGTGCTCGATAAGTCTCGGGAGTCGGTCTCCGCGAATGCACCATCCATGCGGGTGATCATGGTTCCCACCGACAAGATCCGCGACGTCATCGGCAAGGGTGGCGCCACCATCCGCTCCATCGTCGAGGAGACCGGGGCGGACATCGACATCCAGGACGACGGCAGCGTGCGGATCTACGCCGACAGCGCCGAGTCCATGGAAGCGGCGGTGGCCCGGGTGCAGGAGATCACGGCGGAAGCCGAGGTCGGCAAGATCTATCATGGTCGGGTGGAGCGAATCGTCGATTTCGGCGCTTTCGTGAACATCATTCCTGGTAAGGATGGCCTGCTGCACATCTCGCAGATCGCCGATGAGCGCGTCGAGTCGGTGACCGACTACCTCAAGGAAGGCCAGATGGTGGACGTGGTGGTGCTCGACGTGGACCAGCGCGGCCGCATCAAGCTCTCCATGAAGGAAGTCGCCAATTACGCCCAGAGCGCGTAATTGCTGCGACGGTACTGATCGAACCAAGGGGGTCGCAGCGCGATCCCCGCGGTTCGCCTTAGGCTTCTACCTGTTGAAGCTGGTCCTGGATGTGATCCAGGGCGGCTTTGAGGGCCAGATAGAAAGTCTGCGGGTCCGCCGGAGCCGCTGATTCGGCTTCTTCCCAATCTTCCCAATCGTCAGCCTCGTCTCCCCCGAAGGGGAATTCCACCGCAAGTTCCAAGACCACATCCTGATAATCCATGGCCGCTCGCCTTTCGTCTCCATGACCTGATGGATCTTAGTGGCTGCGGGTGGAGTCACCGTGACGCAGTGCCGGTTTTCACAAGGCCGTGCACGAGCCGAGGCTCGTGCTGATGTCGCCGGGGGCTACACGCTGACCCGGTTGGCTACCAGATCCTCGACGACGGCGGGGTCTGCCAAGGTGGTGGTGTCTCCCAGGTTGTCGAGCTCTTCAGCGGCGATCTTGCGCAGAATGCGCCGCATGATTTTGCCTGAGCGGGTTTTCGGCAGCCCCGGCGCGAACTGAATCACATCGGGCTTGGCTATGGCGCCGATCTCCCGGCGCACCAGATCCACGAGCTCCTGGCGCAGCCGCTCCGGATCCTCGTGGCTGGCGCTCATCAGCGTGACGTAGGCGTAAATGCCTTCACCCTTGATCTTATGGGGAAATCCGACCACGGCAGCTTCGGCTACCTGGTCGTGAAGCACCAGTGCGCTCTCTACTTCCGCGGTGCCGATGCGGTGGCCGGAGATGTTCATGACGTCGTCGACCCGACCGGTGATCCAGTAATAGCCGTCACTGTCGCGCCGTGCTCCATCGCCGGTGAAGTAGTAGCCGGGATAGGCTGTGTAGTAGGTATCCACCATGCGTTGGTGATCCCCATAGACGGTGCGCAGCTGCCCCGGCCAGCTGTGCATGATCACCAGGTTGCCGCTGGCTTCAACCGCATCGATGAGCTTGCCCTGATCGTCGACCAGCCCTGGCTGCACGCCGAAGAACGGTCGGGTGGCGGACCCAGGCTTGAGGGCGATGGCGCCCGGCAACGGCGAGATCATGATGCCGCCGGTTTCGGTCTGCCACCAGGTGTCTACCACCGGACAACGGCCGTCGCCCACCACCCGGTGATACCACTCCCACGCCTCGGGATTGATGGGCTCGCCCACGGTGCCGAGCAGATGCAGAGACTTGCGCGCGGTGCTGGTGACGAAGTCGTCCCCCTGGCCCATCAGGGCGCGGATTGCGGTGGGCGCGGTGTAGAAGATGTTCACCTGGTGCTTGTCGACGATCTGCCAGCAGCGGGACGCATCCGGATAGGTCGGCACGCCTTCGAACATCAGGGTGATGGCGCCGTTGGCCAGCGGGCCGTAGACGATGTAGGAGTGCCCGGTGACCCAGCCGATGTCGGCCGTGCACCAGTAGACGTCGCCGTCGTGGTAGTCGAACACGTATTTGTGGGTCATGGCCGCGTGCAGCAGGTAGCCCGCGGTGCCGTGCTGCACGCCCTTCGGTTTGCCGGTGGATCCGGAGGTGTAAAGGATGAAAGAAGGATCTTCGGAATCCATGGATTCCGGCTCGCAGGTGGCGGGTTGGGCTGCCACCAGGTCGTGATACCAGACGTCGCGCTGGGGGTTCCAGGCAACGGGTTCTCCGGTGCGGCGCAGGGTGATCACGGTGTGAACGTCGGGGCAGCCCGCCAGCGCAGCCTCGGTGTTCTCCTTCAGCGGCACCTTGCGGCCGCCACGCAGCCCCTCGTCAGCGGTTATGACGCAGCGGCAATCGGAGTCGAGGATGCGATCCTTCAGTGACTGCGGTGAGAAGCCGCCGAACACCACCGAGTGGACGGCGCCGATGCGGGCACAGGCGAGCATCGCGTAGGCGGCTTCGGGCACCATGGGCATGTAGATGCAGACCCGGTCGCCTTTGCCCACACCGCGCTGCTTCAGGCCGTTGGCCAGGCGGCATACCTGATCGTGTAACTCCTGATAGCTGATGGTTTTGTCTTCGGCGGGGTCGTCGCCCTCCCAGATGATGGCCGTTTGCGAGGCCCGCGCCGGCAAGTGCCGGTCGATGCAGTTGTAGCTGATGTTGAGCTTGCCGCCCAGGAACCAGGCGACCTCGCCGGCGCGCATGTCCTGCTCGAACACCTGATCCCACTTACGCTCCCAGTCCAGGAAGATGTCCGCCTGCTCCGCCCAGAACCCCTCAGGGTCTTCCACCGACCTTTGATACATGGCCTGGTACTGCTCCTCGTTGATGAAGCAGCGCTCGCGCATGAATTCGGGAACGGGATGGAGGTGGGTGTCAGTCATCGGTTACTCCTGTTGCCGCCCTCGCAGGTGGCTTATCAAGCGGCGGGTCGAAGCGTCCTGCTGCAGCGTCGACGCCCCGCCCAGTTGGTCGTAGATGGGCAGTGCCAGACGTTTGCCGAGCTCGACCCCCCATTGATCAAAGGAGTTTATGTTCCAGATTACACCCTGGCAAAACACTTTGTGTTCGTAGCAGGCCAGCAGCGCCCCCAGTGCGTAAGGGCTGAGCCGATCCAGCACGATGGTGGTGGTAGGCTTGTTTCCGGGCACGGCGCGGTGTGGGTCGTCGCTTTGCTGGCCGGCCATCATCGCCTGGCTTTGCGCCAGGCCGTTGGCCAGCAACCAGCGGTGATGTTGGGCCAGGCCGTGCTCGGGCTGGGCGGTGAGGATGAAATCCGCAGTGAACGCATGGGTGCCCTGGTGCAACAGTTGATGGAACGCGTGCTGCCCATTGGTGCCCTCGCCACCCCAGACGATGGGCATGCTGTGCACTCCCACAGCAGCACCGTCCGCACGCACGCTCTTGCCGTTGCTCTCCATCTCGAGCTGTTGCAGGTAGTCGGGTAGCAGCCGCAGGCGCTGGTTGTAAGGCAGCACGGCATGACTGGTGGCGCCGAGAAAGTTGTAGTTCCAGATGCCCGCAAGTGCCATCAGCATCGGCCCGTTGCGAGCGAAGGGCGTGCTTCGGAAGTGCTGGTCCATGTCCCGGGCGCCCTCGAGCAGCGCGGCAAAGGCTTCGGGCCCTGCGGTCAGCGCGATGGGCAGCCCCACGGCCGACCACAGAGAGAAACGCCCGCCGACCCAATCCCACATCGGATAGATCATGTCTTCGGCGATGCCGAACTCTACCGCAGCCGCCACGTTGGCGGTGACGCCGAGAAAGTGCTGGTGCAACGCCTCTGGGCGAGCGCTGCGCTCGACGAACCAGCTACGCGCCGAGACCGCGTTGACCCGGGTCTCCGTGGTGGAGAAGGATTTCGACACAACGATGAACAGCGTGGTTTCCGGGCTCAGGCCGCGCAATGCCGCCGTCAGCGCCTCACCGTCGACATTGGCCACGAAGTGGCAACGGGGCCCGCCGTCGGCTGATTGGGTGAGTGCCTCGACGGCGAGTTCGGGGCCGAGATGAGAGCCGCCGATGCCGATGTGCACCAGGTCGCGGATGGCACGGCCGCTGTAGCCGCGCATGCTGCCGCTGGCCAGCGCCGTGGCGACATCGCGCATCCGTGCGAGTGTTTCGCTGACCGCCGCCTCGGCCACCCTTGGGCGCTCGCCGGCGCGGGCGCGCAGCGCCGTATGCAGCGCGGGACGATCTTCGGTGGCGTTGACGTGCTCGCCGCAGAACAGACGCTCGATCTGCGCGGCCATGTCCTGCTGCTCGGCCAGTTGCACCAGCCGCTGCACCACCTCGAGATCCAGGCGCTGCTTGCTGAAGTCGAGCAGCATGCCCGGCGCCATCACGCTCAGAGCCTGATTGCGGTCTTCGTCGTTCAGTAATTGACCGAGTTCCCGGCGGCCGAGTTCGGCGGCGGATTTGGTGAGATCTTTCCAGGCGGGCTGTAGCTCGGGAGCGGACATGGTCGACCTAAAGCAGCGTCGGATTCGGATTGAAGTACTGCCGGAGCCCGTCCATGTTCAGAGCCTGCTCCAGCAGCGCATGGAAGTGAGCATCATTGTTGGCGAAGTCGATCTGGGCGGCATTGACCACCAGCAGTGGCGCCTTGTCGTAATAGTGGAAAAAGCGCGTGTAGGCCTGATTCAGAGTCTCGAGATACTCGCTCTCGATGTCACGCTCATAGCGTATGCCGCGGCGGGCGATGCGTCCAAGCAACACGTTGACCGGGGCCTGCAGATAGATCACCAGGTCCGGACGGACGGGCTCGATGTCCAGGCTGTCGTAAATCTGCCGGTACAGCGCGTACTCGTTGTCGTCGAGCGTCATGCGCGCGAACAGGTCGTCCTTCTCCATGAGGAAGTCGGACACCACGTTGGGGCCCAGCAGGTCGTCCCGCGGCAGCTCGGCCACTTGTCGAGCACGATTCAGCAGGAAGTACAGCTGGGTCGGCAACGCGTGCCGGCGCCCCTGGCGATAGAATCGATCGAGAAAGGGGTTGTCGGTGGCGGGTTCGAGCAGCAGCGGGTAGCGAAAGCGCTCCGCCAGACGGTGCGCGAGCGTAGTCTTGCCCACGCCGATGGGACCTTCCACCGTGATGAATCGCGGCGGTGGGCGCTCCCGGGAGCTGTCGCCCGGAGTGCTGAGATGCGCGTGGGTATTCATGAAATCCGTGCCGGCGATTCGCTTCCATCATGAACCGGGCGCGGGCGGCATTTCAACCTTCGGGCGCTCAACCTTGGCTGTCGCCTGCGTCCTGCGGCTTGCGCCGGCGGCGCCGCCTCCTGCGTTTGCCTGTAGCGGCTTCGCCGCCGGGTTTGTCCTGCAACCCGTCGATCATGGCCTGTTTGCCGGAGGGATCCTGCTCCTGGAAGGTGGTCCACCACTGTGCCTGATCGCCTACCGGCTCGCCTGCTTCGGCGCGCAGCACCAGGAAATCATAGGCGGCGCGGAAGCGTTCGTGGCCGAACGCGCGATCGACGGCGCGGGGCCGGCGGGATTCCAGATGGATCTGCAGCGCCCAGACGTCGCGGATGAACTGCGAAAAGCGCCGTGGGATCGCGATGATTTCCTGTTCTTCCGCAAGCGTGGCGCCTGCGGCGCTGGCACGGGCTTCGATGGGCTTCATGGACTCAGCGAGCTCGCTGCAGCGGGCCAGGTAGTCTGGCCACAGCAGCACCGCCAACAGGAATCCAGGTGTTACCGGTTTGTCCTGGGAGATGCGCAGGTCGGTATTGCGCATCGCCAGCTTGGCGAAGCCGTCGGCGGGAGGGGTGCAAGGGAACAAGGCCCAGCACAGGCGGGTGTCGGCCAGATACTCCCAGGCTTCGAGGGATCGACCAGAGACGAACAGCTTGCAAACTTCGTCGAACAGCCGGGCCGGTGGTATCTCCCGCAGGTGTTCGGCCATCGCGGGAATGGCTTGCTCAATGGTCGGATCCAGGGAAAAGCCCAGCTTGGCGTGAAAGCGCACGGCTCGGAGGATGCGCACCGGATCCTCGCGCAGCCGCACCTCTGCCTCGCCGATGAAGCGCAGGCGCTTGTGCTCCAGATCATCCAGCCCGTTGACGAAGTCGATTATCTCTTCGGTGTCGGGATCGTAATAAAGTGCGTTGATGGTGAAGTCGCGGCGGAACGCATCTTCGTCGAGGGTGCCCCAGACATTGTCGCGCAGGATCAGGCCCGAGACCGCATGGCGGCGCTCGTCTTCGTCGTCGGCTTCACGCTTGCGGAAGGTCGAGACCTCGATGATGTGTCTGCCGTAGCGCACGTGGGCAATGCGAAACCGCCGCCCCACCAGGCGCGAGCGCCGGAATACCTGTTTGACTTCCTCTGGCGTGGCGTTGGTGGCGACGTCGAAATCCTTCGGCGCTTTGCCGAGAAGCAGATCGCGGACGCACCCCCCGACCAGAAATGCTTCGAAACCGGCATCGATGAGGCGCTCGACTACGTCGATGGCGTTCGGGTCGACGTCGGTACGCTGCAGCCCGTGATCGCTGGCGGCCAGGCGCTGCGGTCCCTCGGCCCGACTCATGCCGGATCCCGCCGGGGGCCGCGCTGATGGGTACGCTTGCGGGGGATGTCGAGCCGCTGTCTGCGTTCCCACAAGCTCTTGCGGCTGATGCCGAGCTTTTCCGCGAGTTGGGTTTCGGTAAGGTTGTCCTGATGAGAGAGTACGAAATTCACGAAATAGTCTTCCAGGGAGGTGCGCTCGTTACCTGCTTGCGCGGGCTCCGTGCGGGTGTGACGCCCGACGTCGATAGCCAGCAGCTCCGGCACAATGACGTCGCTGTCGCAGAGTATTACTGCGCGCTCGATGGCGTTTTCCAACTCGCGCACGTTCCCCGGCCACGGATAGCTCACCAGAGCCGTGCGCGACTCGACGCTGAATTCGAGGCTGGGTTTGCCGAGCTTCGCCCGCGCACGGTGGAGAATGAAGTCGGCAAGTTGCAATACGTCGTCCTGCCGCTCCCGCAGGGGAGGCACCTCCAGCGCCAACACGTTGAGGCGGTAAAACAGATCCTCGCGGAACTGGCCGTTGCCGATGAGCTTGTTCAGATCGCGGTGGGTGGCGGCGATCAAGCGCACGTTTACCGAGAATGTCTCCGATGATCCGAACCGGCGTGACTCGCCGGATTGCAGCACCCGCAGCAGTCGAGCCTGTGCCTCGAGCCCCAGCTCCCCGACCTCGTCCAGAAACAGTGTTCCACCGTCGGCGGCTTCGAGCAGCCCGCTGCGACCGCCCTGCGGGTTCGCGTCCGTGGCGCTGTAGCCGAACAGCTCGGTTTCGATGATGTGTGCCGGGATGGTGGCGCAGTTAAGCGAGATCATCGGCGCGCTCGCCCGCCGACTGGCGGCATGCAGGGCGCGAGCGATGAGCTCCTTGCCGGTGCCCGATTCGCCGCGGATGAGCACAGTGGAGTCGGTGCTGCCGATTTTGGCAATGCGGGCGAGCAGCTCGCGCATGGGCAGGCTGTCGCCGATGATGGGAAAGTCGTTGGCTGCGACGCGGCCACTACGGCGGCGGTGCTCGGTAATGCAGCGCTCTACCGCAGCGACCAGTTCGTCCGGCTGGAACGGCGCAGGTATATAGTCGCAGGCACCGCGCTTCATGGCCGACACTGCCTGACGCACGTCCGGATGGTACGCCACGAGGATCACCGGCGTGCCCTCCCTTAGCGTCAGCACGTCCAGCCCGCTCTTGTCGGCTGGGGCGCTGGCGACGATGCAGGCATAGGCGGTGACGTCGAGGCATTCCAATGCCGGCCGTTGCAGGCAGGCGGGGCTTGGCTCGGCCACGGAAAACCCGTTGCTCTCCAGAATGCTGCGCAGCCGCAACGCGGCGGCTGCATCAGGCTCTACAATGAG
>JBLRXD010000002.1:0-14766 GCA_047920935.1 Pseudomonadales bacterium | reverse complement strand
CTGCGTCATGGCTGCGGATAGTAACAAAGGCGTCATAGTTACTCACGATTTGCAACCGTATCATTTCGCGGAATGCCCTCCAGCGACCAGGCAGCGAGTGCCTCGGACAGCAGGGCCGCGCAGCCTCGAAACCCCGCATTCCCTTGCTTCGGGGCGATGCCGAGGGCGCGAAGTATCTGGGTCAGATTCTCTTCTGGTCGATCGAGGTCGAGGGGCCGGGCGCCCGTCTGCTTCGAAAGCTTCTGGCCCGCGGTGTTCACCAGTAGCGGGATGTGGCCGTACACGGGCACCGCGAGCCCCAGGCGACGCATCAGATAGATCTGCCTGGGCGTGTTTTCGAGCAGATCGCGGCCGCGAATCACCCGGGTGATGCCTGGGTTGCCATCGTCCACCGCCGTCGCCAGCTGATAGGCAACGATGCCGTCCCGGCGGCGCACCACGAAATCACCGCCGGATCGGTCCAGCGCTTCCCGTTGCGGGCCCAGCACCAGGTCGTCGAATTCGATCACCTCCTCATCGACCCGAACGCGAATCGCTGCATCGGAGCGCGCTTGGCGGTGGGCTCGGCAGGTACCTGGATACACGGCATGTGCCGCCAGCTGTTTGCGCGAGCAGCGGCAGTAGAACAGCAGGCCCTGCTCGGCCAGAGACGACAAGGCCGCCGCGTAGTGCGCTCCGTTCTCGCTTTGGCGGCTGACCGGCCCGTCCCAGAGCAATCCATGGCGCTCCAAGGCAAGCAGAATCGCCTGCTCCGCACCAGGTTGATTGCGTGGTTGGTCGAGGTCGTCGAGCCGCACCTGCCAGTTCAGCCCGTGAGCGCGGGCATCCAGATAACTGGCGGTGGCGGCCAGCAGCGAGCCCAGATGTAATGGGCCGGTGGGGGATGGAGCGAAGCGCCCCGCAGCGGCAACCTCGTAGCTACCCCCCACCTGCTGCTGGGAATCAGCCGTGAAGCTGCTTCTCTTTGATTTCGTCCAGAGACTTGCAATCGACGCACTGGCTCGCCGTCGGCCGTGCCTCCAGCCGCCGCAGGCCGATTTCGACGCCACAGGTATCGCAGTAGCCGAAGTCTTTCTGGTCGAGGCGATCGATCGTCTGGTCGATCTTCTTGATGAGCTTGCGCTCCCTATCCCGGGTGCGCAGCTCGATGCTGAATTCCTCTTCCTGAGTGGCTCGATCTGCGGGATCCGGGAAGTTTGCTGCCTCATCGCGCATGTGGTGCACGGTTCGATCTACTTCTTCCATCAGTTCCTGGCGCCACTTGAGCAGAATCGCTCTGAAGTGGCCAAGTTGCTCCTCGCTCATATAGATCTCGCCCTGCTTGGGTTCGTAGGGCTGAAAATTCTTGAACGGGGAGTCCGCCGCGCGCTTTGTCGGGGTCGACTTGGCTACGGATGGGTTTGCACTTGCGGCCTTGGATGTGTTCTTCATACGTGTTTGCGCAGAGCCTCTGGACTTCTTGGCGGACGATTGCTGTTGCTGAGCAGAGCCAGCCACCACTGGCTTGGCAGCGCTCGACTTATCGGTGCTGGCGCGCGGCTTGGCTTGCGCCTTGGCGCCGGCCGTGGATTTGGCCTTCGAATTCGTTCTGGCGTTTGAGCTCACTGCAGCCTTGGGGTTCCCGTTGGCTTTTGCGGGCGCTACGCTAGCCTGCGCTCGAGCAGACTTGCTGGCAGCAGTCTTTGTGCCAGTAACTGCGGTAGCCTTGGCCTTGGTGCCCGCGGCCTTTCCCGCGGCCTTTCCCGCGGCCTTTGAAGTCGGTTTCGCGGGCGCTTTCGCCCGAGGGTTGCCGGGAGTCTTCTTGCCGGATGATGCCGCCATATCTCGCCCCTTGATCCTGACTTTCGGTCTATTGGAAATAAGGTCTGACGCCGGGAATTCGAAGGGCGCGTAAGCTACCAGAACCCCAATGCGTTGACCATATAATCCTGCCACGTTTTTCCGAGGAACACGTCATGTACGCAAAGCGGATTCAGCGAATCGCGCCATTCCGCGTGGTCGAACTGCTCGAGCGCGCCAAGCAGCTGGAGGCGGAGGGCAGGGAGGTGGTGCACCTCGAGGTTGGGGAGCCCGATTTTCCCACGGCACAGCCAATCATCGATGCCGCCCATCGGGCCCTCGACGGTGGCGCCACCAAGTATACCCAGGCTATGGGCATCCCCGCGCTGCGTGAACGTATCGCCCATTATTATCAGGAGAGCTCGGGCATACGGGTGGCGCCGGAGCGCGTAGTCGTCACCTCCGGCGCCAGCGCCGGTCTGCTGCTGCTCTCGGCGCTGCTGCTCGACCCGGGCGACGAGTTGCTGCTCACCGATCCGGGCTATCCATGTAACGAGGTTTTCGTCTGGCTGGTCAACGGCGAGCCTGTGCGCATTCCGCTGCTTGCCGAGGACGGTTTTCAGATCACTCCGGCCCAGGTGGAGATCTGCTGGAGTCCGCGTACCCGCGGCCTGCTGTTGGCATCGCCGGCAAACCCCACGGGTACTTTGGTGCCGGGGCAGGTGCTGGTGGCGCTGGCCGAATTGATCCGCGGCCGTGGCGGTTTTCTGATTCTCGACGAGATCTACCAGGGGCTGACTTACGGCGATACGACGGCCGGCGGCGGCGACTATCGCAGCGGCTTGTCCCTGACGGATGACGCCTACGTGCTCAACAGCTTCTCAAAGTATTTTGGCATGACTGGATGGCGTTTGGGGTGGATGGTGCTGCCGGAGCAGGCAGTGCCGGCAGTCGCCCGGTTGGCGCAGAACCTGTTCATCTCCCCGGCGAGCCTTTCCCAACACGCGGCGCTGGCCGCCTTCGAGCCTGCGGCGATGGCCATTCACGAGCAGCGCCGGCAGGCTTTCGAGCACCGCCTGACGGTGCTCGTCCAGGGCCTCGAGGAGCTTGGGTTCGTCATTCCAGCTCGTCCCGCCGGGGCATTCTACGTCTACGCGGACATCTCACACACCAGGCTGGACGCGGTGGAATTCTGCCGCCGATTGCTGGAGGAGTTTTATGTGGCGGCGACGCCGGGCGTGGACTTCGGTGAGCGGCATACCGGAAGCTACGTACGCTTTGCCTTCACCGCCTCGGAGGAGCGTATCCGTCTCGGGCTGGCGCGACTGGAACAGGCTCTGCGTGCCTGGGGAATGGCATGAAGCTGTCGCCACCACTGATTCGGGGTCGGCTGCTGCGGCGCTACAAGCGCTTCCTGGCAGACGTGGAAACCACGCAAGGCGCGCTGACCCTGCATTGCCCGAACACCGGAGCCATGGCCGGTTGCTCCGAGCCGGGGCTGGAAGTGTGGTATTCCACCTCCAGTAATCCGGCACGGAAATATCGGCATACCCTGGAAGTGGTGTGCACAGCGCTGGGCCGGGTGGGGGTCAACACCGCCCGGGCCAACGCGCTGGTCGCCGAAGCGCTCGCCGCCGGCCGCATCGATCAGTTGAGAGGCTACCAGCGGCACGTCCCGGAGGCGCGCATTCCCGATTCCCGCGGTCGCTTCGACTTCCTGCTGGAAGGCGCCGGCCGTCGTTGTTGGGTGGAGGTGAAGAGCCTGACGCTGTGCGACGCGACTGGCCGCGGGGCGTTTCCCGACGCGGTCAGCGCGCGCGCGCTGCGCCACGTTCAGGCTCTGGAGGAGCGCGTGCGTCAGGGAGATCGCGCGGTGCTGCTGTTCTGCGTTCAGCACACCGGAGTGCGGTATGCCACCACCGCGGACGAGATCCATCCCGCATACGGCCTGGCGCTGCGAGCGGCGGTGCGCACTGGGGTGGAAGTCATCGCTTACGGTTGCAGCATCGAGCGTGAACGTATCGAGTTGCTGGCAGGTATCGCCGTCGATCTGCACGCCCCCGCGGTGGCGCCCGGTCGCCCCCCGGGCGGCTAGATCGCCGACGGTTGTCCGGAGGTACGCGCCGCTGCTGATTGGGCGCGGAATGCGCCCAATGTGGCGCGATAATCATCCAGTTGACGCAGTCGGGCGCCGTAGGTCTGCACCAGACGAGCGGCCGCGAAGTTGCCGAAGGCGGCTGCCTGCTCCGGCTCCATGCCCGCGCACCAACCGTGCAGGCAGGCCCCGGCGTACATGTCACCGGCGCCGTTGGTGTCCACTGCCGGCACCTCGAGCCCAGGCACCAGCTTCTGCGCCCCTCGAGTGACGGCGAGGCTGCCGTTCTTGCCCAGGGTGATGTTCACCGCCCGGCCTATGTCCTTGAGCTCCGCCACCGCCAGATCCAGTCGGTCGGTGCGGGCCCAGGCCAGAGCCTCTTCTTCGTTGCAGAACAGGTGGTCCACGCCGTTGCCGAGAATCTGTGCCAGGTTGTCGCGGAAGAACTCCACCATACTGGGATCCGACAGGCTGATGGCTGTTTTCACGCCCGCGGACTCGGCAATTTCGCGGCAGGCGATGGCAGCCGCCATGCTGCCTGGTGTCGACGACAGGTAGCCCTCGCTATAGAAGTAGCTGGATCGGCACAGCGCCTGCTCGTCGATCTCGCCGGTGCCGAGCTGGGTGGATATGCCCAGGAACGTGTTCATGGACCGCTCCGCGTCTGGCGTCACCAGAACCAGACAACGCCCAGATCGGCCGGGTTGCGGAGACCTGCCGGCATTGCCGTTGGTCACCACCCCGGCGGCGCCGAGGTCGCTGAGGAAGTACTGGCCCACCTCGTCATCGGTAACCCGGCAGGAATAGAAAGTTTTACCGCCGAACCCTTGTACCGCGATGATGGTGTTCGCAGCCGAGCCGCCGCTCATACGTTCCGGTTGGTATTCGTGCAACTCGTTGATCAGCGCGGTGAGGCGGTCTTCGTCCACCAGGGTCATGTGCCCCTTGGCGATGCCGTGACGGTTCAGGAACCCCTCGTCCACGCGATACTCCATGTCCACCAGCGCGTTGCCGAGGCCGTATACGTCGTACATTTGCGATGCTCTCTTCATGGTGCGCCCGCTCAGGCGCGCAGGGTGGCGAACGCTCGATCGGCCGCCGCCAGTGTGGCATCGAGGGCCTGGTCGTCGTGGGCGATGGAGACGAACGCTGCCTCGAATGCGGAGGGCGCCAGATACACGCCCTCGTCCAGCATGGCGTGGAAGAACCGATTGAAAGCGTTCACATCGGAATTGGCGACATGGTCGAACTCGCTGACCCGGCTGCTGGTGAAGAACAGGCTGAACATTCCGCAGACCTTGTTGGTGGTGATCTCGACCCGGTGCCGGGAGGCGGCAGCCTCCAGGCCGGCGCACAGGCGATCGGTGGCCAGGGTCAATTGTTGGTAAAGCTTGGCGTCGAGCGCTTTGAGCATGGTCAAGCCGGCTGCGGTTGCCAGCGGATTGCCGGACAAGGTGCCTGCCTGATAGACGCCACCCTCGGGCGCTATGTGCGCCATGATGTCGGCGCGGCCGCCGAAGGCGCCCACTGGCAGCCCTCCTCCAAGGATCTTGCCCAGGGTGGTGAGGTCGGGTGAGATTCCGTAGTGGGCTTGAGCGCCACCCCGGGCCACGCGGAAACCTGTCATGACTTCGTCGAAGATCAGCACTGTGCCGTGGTCCTGGGTCAGCTCCCGGACGCCCTGGAGAAATCCCGGCTCGGGCGGGATGCAGCCCATGTTGCCGGCAACGGGTTCGAGAATGACGGCGGCGATGTCGTCACCGTAGTCGCGGAACGCCTCCGCCAGCGGTTCGAGGCGGTTGAACGGCAGCGACAGGGTCTGCGCCGCGACGGCGGCGGGCACTCCGGGAGAGTTCGGTATGCCCAGGGTGAGCACGCCGGATCCGGCTTTGACCAGGAGCGAGTCTGAGTGGCCGTGATAGCAACCGTCGAATTTGACGATGAGATCGCGGCCGGTGAAGCCTCTGGCCAGGCGGATGGCGGACATGGTGGCTTCGGTGCCGGAGTTGACCATGCGTACGCGCTCGATCGACGGAACCATCGAGATCACCTGCTCCGCCAGCTCGATCTCGAGCTCCGTCGGGGCGCCGAAGCCGAGTGCCTTGTCGGCCTGGGCCTTGACCGCCTCCACCACCTCGCGGTGGCCGTGGCCGAGGATCATCGGCCCCCAGGAGCCGACGTAGTCGATGTAGCGGTTGCCGTCCACGTCGGTGAGATAGGCTCCTTCACCGCGTTCGAAGAATATCGGATTGCCCCCCACACCCTTGAAGGCGCGCACCGGTGAGTTGACGCCGCCGGGAATGCTGCGCGCGGCGCGGGCGATGAGTTCTGCTGATTTTGTGCGTTGCATGGGCCCGTTCAAAATTGATTGTTCAGAATGGTTTGACGACGACAAGCACGACGATGACGATCAGCAGCACCGCGGGCACCTCATTGAACATGCGGTAGAAACGCTCGCTGTGCGGGCTCTGGTCGGCGGCGAGTGCCCGGACGATGCGGCCACAATAGTGGTGATAGCCCAGCAGCGCCAGCACGCCGATCAACTTCAACCACAGCCAGGCGCTGGTGGCGAACGCCGCCCAGCCGAGGGCCAGTATCCAGATGCCGAACACCACAGAGGCGATCATCGAGGGGCGCATGATGATGCGGTAGAGTTTGCCCTCCATGATTTTGAAGCGCGCCCGGCTGACCTCATCCGTGGCGGCAGCGTGGTAGACGAACAGCCGGGGCAGGTAGAACAATCCGGCGAACCAGGCGATGACGCTGATGATGTGAAAGGCTTTCAACCAGAGATAGCCGGTGGTCATTGGGCGGATTCCCGATAGTTGTCGATATCTTCCTGGGTGACCACCCCGCGCACCGGGGCAGTGGCGGAGGCGGTCGCTTGGCCGTCGAGTTGACGAACGCAGAGGGCTTCGATGCCCGGGGCGCTCAGCAGATCTTGAGCCTGGTCGAGTGTTGCTCGGAAATCCACGTCGGCCGCGTCGCGCCGTGCTCCCGGAATCTCCAGCAGATCCACCTCAGCCCCCCCGTTTCGCTGCTCGTGCTGTTCCAGATACGCTGTAAGATCGCCCGCGCTGAGTACGCTGCGAACCCGCCCGGGCGCGGTTTCCACCAAAATCCAGCGCGGCTTGCGCGTCAATGCCTCGTGCGCCCGGCTCATGCTGCAGGTGCTCTCGAGCTGCACCAAGCTGCGGTTCATGATGGCGGTTACCCCGGCGCGCTGCAGGTGCAAGCGTACCGGGTTCGGCGGATATTGCAGGCCCAGGGTCTTGAGGGTGGAGAGGAACACCGACGGCTGGCGGAACGGCACGCTGGTGGTCATGGTGGCGACGACGATGATCAGCATCGCGGGCAGAATCACGTTCGGATTGGCCGTGAGTTCGAGCACGGCTACCAATGCCGCCAATGGTGCCTGCAGCACCGCGGCCATCATCGCGGCCATGCCCAGCATGACGTAAAACCCACTGCTGGCCGATTGCTCTGGTTGCAGTTCGGCGCCGATGATGCCCATCGCGCCACCCAGGGTTGCGCCGATCACTAGGGTGGGGCCGATGATACCCACCGGCATGCCCAGTCCGACTGCGGCAGCGCTGGTCAGCGACTTCAAGAGCGCCACCGCAAGCAGGGTCAGCAGCGCGATCTGCCCGACCATCGCCGAGTTCACCGTATCGTAGCCCACGCCCATCACCTGAGGCGCGGCGATGGCGGCGATTCCCGTGATGGCGCCCGCCAGCAATGCTCGCAGCCAGAACGGCCGGGACTGCAGGCGCGCGAACTGCTGCACCAGCCGGATGTAACCGGCGGCGACCGTACCGATGACGAGGCCGCAAAGCACGATGTAAGGCACCTCGAGCAGCGAGTTCAGCTGCAAAGCTGCCACTTCGAAGGCGGGCTCGGGGCCGATTACCATATGCGTCAGCAAGGTGGCGGTGACGGCCGCGACGATGACCGGGATGAACGACTTGATCGTGTATTCCATCATCACCACTTCCATGGCGAAGATCACGCCGGCCATGGGGGTGTTGAAAGAACCCGCGATGGCGGCTGCGGTTCCACATGCCACCAGGGTGCGGATGATGTTGTTGGGCAGTTGCAGCCGTTGGCCCAGCAGGCTGGAGCAGGCCGCGCCGAGGTGCACCGCCGGCCCTTCGCGGCCGCCAGACATGCCGCTGGCCAAGGCGATGATCCCGCCGAAGAACTGCACCAGGGCGTTCCTCAGCGGCATGTAACCCTGATGGCGCGACAGCCGCTCCATGACGTGGGCGACGCCCACCCGCAAAGATTCGGCAGGCAGACGACCGAAGACCAGCGCCAGCAGTGCGGCTCCGAGCACCGGCAATGCCAGCCGCTCCAGCTGAGGCAAGCTTTCGAAGCCGTCGGGGGGGCCGCTGAGCAGCGGCGCCAGCGACAGGTCGATGGCCATCCTGAACATCAGTATGACAGCGCCGGTCAGCAGCCCGACGATGGCGGCCAGCAGGGCCAGCTGAGGCAGGGCTTCACCTCGCGACAGATGCAGGCGAAATGCCTCGAGCCGCGATCTGCGCCATAACTGCAATGACTTCCGCCCGACGATAGAGGCTTCCTTAGACTGGTGGAGTCGGCGGGCTAGTATATGCTTCCTGACATGTTATCGCAGAAAGTTTGGGCGAAGTTCCGCCCTTCAGCCACCGATGGTCGTCTGCGGGTGGTTCCTCATCAGCCCGTCAGGCGCGCGATCATGCTCACCTTGCTCGGGCTGGTGACGGTGGGCGCCGTGGGGTTCGGATACTGGCTGGGCATGAGCACCGCCGCCGTCGATCGCGCGTACCTGGCCGCTTTGGAAGGCCTCGAGCGGGGGGCAGAGGCGCGCATCGATGCCCTTACCCGTGAGCTGGTCGATGCTCGGCTGGCGCAGTCGGTGGATGCCCAGGCAGCGCAGTCGCTGCGGGTGACGTTGAGCGGCCTGCAGGACGAACTGGCGACGCTCAGGGAAGAGCTGACTTTCTACAAGAGCCTGATGGCGCCGGAGACCGTGGCGCGGGGGCTGCAGATTGCTGAATTCGAGCTGGCTCGGACTGAGGCGCCTGATCGTTTCAGTTACCGCCTTGTGCTGACTCAAGCCGATAGCCGTCCCGACTGGCTGGAGGGCAAGGTGGAGATTCAGGTTCAAGGTCGGCGCGCCGGCCCGGATGGGGCGGTTGCCGAGGAGGTGCTGCCGCTCACGGTCTTGGCACAGCCGGACGACTATCCTTTGCCTTTCAGGCTTCGCTATTTTCAGGATCTATCGGGAACGGTGACCTTACCCGAAGGTTTCCACCCGAGGGCGGTGTTGATCAAAGCGAGCCCTGCCGGCAAAGCAGCGCAGAGCCTCAGCCGCAGTTTCGACTGGGTGCTACAGGCGGGATAGCCGCTGAAGGCTATGCTTACAGAAGAGGTATTCGTCAGATGATCTGGAAATCGGCGGCAACACGACAGCAACAGGTGGACCCTATGGCAAAGATGAAGCTCGACCGCGGTGTAACCCTGATCGCGGCCAGCAGTGAGATCGTCGGCGATCTCCGCTTCAAGGATCAGCTCTACGTGAACGGCCGCGTAGAGGGCAACGTCATGTCCGAGGAGGAGGGCGCAACGGTGATCATCAGCGAAGGCGGTTGCGTCGCAGGTGAGATCCGGGTCCCGAATGTGGTCATCAACGGCCAGGTGGACGGCAACGTCTTCGCCTCGGTGCGGGTGGAACTCGCCGCCAAGGCGAGGGTCACTGGTAATGTCTATTATCAGCTGATCGAGATGCAGCTCGGCGCGATGGTCGACGGGCAGCTGCTGCATGATCAGGGCCGGGAGGCTGCCACCGTGCACCGTTTTCCGGCCGAGAGCCCTGCTGAGCCCGAAGTCTCGGGCGGGCCGGGGAGGAATGCGGAGCTCGGGTAATCGTGAGGTCCTCAGGCCCCCGTCTCGGGGAGAGGTTGACGTGGCGCTTTTGCTTCTGTTAGTTAGTATCAGGTCAGCACCGACATAAATTGCCAGAGAGCCATGGAAAGCCAGATCATCATAAGCGAAAGGGCCGCCGATCGACTCAAGCGGTTGCTGGATTCCGAAGGGAATCCCCAGCTGAAGCTGCGCGTGTTCATATCCGGCGGAGGCTGCAGTGGTTTTTCCTACGGCTTCACCTTCGACGAGGAGGTCGGCGAAGATGACGCCGTGGTCGAGCGCGACGGCGTCAGCATGCTGGTCGACTCGCTGAGCTATCAGTACCTGATGGGCTCCGAGGTCGATTACCAGGAGAGCCTGCAAGGCTCCCAGTTCGTCGTCGCCAATCCCAACGCCACGGCTACCTGCGGCTGCGGCAACTCGTTCGCTGTTTAGGCACGCGCATAGGCGCGCGCAGTCGGCCGGGCTATCAGCAGCCAGCCGGCTGATCAGCGGCCAGCCGGTTGCCTCCGCAGCCGGGATAGACGGCGCCCAGAACTCTCGAGCCTCTTGCTCCGGTAACCGACGGAGCATTCCCCGGTTGCCCATTCAGCGTCTGCTGTGCGAGCCAGGCGAAGGCGGCAGCCTCGAGGCTGTCGCCGTCCACCCCATACGCTTCGGTAGGTTCAACCGCACACGGTATCCGCGCAGCGAGACTGGCCATCAAGGTGTCATTGTGTCGGCCGCCGCCGCAGACCAGAACCCGCTCGGTTCCGGGGCTCCAGCGCGCCAGCGCTCGGGTGACGCTTTCCGCTGTGAACGCACAAAGCGTCGCCTGTACGCTGGCGTCCGACACCGATCGATGTTCGAGATGCGCGCTCAGTTGCTGGTTGAGCCAGGTGAGGTTGTAGTGCTCGCGGCCGGTGCTCTTCGGTGGCATCGCGGCCAGGTACGGGTCGGTCAGCAACCGCGTCAGTAACACATCGTCGACGTCCCCCGTCGCGGCCCAAGCCCCCGATGCATCGTAGCGCTGCTGCCGTTTGAGGAGTATCCAGTCGTCCATCAAAGCGTTGCCGGGCCCGGTGTCGAAGCCGATCACCGCAGCTGCGGGATTCGCAGGCAGCAGCGTGATGTTGCCGATGCCCCCGAGGTTGAGGATGGCGCGGTCTTCTTCGGGCGTGCGGAACAGCGCCGCGTGGAAGGGCGGCACCAGCGGCGCGCCTTGGCCTCCGGCGGCCACGTCACGGCGGCGGAAATCGGCGACCGTGGTGATGCCGGTGATCTCCGCTATGTGGTTCGGATCGCCAATCTGCAGACTGAACGGATGCGTGCCGCCGGGACGATGGCGCACGGTCTGACCGTGGCTGCCGATGGCCGTGATGGCTTCCGGCGAATGCCCGTTGGCGTGCAGAAACTCCAGCGCAGCTGCGCCGATGAACGCGCCCAGGGCGGCGTCGGCATGGCCGAAGTCGTCAAGGTCGCCGTCGCCGGGTTGCCCGAGTTGCAGCAGTGTGCTCTGCAGCTCGCGAGGCAACGCCAGGGTCCGGGCCGCCACCACCCGGATCTGCGGTCCGATCTCCAGCAGCGCCAGGTCGAGGCCGTCGACGCTGGTGCCAGATATCGCGCCGAGATACAGATCACGGCTCGCGCCCTGATCAGTGGCCGCGGGCAAGCTGAACCTGCTGTTTGAAATCGTCGAGCATCGCCAGCAGCGGCTCGGCGCGCTGCTTGAACCGGGCTAGTTCCTTGGCGGGTATCGGCTCTGCCTGAGGCAGCTTCACCGTGCGCGGATTCTGGTGCACGCCGTTCACCAGGAACTCGTAGTGCAGATGGGGTCCGGTTGCCCAGCCGGTGGCTCCCACGTAGCCGATCACCTGCCCCTGATTGACTCGGACTCCGCTCTTGATGCCTCGACCGAACTTCGACATGTGCAGATATTTGGTGACGAACTGCTCGCCGTGCTGAATCACGACATAGTTGCCGTTGGCTTCGGTGCGCGAGGCGGTCACGACGCGGCCGTTGCCTGCGGCAAGGATTGGCGTGCCGGTGGGCGCCGCGTAGTCGATGCCGCGGTGCGGGGCGCTGCGGTTGAACAGCGGGTGTACCCGGCGCATATTGAAATTGGAGCTGATGCGGGTGAACTCCACCGGAGCTCTGAGAAATGCTTTACGCATCGAGGCTCCCTGGGGCGTGTAGTAATCGGATCTGCCCGCTGCATCGGTGTAGCGGATGGCGCGGTGGCTGCGTCCCTGATTGACGAATTCTGCCGCAAGGATGTCACCGAAACCGATGAACTCGTCGCCGACGTACAGCTCCTCGTAGACTACGTGAAACTCGTCGCCCTGGCGGATGTCGAGAACGAAGTCCACGTCCCATTGGAAGATCTGCGCGAACCGCATGGTGAGCGAATCCGGCAGGCCCGCTCTCTGGCTGGCAATGAAGAGGCTCTGCTGGATCACGCCGTGCTTGTAAGCCTCGGAGCGCTCGGGCCGCTGCACCCGCTCCTGGCCCGAAAATCCTCCATCCTGCCGCACGAACTCCAGGGTTTCGAGAACGCTGGGTGTGTAGGCGAGCTTCAGCAGCGAGCCGTCCTGTGCTTGGGTGAACGTCAGTTCGTGCCCTGGGAAGATGTTCCTCAAACGCTTGCCCAGCGGCTCGCTGGTCACCAGGCGATGCAGCTCGCTGGCGCCGATGCCTTCGCGCTTGAAAATCAGCGACAGGTTGTCGCCCGGCTTGACTTTGATGGTCTTCACCCGGTGCAACGGTTGCTCGCCAGGGGCCGAAGGCGGGTATGTCGGGGCGGCGGAGGCCGGGAGCGCCGTCATGGTCGTCTCCGGCGCCGCCAGGGCCGCCGGCAACGGGGACGTCGCCGCGTCGGACCCGGGGGCTGTAGCAGGTTCGGCCAGCGCAGCCGGCTTCGCCGCTGCGGCGCTGGACCCGGTGGCGGGCGGTAGGACAGCGACTGTTGCTGTCGCATCCGCCGGTGCCACGGCGACGCTCGGGTCGGCGGGGCCTTGCGACTTTCCGGACAACATGAGCGCAGCCATGAGCAGGATCAGTGCGCAGGCCAGGAAGAGGTGGGGCTTGGGGAAGGAACCAAGATTCACGGTGCCAGAGACATCCTATGTCGGGCGTGGGGTTCGAACGACGAATTTGCTGCGGCGGACGTTTTCTGCGGTGGACGGCTGCGCCGTCACGTCCACCCCCACCCTCTAGGCTAGTATATTGATTTCCTCGACATTGAAAACCCTGCGCCAAGCTAAGCTACGCCGTCGCTATGGGGCTGCAGGCGCATCTGGTAACGTTTGCTCTCCCTGATTGCCGAACGTTTAAATGAATACTCCATCGCTACTGGAAGATCTGCATTACCGGGGGCTGATCGCCCAGGTGTCCGACGAGGCTCGCCTGGCGCGCCACCTGGCCGAAGGCAGTCGGACAATTTACGCCGGATTCGATCCAACCTCGGACAGCCTGCATATCGGCAATCTGGTGCCGCTCATCACCCTGCGGCGCTTTCAGTTGGCGGGCCATCGACCGATTCTGCTGCTTGGTGGCGCCACCGGGCTGATCGGTGACCCTTCCGGCCGCAGCGCCGAGCGTAACCTCAATACCGGCGACGTGGTGGCGGAGTGGGTTGGCCGTATCCGCGGGCAGGTGGAAGGGTTCGTCGATTTCACCGGCAACAATGCCGCGGTCATCGTCAATAATCTCGACTGGACGCAGCGTCTCGATGTGGTTTCATTCCTGCGCGACGTCGGCAAACACTTCTCTGTCAATCAGATGATTCAGCGGGAATCCGTGCGCTCGCGCATCGAGCGCGAGGGCGAGGGAATCTCCTACACCGAATTCAGCTACATGTTGCTGCAGGCCATGGATTATCTGGAGCTGGCCAGGCGCTATGACTGCACCCTGCAGATTGGCGGCAGCGACCAGTGGGGCAATATCCTTTCGGGTCTCGATCTGGTGCGCCGGGTGCTGGCTCGCGAAAGCTTCGGGCTCACGCTCCCGCTGATAACGAAGGCTGATGGCAGCAAGTTCGGTAAGACGGCGGCAGGGGCGGTGTGGCTGGCCCCGGAGAAGACTTCACCGTTCAGCTTCTACCAGTTCTGGCTGAACTCTGCCGACGCAGAGGTGGTCGCTTACCTGAAAATTTTCACGTTCCTGGATCATACCGAGCTTGCGCAACTGGCTGAGCAGACCGCAACGTCGCCGCAGGCGCGCGCCGCGCAGCGGCGGCTGGCGCGAGAGGTGACTGCCATGGTTCACGGCGACGACGCGCTTGCTTCGGCAGAGCGCATCACCGAAACCCTGTTCGACGGCGATGTGCATGCGCTGTCCGAAGACGATCTGCGCCAACTCGAGCAGGATGGTGTAGACAAGACCCACATTTCCGAGGATACTGCTGGGCTGCTCAGCGCACTAGTAGAGTCCGGGCTCGCTTCTTCGAGAGGCGCCGCCCGAAAGCTCGTGCAGAGTAGTGGAATCAGGGTAAACGGCATCGTGCAAACCGATGTCGAGCGCGAACTTGATTGGCGCGATGCCTTGTTTGGCCGGTACTACCTGCTCCGACGGGGCAAGAAGCACTGGCAGCTGCTGGTCCGATCGGGCGCCTGAGGGCTCCCTGAAGTCAAGCGGTTTTCGGCATTTCCGGTAATTTTTACGGATGCAGAAAAAGATTCCACTAACGCTTGCCAAGCCTTTGCGGCTGTGTAGAATACGCATCCCTCGCCCCGGGGTACAAAAAACGGGGTCGCTCTTTAACAACTAAGAACTGAACAAGCCATTCGTGTGGGTGCCTGTAATTCACCGTCGGATGCGCGTCGCGAGGCGAAGCATTCGAGTGAATCTACATAAGCACTAGCTTAAGAATATTCATTGAGCAGAAATAATCGATGTGGAGTTTGTTGAAGAAACCTCTTCGGAGGTGACCGAAGCAGATTCTGCCGACTATAAACTGAAGAGTTTGATCATGGCTCAGATTGAACGCTGGCGGCAGGCCTAAC
>JBLRXD010000001.1:8884-62016 GCA_047920935.1 Pseudomonadales bacterium | reverse complement strand
CGCCTACTGGCTGGCGCTGCTCGAGGACCCGCTCCTGGGCGCGGAGGTGGCCGGCGCCGTGGCTGGCGAGCTGGCGCGTCGCGGCGCCGCCATCGTCAGCGGGCTGGCTCGAGGCATCGACACCGCAGCCCATCGCGCGGCACTGTGCGAAGGCCGCACCGTGGCCGTTCTCGGCAGCGGGCTGGTCCGTCCTTACCCGGCTGGCAATCGCGGGCTGATGCGCGCCATCGTCGACAGTGGCGGTTTGCTGGCCAGCGAGTATCCGCCCCTGGCTCACCCACGCCGCCACCACTTCCCGGAACGCAATCGCCTGATCAGCGGCCTGGCCCTCGGGGTGGTCGTGGTCGAAGCCGGTGAGCACAGCGGCTCGTTGATCACCGCTCGCATGGCGCTGGAGCAAGGCCGTGAGGTGTTCGCCGTGCCGGGGCCGGTCACCAGCCCGGCCAGCCGTGGCTGTCATCGGCTGTTGCGGGATGGCGCCGCACTGGTTGAAACTGCCGACGATGTGCTCGACGGTCTGGGCCTGCAGACCGGGCTCGAGATCGCCTCGCCGGTCGTTGCCGGGGCTGAGCCTCAGCTCGTCGACGCGGCGCCAGCGGGGCCTGGCGGTAGGGTTCCGGCGCTGTTGCTCGCTGTCTTGTCGGGCGCTGCCGTCGCCACCTTGGACGAGATCGTCAGCGCTACCGGAACGTCGGCTGAAACCGCCGCTGCTGCCCTGGTGGAATTGGAGCTCGGCGGGTTTGTCCGTCAGGTCCCGGGCGGGTATATTCGGCGACCCTCGCGTACGCTGTGATCTTTTGCGGCTGGCGCAGTCGATCGACCTCGGTCAACAACCTCGGTCAGCAACCTCAGCCAACAACCGCCGTCAACAGAGGAGCCACTCGAATGTCACCCGTTGCCGTCCTGATGGGTTCGGGATCCGACCGGGCGCGCCGCGGCGCTGCGGCCTGATGGATCGCTACGCCGTCGTCGGTAACCCGGTGGCTCACTCCTTGTCGCCACGAATCCATGCGGCGTTCGCCGCCGCCACGGGCCAGCGGCTGCGCTACGACAGGCTGCTGGCCCCGGCAGATGGTTTCGTGGCAAGCGTCGAGGAGTTCTTCGCCGCAGGGGGGGCGGGCCTGAACGTCACCGTGCCATTCAAGCAACAGGCGGCGGATTGGGTCACCGAGCTGGATGCGGCGGCTGCAGCCGCCGGAGCGGTGAATACCATCGTCCGGGCAGGTGCCGGCTTTCGCGGCTGCAACACCGATGGCGCCGGGCTGGTGCGTGATCTCAGCGTCAACTGGGGCGTCACCCTGCGGGGCGCACGCGTGCTGCTGGTCGGTGCGGGAGGCGCGGCCCGTGGGGTGGTGCGGCCGCTGCTGGCGCAGCGGCCGCAGCGGCTGGTGGTGGTCAACCGCAACGCCGCGCGGGCGGAACAGCTGGTGCAGTCGCTGGTTGCCGAAGCGGCGCTTTGCGGCGATGCCTCGGCGACGATCTCCGGTGGGGCGCTGGCGGCGGCCACCGGCCCATTCGACCTGGTCATCAACGGCACTTCCGCGGGTCTGCGGGATGCCGCTCCGGCGGTGGACCCCGCCGTGGTTGCCGGCGCGTGCTGCTACGACATGATGTATGCGCCGGTACCGGCCCCTGCGGGCGCCACCACCTTCTGCCGCTGGGCGGCCGCTCACGGCGCCAGCCGGGTAAGCGATGGCCTCGGCATGCTGGTCGAGCAGGCGGCGCTGGCGTTCGAAATGTGGCGCGGCATCGCCCCGCCCACGGCGCGGATACTGGCGCAGCTGCGTCGAGGCGGGGTGTGATGCGGTTGAGGAGGTTCATCGCCGGCGCGATCTGCCCTCAGTGTCGGGCCATGGATCGGCTCTTCATCGAGCGCGATCAGGGCGTGCCGCGCCGCCGCTGCGTGGCCTGTGGGTATGCTGACGAGTTGCCCGACGCAGCGCCGCTCGAGCCGGCCACGCGCATCACCCGGCGGCGTGGCGATGCCACCGACACGATTGCCCCGGTGCGAATCCTCGACCCTGCCAAAAAACCTAAATCCTGAACTTCGCCAGATACTTAGCGGTTCTCCGGGGAATTCTCGAAGCGCCCGGCGAGTCAGGGTAAAGCGTTGATAAGCCGGGCTTTTCGCACGGGTTTTGTTGTCTTATGAGCGGGCATTGCTATAATTCGGGCCCTGGTCAAGAGTCGCCGGTCGGCCGCTCAAATCTCAGGGGCTCAAACAAACAGTTTGTTTTCGCCTGGAGCGCAAGCGCTTGGGCGGCCGATTTGCGCGCTTACACTGCGTGAAGGATTGGCCGCTCGGGTCGCCTTGCTTGCGAAAACCTCAGTAGATCAAGGTGCTACGGTGAAGAAATTGCGGTTATTGTTATCCCCGTGGCTGGCGGGTGGGGTCGCCTCGATGCTGGTGTCGGCTCATGCGACAGCGTTTTTCCAGGACGACCTGAACATGACCCGTGGGGTCACCGACACCAGTGCGGCTGTCTACGACCTGCACATGCTGATTCTCTGGATCTGCGTGATCATCGGCGTCGGCGTCTTCGGGGTGATCTTCTGGTCGCTCATTCATCACCGCAAGTCGCGCGGGTTCAAGCCCGCCACGTTCCATGAAAGCACCCGCCTCGAGATTGCCTGGACGCTCATCCCCACCCTCATCCTGGTTGGTATGGCATGGCCTGCGACCAAGGTGTTGATCGAGATGTACGACACCGGTGGGGAGGACATGACGGTGGAGGTGCGTGGCTATCAGTGGCGCTGGCAGTACAAGTATCTGGATGACGACTTCAACACCTCGTTCGGTTTCTTCAGCACCCTGACCACGCCCCGCGACGAGATCGAAAATCGCTCCGCGAAGGGTGAGTTTTATCTGCTCGAGGTCGACAACCCGCTGCGCATTCCCATCAATCGTAAGGTTCGCTTCCTGCTGACTGCAGAAGACGTGATTCACGCCTGGTGGGTGCCCGATTTCGGGCTCAAGCGCGATGCCATTCCCGGGATGCTCAACGAGTTGTGGACCGTGGTGAACGAACCGGGTATCTATCGCGGCATGTGCGCCGAGCTTTGCGGTAAAGACCACGGTTTCATGCCGATCGTCGTGCACGCCATGCCAGAGGCGGAGTACGACGCCTGGTATGCCGAGCAGTTGGAGGTTGAAGGGCGTCGCCAGGAAGCCTTGTCGAAGACCTTCACGCCGGAAGAATTGATGGCCGACGGGCAACAGGTCTACAACACGTTCTGTGCATCCTGCCATCAGCCCAACGGGCAGGGCATCCCGCCCGTGTTCCCCGGGCTCGTCGGCACGCCGATCGTCACCGGCCCGCAGGAGGATCAGATCGAGATCCTGCTCTACGGCGTTCCCGGCACCGCCATGCAGGCCTTCGGCCGGCAGCTCGATGCAGCCCAGATCGCGGCCGTGACCCATTACACGCGGCATGCCTGGGGCAACAACGCCGGCGACGTCACGCAGCCGGCGGATGTTGTTGCGGTGCAGGAAGGCGAGACTCAACAACAATAGCGTGCGGAATAGCGTGCGGAATAGCTTTGCGGGCCGGCGTCGAGCCGGCGCCGCTTCCGGTTAGGCAACAGGGACACTGATAGGAACCAGGGCATGAGCGAAGTAGTAGTAACTCACCACGACGATCACGACGACCACCACGATCACGGCCCTGCCAAAGGCCTGACCCGGTGGATATTCACCACTAACCACAAAGACATCGGCACCCTCTATCTATGGTTCAGCTTCCTGATGTTCCTCATCGGTGGGGTGCTGGCTCTGGTGGTGCGAGCCGAGCTGTTCCAGCCTGGCCTGCAGTTCGTGGCGCCAGATTTCTTCAACCAGATGACCACCAATCACGGGCTCATCATGGTGTTCGGTGCCATCATGCCGGCGTTCGTCGGTCTGGCCAACTGGTTGCTGCCGATGCAGATCGGGGCGCCCGACATGGCGCTGCCACGGATGAACAACCTGTCGTTCTGGATCCTGCCGTTCGCCTTCACCATGCTGATATCGACGCTGTTCATGGAAGGTGGCGGTCCTAATTTCGGCTGGACGTTCTACGCGCCGCTGTCGACCACCTACGCTCCGGACTCGGTGACCTTCTTCATCTTCGCCGTTCACCTGATGGGCGCCTCATCGATCATGGGCGCCATAAACGTCATCGCCACCATCCTCAACATGCGCGCTCCCGGCATGACCCTGATGCGCATGCCGCTGTTCGTCTGGAGCTGGCTGATCACCGCCTACCTGCTGCTGGCGGTGATGCCGGTGCTGGCGGGTGTGGTCACCATGATGCTGTTCGACATCCACTTCGGCACCAGCTTCTTCGATGCGGCCGGCGGCGGCGACCCGGTGCTGTTTCAGCACATCTTCTGGTTCTTCGGGCACCCCGAGGTGTACATCATGATCCTGCCGGCGTTCGGCATCGTCTCGCATATCATTCCCACCTTTGCCCGCAAGCAGCTGTTCGGCTACGACTCGATGGTCTATGCCATCGCCAGCATCGCGTTTCTGTCGTTCATCGTTTGGGCGCACCACATGTTCACCGTGGGCATGCCGCTGGCCGGGCAGTTGTTCTTCATGTATTCCACCATGCTGATCGCCATTCCCACAGGGGTGAAGGTGTTCAACTGGACTGCCACCATGTGGCGCGGCTCGATGACCTTCGAGACGCCGATGCTGTTCGCCATCGCCTTCGTCATCCTGTTCACCATCGGTGGCTTTTCCGGCTTGATGCTGGCTATCGCCCCGGCCGACTATCAGTATCACGACACTTACTTCGTGGTAGCCCACTTCCACTACGTGCTGGTGCCGGGCGCGCTGTTCTCGATCATGGCCGCGGTGTACTTCTGGCTGCCCAAGTGGTGCGGGCACATGTACGACGAGTCACTGGGCAAGCTGCACTTCTGGCTGTCGTTCATCGGCGTCAACGTGACGTTCTTCCCCCAGCACTTCTCGGGTCTCGCCGGCATGCCGCGGCGCATCCCCGACTACCCGCTGCAGTTTGCCGACTTCAACATGCTGTCGAGCGTTGGCGCGTTCATCTTCGGGTTCTCTCAGCTGTTGTTCCTGTACCTGGTGATCAAGGCCATTCGCGCGGGCAAGCCGGCTACCTCGGAGGTCTGGGAAGGCGCGCAAGGGCTCGAGTGGACCATCCCGTCGCCGGCTCCTTATCACACTTTCAGCACGCCGCCGAAGATTTCTCCAGCCCAGACGCACGGCTGAGATCGAGAGCGGCTACCGGAGGATGACGCTATGAGCGATGTAAGCGAAAGCAGGCCACGGCACGGCAAGACCACATTCAAGCTGTGCCTGATGGTGGTCGGCATGTTCGGATTCGGTTTCGCGCTGGTGCCGCTGTACGATGTGCTGTGCGAGATCACCGGCCTCGGCGGGCGGACGGGTGGCGAGTACACCTATGATCCGGCCAGCATGCAGCGCGACACCAGCCGCCTGGTCCGGGTGAATTTCATCACCAATACCAACGCCGGTATGCCGTGGAAGTTCTGGTCCGAAACAGGTGGCGTTCGGGTTCATCCGGGCGAGCTCAAGGAGGTGAATTTCTACGTTACCAACACCACCAATCGGCGCATGGTCGGCCAGGCGATCCCGTCGGTGGTGCCATTCAAGGCGGCCGCACACTTTCACAAGACCGAGTGTTTCTGTTTCAACAGTCAGGTGCTCGAGCCGGGTGAGACCATGGCAATGCCCATGCGCTTCATCGTCGGCCCCGAGCTGGCGAAAAACGTAGAATCTATTTCGCTCAGCTACGCGTTGTTCGACATTACCGAGATGTCATCGCGGGATTTGGAGCAGACGGTCCCGCGGGGATGACCCGGCAGCAGGGTGACGCACCGCCCGCTCATCGCTGTGCATAGAAGATAATCGGAGAGTATTGGGAACATGGCTAACGCATCAACTGACCCGTCTGTTTACTACGTGCCGCCCAGCAGTTGGTACCCGATCGGCGTGGCCATCGGCGCTGCGCTGCTGGTGGCCGGTCTGGCGGTTTGGCTCAACGACATCAAGGCTGGGGACGACCCGAGCCGTCTGATGGTGTGGCTGGGCGCGTTGGTTCTGGCGTTCGTACTGTTTGCCTGGTTTGCCAAGGTGATCGAAGAGGGCCAGGCCGGCCTCAACAACGCGCAACTCAAGCGCTCTTACGTCTGGGGAATGAGCTGGTTCATCTTCTCTGAGGTGATGTTCTTCGCCGCATTCTTCGGCGCGCTGTTTTACACCCGGGTGCTTGCCGTTTCCTGGCTTGGCGGTGAAGGCGAGAAGGGCATGACGGGCATTTACCTGTGGCCCGAATTCGAGGCCACCTGGCCAGTAATGCAGAATCCGGATCCGGGCCGCTTCCCGGGGCCCGAGCAAAGCATGGCTGCGCCGAGCATCGGCAACTGGCTCACCTATCTGCCGTTCTGGAACACCGTGATCCTGCTGACCTCCAGCGTTACCGTGCACTTCGCGCACACCGCCATCAAGAACGCCGATCGCAAGAAGCTGATGACCTGGCTCGGGGTGACCGTGCTGCTGGCCATCGTCTTCCTGGGGCTGCAGATCGAGGAGTACGTTCAGGCGTATCGGGACATGGGGCTGACCCTGGCCAGCGGTATCTATGGCTCGACCTTCTTCCTGCTGACCGGGTTCCACGGGTTTCACGTCGCGCTCGGCACGTTCATCCTCGGCGTTCAGTTATTCCGTGCGTACAAAGGCCACTTCACCGCGGAGGAGTGCTTCGGATTCGAAGCGGCGTCCTGGTACTGGCACTTCGTGGACGTGGTCTGGGTGATATTGTTCCTGGTCGTCTACATCCTTTAACGCGGGGTTCGGACGGAAGGGCTCAGCGCCCTTCCGCGCCGGGGTGGTCCGCCGGCGGGGCGTCGGGCGCCTGATCGGCGGGAGCCGCCCGGTCGCGGCGATCGTGCCAGGGCGCGCTCTCCCCTATCCGCAGCTGGCCCGTGTAGAACCCGTACAAAACCGTCAACAGCAGGGCCGCTGCCAGGCTGATGCGCACTCCCAGCGCATACAGCGTCCGCCTCGAGTCGTGACGATCACTGTCCTTGAACAGGAACACCAAGCCGCTGAACAGACTGAGCACCACGCCTAGCAGCAGTAGTAGAATGATCGTCTTGAGCAACATCGCCGCCGCCTGCTCCAGTTGGAAGGCCACCATAACGCAACTTGCCCGGCGGCGTGAATTGATACGCGTTGTTGTCCTGGGGTGAAACGCCAGGAGTCATTCGTTGTCTATTGGATGGGACGCTGGCATCCCGGGTGGCGGATGACTACCTTCGTCATCCTGATGCTTCCAGTGGTGATTGCTCTGGGCCTGTGGCAGCTGGAACGGGCCGACGAAAAGCGCTGGTACGAGGAGCGCTACCTGCAGCGCCTGAGCAGCCTCCCGGCGCCCCCTCCGGAGCAGCCGCTGGATCGCGACGCGAACGCTTTTCTGCGCATCGTTCTCGAGGGCGAGTACCAGCCAGACAAACACTTTCTGGTGGATAACCGGGTTCACCAGGGTCGCCCGGGATACTGGGTGATCTCCCTGCTCGAGACCGCAGACGGTCGCGTTTGGCTGGTGAATCGGGGTTGGCTGGCGGGGCCGCCAAGCCGTGACGATCTCCCCGACGTGCCGACCCCCAGCGGCCCAGTCCGCTTGGTTGGGATGATGTGGCCGAGCACCGGGCTGCCACCGCTGCTGGCTGCGGACCCGTGGCCCGAAACCTGGCCCAAGCGGGTGCAGCGCCTGGACGTGGTGAAGATGGCCGAGCAAGTTGACGGCGCGGTTGCGGCTGAATTCCGGCTCGAGCCGGGCGAGCCGGGCAGCTTCATCGCCGCGCCCCTGGACATGATGTTTTCGCCCGCCAGGCACCACGGCTACGCTTTCCAGTGGTTTGGCCTGGCACTGGCGCTGACCGTGGGATATCTGATCTTCGGCTTCAGACGAGTTGAGTGAGCTATGACCGCACAACCACAGAGAACGTCTTCGCGAATCCAGCTGCTGCTGCTTTTTTCCATGGCCGTAGTGTCGCTTGGCGGCGCCTGGCTGCTGTTTCAGTCGGCACAGGGCGGTAGCGTCTGGGGCACCACCAACAAAGGTACCTTCGTCGATCCGCCGCTGACCGCGGCCGAACTGCAGATTCGCGATTCAGCCGGGCACCTGAGCGTCACCGATGGCACCTGGTGGCTGTGGGTGGTCCCTCAGGGCCCCTGCGAAGCCGCTTGTCAGGAGGCTCTGCATCAGATGCGGCAGTTGCACGTGCTGCTGAATCGCGATGCCAAGCGTGTGCGCAGGGCATTGATGAGCCAGACGGTAACTGCCGATCCTCACCTCGAGGCGCTGTACCCGCAGCTGGCCTTTCTTTCCGGCAACGTCCAGGCTCTTGCTCACGGCGTCTACATCGTCGACCCGATCGGCAACCTGGTGCTGCACTACCCCCTGCACGGTTCCGAACGGATGGTGCTGGATGACCTCAAGCGGCTATTGAAGGTATCGCAAATTGGTTGAACAACGATTTCGACGGCTGGCGCTGTTCGCGGTCGGTCTGACCGTTGTAGTGGTGGTGCTTGGCGCGTACACGCGGTTGGTGGACGCGGGGCTCGGTTGTCCCGACTGGCCCGGCTGTTATGGTTTTCTCGGTATTCCGATGTCCGAATCCGCCATCGCGACTGCCGAGACGCGCTTCCCCGACGCACCGGTGGAAGTCAGTAAGGCCTGGTGGGAGATGATTCACCGCTATTTCGCCGGCTCGCTGGGCCTGGTCATTGCTGCCTTGGCGATCGGCGCGATCCGTGACGCTCGCCGCGGCCTCAGCCCCACGGGCCAGCGGCGGTTGCCCCTGAAGTTGTCTGTGGGCCTGCTGGTGCTGGTGATCTGCCAGGCCGCATTCGGCGCCTGGACGGTGACCCTTAAGCTCTGGCCCCAGGTGGTGACGGCTCATCTTCTGGGCGGCTTCACCACCCTCAGTCTGCTGTGGCTGTTGTGTCTGCGACTCGGCGTGCTCAGCCATCTGCGGGCGCCGCGGGCAGTGCTGCCGCTTGCCGGCGTTGCCCTGGTCCTGGTCGTCGTGCAGATCGCGCTGGGGGGCTGGGTTGCGTCCAATTATGCCGCGCTGGCATGCCACGATTTTCCCACCTGTCACGGCGAGTGGTGGCCCGAGATGAACTTTGCCGAAGGCTTCAACTTCGCCCAGGCGGTGGGCCCGAACTATCTCGGCGGCCAGCTCGAGAGCGACGCCCGGATCGCCATCCACTTTGTCCATCGGCTGGGCGCGCTGGTGGTGCTGTTCGCTGTGGGTTTGCTCGTCTGGCGCCTGCGCCAAGCCGGCTCGGCACTGGCGATGCCGCTTGCCGCCATCCTGGGGCTGCAACTGCTGCTCGGGGTTCTGAACATCTGGCTGGCGTTGCCGCTGGCCGTTGCTACGGCGCATAACGCCGTTGGCGCCCTGTTACTGGTGACGGTGGTTACAGTAAACTACCGCGCCTTCCGAGACGGACGGAACGCATGAGTGAAATAACCGCATCCTTGCCCAGCTGGCGCGATTACCTGGAGCTGACCAAGCCCCGCGTCGTGCTGCTCATGCTGCTGTGCGCCCTGGTCGGCATGTTCCTCGCCGTTCCCGGCATGGTGCCGTTGGACGTGCTGGTGTTCGGCCTTGTCGGCATCGCGCTGGTCGCCGGTTCGGCGGCGGCCGTAAACCACATTGCCGATGCCCAGATCGATGCCCGCATGCTGCGCACCAACGCGCGGCCGGTGGCCATGGGCCGGGTGACGCTCCTGCAGGGCGCCCTGTTCGCGGCGCTGCTCGGCATCACCGGTATGCTGATTCTGTACTTTCTGGTCAATCCGCTGACGGCCTGGTTGAACCTGGCTTCGTGGGTGGGGTACGGGCTCGTCTACACGCTGTTCCTGAAGCGGGCAACCCCCCAGAACATCGTCATCGGCGGCTTGTTCGGTGCCGCGCCGCCGCTGTTCGGCTGGGCTGCAGTCAGCAACACCATCGAGCCCGGAGCGCTGCTGCTGGTACTGATCATCTTCGCCTGGACGCCGCCCCACTTCTGGGCCCTGGCGCTCGATCGTAAGGAGGAGTACGCCTCCGCGAATGTGCCGATGCTGCCGGTCACTCATGGCGAAGCTTACACCCGGCTGCACATCCTGCTTTACACGCTGATCATGTTCGCCGTCAGCCTGCTTCCCTTTGCCATCGGCATGAGCGGTTGGCTCTACCTCGCGGGCGCCGTCGGCCTGGGGGCCGGCTTCCTCTACTGGGCGGTGGTCCTGCTGTTGAACCGCAATCCGCGTGCGCCGCTGGAAACCTTCAGGTACTCCATCATTTATCTCATTGCCCTGTTCGTGGTGCTGCTGGTGGATCACTACCTGTGGGTGGCGCAACCCATTCCCATGATCGAGTTTCAACCGTTATGAATCAGCTACGCCTGACAGTGATGTTGTCTCTGGGCTTCGTTGCCGTCGTTCTCGGCATGTTTTACTACAGCGTCACTCGTACCACGATCCTGACCGATGATCAGCTGCGCAACCTCGGCGTGTTCGTGCTGCCGACCCCCCGGGAGATCGCGCCGTTCGAGCTGACCACCCATACCGGTGAGCCGTTCACGGTGGCTGAACTGCAGGGGCAGTGGTCGTTCATCTTCTTCGGGTTCACCAACTGCCCGGACATCTGCCCGACCAGCCTGGCCATCATGGCCCAGGCCGAGCGGCAGTTGCAGGAGGAGGAGGCGCCTGGTGCCGAGCTGTTTCAGGGTATTCTGGTGACGGTAGATCCCGACCGCGACGATCAGCAAACGCTGACCGCGTATGTGCAGGCGTTTTCCAGGGACTTCCTCGGGGTGCGCGGCGACAAGGTGGCCACCGCTGAGTTTGCTACCCAGCTGAACGCGGCGTTCACCATGGTGCCCGGGGAGCCCGATGGCTATACGATGGACCACACTGCGAATATCGTCATCGTCAATCCCCGCGGCCATTATCACGGGTTCGCGCGGGTCCCGCACCAGGCTGATACTATTGCAGCGGCGTTCAGAGCTTTCGCTGCGCGGATGGGCGGTTGAGAGGCGAGCGCGCCGTAACAGATGACAGGACGAAGCCATTCTCGCCACCAGGTACGAACAGGTCCGCAAGACCACTGAAGCGATCTGCCGTCCGCTGGCCATCGAGGATTACGGTGTGCAGCCCATGGCCGATGCCAGCCCGCCGAAATGGCATCTGGCGCATACCACGTGGTTCTTCGAAACCTTTCTGCTCAAGGCGTTCGTGACTGGCTATCGGCCGTTTCACGAGCGCTTCGAATACCTCTTCAATTCCTACTACAACGGTATCGGCCACCCCTACCCCCGGGCGCGCCGCGGCGCGCTGTCGCGCCCGACGGTCGCCGAGGTGCTGCAGTACCGTGAGCACGTCGATGCCGCCATGGCGGCGTTGCTCGCACGTGGCGATGAACAAATCGACAGCCGCATCGAGTTGGGTCTGCATCACGAGCAGCAGCACCAGGAGTTGTTGCTCACCGACATCAAGTACACCCTGGGCACCAATCCGTTGCTGCCGGCCTATCGGTCGGATCTCTGCACCGCGGCCGCCGCCGGACCGAACGACCGCGCGCGCACCCGCACCTATACGGAGTTCGACGGCGGCATCATCGGTATCGGTGCCGCTGCTGACGAAGGGTTCTGTTTCGACAACGAGCTGCCCCGCCATGAGGTGATGTTACGGCCGTTTGCGTTGGCGGACGCTCCGGTCACCAACGGGGAGTTCCTGGCGTTCGTCGAGGACGCCGGTTATGAGCGGCCGGAATTGTGGCTCAGTGACGGATGGGCGGCGCTGTCGGCGGCGCCGTCGATCCGTGCTGCGGATCGTCCGCCGGCCGCGGACGGCCGCTCCGGACCGTTGTACTGGTATCGGCGCGACGGCGAGTGGTACGAGTATCGTCTGTCCGGGCCGACACCCGTGGAGCCGCGCGCCCCCGTTGCCCATGTCAACTACTACGAGGCTGATGCGTTCGCCCGCTGGTCGGGCCGACGCTTGCCCACGGAGCAGGAATGGGAGCGTGCCGCCGTCGGCCGTCCCGTATCCGGCAACTTTGCCGACACCCAGGCTTTGCACCCGCTGCCACCCGCCCGCCCGGAGGCCGGGAGCCTGAGGGCGCTGTTTGGCGATGTCTGGGAGTGGACGTCGAGCCCGTACATGCCGTATCCGGGTTATCGCCCTCTGCCCGGAACGCTGGGGGAATACAACGGCAAGTTCATGAGCAATCAGCTGGTGCTGCGGGGCGGCTCGTGCGTCACTCAGCCGAACCATATGCGACTCACCTATCGCAATTTTTTTTACCCAGGCGACCGCTGGCAGTTCAGCGGTATTCGGCTGGCCCAAGATATCTGAGGAGCCGCCCGTGCAGACATCGACCCGATCGCCCTCGCCGTCAAAGCCCGGAACGTTCCGCTTCTTCGACCTGCAGCCACGCACCGCCAGCATGCTCGAGGAAGTGCTCGCGGGCCTGACAGAACAGCCAAAGCAGCTGCCGCCAAAGTACTTTTACGACGCCGCGGGCTCGGTGCTGTTCGAGCACATCACGCGCCTGCCCGAGTACTACCTGACGCGCACCGAGCTCGCCCTGTTCGATGCCCACCTGGATGACCTGGCGCGGGCCCTGGGTAACGGCATCTGTCTGGTGGAGTACGGCAGTGGCACCAGCGAAAAGATCCGTAAGCTGCTGGAGCGCCTCCGGCCGGTGGCCTATGTGCCCGTCGACATTTCCGGCGAGCATCTGGAGGCTCAGGCGCGTGCGCTCCACGAGGATTTCCCGTGGCTCGACGTCTTTCCGACCTGTGCCGACTTCACTGGCGCATTCACGCTGCCCGCGCCGGTGGATGGGTTGCCTCGGGTGGGCTTCTTCCCCGGCTCGAGCATCGGCAACTTCGATCCGGCAGGGGCTGAGCGGTTTCTCCGCAACGTCGGAGCCACCATTGGCGCCGGTGGGCGGCTGCTGGTGGGCGTCGATCGCAAGAAGGATGTCGCTGTGATCGAGCGTGCCTACAACGACACGCAGGGCGTGACCGCTGAGTTCAACCTCAACGTGCTCAACCACATCAACCAGCGCCTGGGGGCGGATTTCGTGCTGGAGCAGTTCGCTCACGAAGCGCGCTACAACCCCGAGCGCGGCTGCATCCAGATGTTCCTGCGCAGCCGCTCGACGCAGACGGTGCGCATTGGCGAGACCGAGATTGCCTTGGCGGCTGGTGAGGCCATTCATACCGAAAACTCCTTCAAGTATCACCCCGAGGAGTTCATCGCCCTCGCGCAGCGTGGCGGCTTCGAGTCTCTGGATTGGTGGACAGACGAAGACGCGCATTTCGCCCTGTTCCTGCTTCGCGCCCTATAGCAGCTGGCGCTCGTCCAGATAGAGAAAGTGCGCGTTGCAGTGCTCGACGATCCGCTGAAGTTCCAGCGGGTTGTTGCCGCGAAGCGTTGCACCGCGGCGCTGCTTCACCGCCACCACCAGGCGCGAGGTCCAGAACGCCAGGGCGGCGTAAAGTTGGAAAATCGGCAGGTACCACAGTTCGATGCGGCAGATCGGTCGGGTCCGGTGGTAGGCGCGCAGCAGCGCCAGGGTGCGCTCCAGGTCCAGGCTGCCATCGGCGCGCGTGCACCAGTCGTTGATGGCAACCGCCAGATCGTAGAGCAGAAAACCATCGGCTGCGTGGTGGAAGTCCAGCACCCCGGTCAGCCCGCGGTCGTCGAACAGCACGTTGTCGCGAAACAGGTCGCCATGGATGGCGCCACGCGGCAGCAGCGTCAGATCCTCACGGGCCAGGGCGCTGGCCAGGCGCAGGCGCGTATCCGTCAGCAGCGTTTGCGTGTGGTAGGGAAGGAACCCCTGGCACGCCTTGGCGTTACGCTGCAGCCAATCGATATCGCGAGGATACTCGGGCAATTGCAGCTCGGCCGCTGTCGTGGCCACATGGAAGCGGGCCAGGAAGCGACCCAGCGCCTCCAGTTGCCGCAGCGTCGGGTTGCAGACGTGGCGCCCCGGCAACCGTGGGCAGACCATGACCGGTTTACCGTCCGCGTCGGCAAAGGCTGCGCCGTCCCGGGTGCGCACCACGGCCGGCACCGGCAGGCCCGCTGCAACGCAAGTGTCCAGCAGAGGGACGATGGCATCGCCCGAGTGGGGCGGTCTCTCAATGATAGTGAGCACATACTCTCGCTGCTCGCTCTGGAGCAGCGTGGCAACGAAGTAATTGCTGTTCTCGATGCCGCCGGAGGCCGGCCAGTAGCGCACCAGATCACCGATCCGGTAGTTGCCCAGCAGATCCCGAACGCGCTGCAGATCCAGCTCGGTGGTGGCGCTCACGCAGGGCCGATCCGGGAACCCAATCAGAATTCCACGATGACCCAGGACGGCAGCAACATGTCGGCCCGCTCGAGATCACCGAAACCGCGGGTAGGATCCCGGGGAACCAGATAGTAGGGCCTGCCGAAGGTGGGCACCACCCGCACCATGCGCAGCACGCCGGCCTGGCGGAACTCGTAAATGACGCGCTCTTCCTCGGCAATGATGGTGACGTCGGGGCCGCGCAGCCGGTCTTCGTCGGCGGCGACGGCGACCGACGCGGCCGCCGTCATCAGCGCTGCCGCCACTGCCGCTGCGGCAGCGCGTCGTAGCCGCACGCTCGGAGGCTGGCGGGGTCGTTTCGGGGTGTTGCAAAAGGCGGTTACCATAACCGTGAATGTTGACCCAAAGCGCTGCTCAAGGCAAAGCATGGGTCGCCGATCACCCGAGGATGAAGCAAGTTGAAGGCGGCGAACACGGATTCTGCGCAAAGCGCAGCGGACAAACCTCTGTTGCTGGTAGATGGGTCGTCCTATCTGTTTCGGGCCTACCACGCCCTGCCAGACCTCCGGACCTCCCAGGGTGCGCCCACGGGGGCGGTGCGGGGCGTCATCAGCATGCTGCGCAAGCTCGCCAAGGACTATCAGGACAGCCCCATCGCGGTGGTGTTCGACGCCAAGGGCAAGACCTTTCGCAGCGACATTTACCCGCAGTACAAGGCCACCCGGCCGCCCATGCCCGACGACCTGCGGGAGCAGATCGCCCCCATCCACGAAATCATCCGCGCCATGGGCCTGCCGCTGCTGATCGTCCCGGACGTCGAGGCTGACGACGTCATCGGCACGCTGGCCACCCAGGCCACGGAGGAATGCCGCGAGGTGGTGGTCTCAACTGGCGACAAGGACATGGCGCAGCTGGTGAGCGAGCACGTCACCCTGGTGAACACCATGACCGACACCCGCATGGACCGTCAGGGCGTGATCGAGAAGTTCGGCGTGCCGCCAGAGCGCATCGTCGACTACCTGGCGCTGATGGGCGATACCGTGGACAACATTCCCGGAGTCGACAAGGTCGGGCCGAAAACGGCGGCCAAGTGGCTGAACGAGTACGGCAGCCTCGATGGCATCATGGCGGCGGCGGCCGAGATCAAGGGCAAGGTCGGCGAGAACCTGCGCGCGGCGCTCGATCGGTTGCCGTTGTCCCGGGAGCTCACCAGCATCAAGTGCGACGTCGAACTCGACGTGCACATCAGCGACTTGCAGCCCGACCCGCCGGACCAAGAGGCCCTGATGGCGTTGTTCGGGCAGCTGGAGTTCAGAAGCTGGCTCGAGGAGCTCGAGTCAGACGCGGCCGGTGCGGTGGAGGCGCCGGGCCGCGATGTCGTCAGCAGCGCCCCCCGACACGTGGACATCGTCACCACCTGGGATGCCCTCGACCGCTGGGTTGCACGCCTGATGAGCAGCGATCTGGCTGCCTTCGATACCGAGACCACCAGCCTTGCCTACATGGACGCGGCGCTGGTGGGTCTGTCGTTCTGCGTCGAGCCGGATGACGCCTGCTACGTTCCGGTGGGCCACGACGGCCCGGACGTTGCCGATCAGCTGCCTCTCGCCGGCGTGCTGGAGCGACTGAAACCCTGGCTCGAGAACCATCAGCGGGCCAAGGTGGGCCAGAACCTGAAATACGACGTCAACGTGCTCAGCCGTTACGACATCAGCGTGCGCGGGGTGCGTCACGACACCATGCTTCAGTCATATGTGCTCAACAGCGTTGCCGGCCGCCACAACATGGACGATCTGGCCCGACGCCATCTGGGGGTGGAGACCATCCGCTACGAAGACGTAGCCGGCAAGGGCGCAAAACAGATCGGCTTCAATCAGGTGCCCGTGGAGCAGGCGGCCGCCTACGCGGCCGAGGATGCAGACATCACCCTGAAGCTGCATCGAGCCCTGTGGCCGCAGCTGCAGGCCGAGCCCCGGCTGGCGGCCGTCTATCAGGACATCGAGCTGCCGCTGGTGCCGGTGCTGTCGCGCATGGAGTGCAACGGTGCGCTGGTGGATGGTGGGCTGCTCAAGGCCTTCAGCGGCGAGCTGGCGGAGCGCATGCAGGCGCTCAAGGAGCAATCCTGGGCCGCCGCCGGGCAGCAGTTCAACCTGGATTCGCCAAAGCAGCTGCAGCATATTCTCTACGAGCAGCAGTCGCTGCCGGTGTTGAAGAAGACGCCCAAAGGACAACCGTCCACCGCCGAGGAGGTACTGCAGGATCTGGCGCGGGATTTCGAGCTGCCCCGGCTGATCATCGAGTACCGCATCCTCGCGAAGTTGAAGTCCACCTATACCGACAAGCTGCCGGCGCAGATCAACCGCACCACCGGTCGTATCCACACCTCTTACCACCAGGCGGTTACCGCCACCGGCCGGCTGTCGTCGTCCGATCCCAACCTGCAGAACATCCCCATTCGCCACAGCGAGGGCCGGCGCATCCGCCAGGCGTTCGTCGCGCCCTCCGGGCGCTGCATCGTCGCTGCCGACTACTCGCAGATCGAGCTGCGCATCATGGCGCACCTGTCGGGCGACGAAGGGCTCAGCACCGCCTTCGCGGCCAACCAGGACATCCACCGGGCAACCGCCGCGGAGGTCTTCGGGTGCGCTCTCGACGAGGTGAGCGACGACCAGCGCCGCAGCGCCAAGGCAATCAACTTCGGGCTCATCTACGGCATGTCGGCGTTCGGCCTCGGCCGCCAGCTGGGCATCTCCCGGCCGCTGGCGCAGGATTACATCGAGCGGTACTTCGACCGCTATCCCGGGGTGCGGGCCTACATGGACCGCACCCGCGAGGTGGCGCGCGAGCAGGGCTACGTGGAGACCGTGTTCGGGCGCCGCCTGTACTTGCCCGAGATCGCCGCGCGTAACGGCCAGCGGCGCCAGGCGGCCGAGCGCACGGCCATCAACGCCCCCATGCAGGGCACCGCGGCGGACATCATCAAGCGCGCCATGATCACCGTGAACGCCTGGCTCACCGAGTCGGCGCTGGATGCACTGCTGATCATGCAGGTCCATGACGAACTGGTGTTCGAAGTCGCTGAAACGCAGGTCGAGGCCCTGGTGGCCGGGGTGCGGGCGCGCATGCAGCAGGCGGCCGAGTTGTCAGTGCCGCTGGTGGTGGACACCGGCGTGGGCGCCAATTGGGACGAGGCGCACTAGCCGCCAGGCTCCTCCGGCCCGTCCGGCTGAGAAGGTTCGTTGGCGTCAATGAATGCATCGAGGTCGACATCGACGAGCCAGCCGCGCAGCGCCTCCAGCAGTGGCCCCGAGGAGCCGCCCTTGAGGGCCGAAAACGTCACCGCATCCGCGTCCGGCAGCTCGCGCAGATGGGTGCGTACTTGGGCCAGAACTTTCTGCTGGGCGCCGTAGCCGATCTTGTCCGCCTTGTTGAGCAACACCAGCAGCGGCAGCGCCGAGGCCGCGGCCCAGTCGATCATTTCCAGGTCGTAGGGCTGCAACGGGTGGCGGATGTCCATCACCAGCACCATGGCCACCAGGCTCTGCCGCTCCGAGAGAAACCGGTTCACCTCCTGTTGCCAGCGTGCCTGGGCGTCGCGGCCGGCTTTCGCATAGCCGTAGCCTGGCAGGTCGATGATGCGACCACGGCTCGGGTCCCGGCCGATGCGGTTTACCTGGAAGAAATTGAGCATCTGGGTGCGGCCCGGGGTCTTGCTCACCTTGGCCGTCTGCCGGCTGCCGGTGAGGCGGTTCAGCACGCTGGACTTGCCAGCATTCGATCTGCCGGCGAAGGCGACCTCGGGCTGGTCCGGCGGTGGGCTGCGCTCCAGATCCGGGGCGCTGGTGAGAAACGCCACCTCCAGGCGGTCGTCAGGGCGGGATGCATCGTTGGTCATGGGCGATAAGCTCTGTTGTGCGAACAAGTGGTCTGTGCCTCGCTGGCAGTTAGTATATAATTCCGCGCCCACGAATAGCGGGAATGACGTTGATGGGTCCGTTGCCGGTCGCGCTGCTGATGTTTGCGGCAGTATTGTTCGCTCCGATTGCCAACGCTGCGGGAGATCCTGCGGCGGGGGAAACCTTGGCGGTTACCTGCGTGGCGTGTCACGGTCAGGGCGGTGCTGCGCCGATCGACCCCTCCTACCCGGTGCTGGCGGGTCAGAATGAGGCCTATGCGCTGCGCCAGTTGCAGGCTATTCAGGCGGGCCGGCGGGTGATTCCGCTGATGACCGGCCTGCTGAACGGCAAAAGCGATCAGGACCTGGCCGATATGGCGGCGTACTTTGCCGCCCAGCCGGGCGTGGTCGGTCAGGCCGATGCCGACGAAGCTACCCTGGCGCTTGCCGAATCCATATACCGCGGCGGCATCCTCGAAAAAGGCGTGGCCGCTTGTGCCGCCTGCCACTCACCCATGGGCGATGGCAATGCTCCTGCCGGCTTTCCCTCGGTGGCCGGTCAGCCACGAAGCTACACCATCGCGCAGCTCACCGCCTATCGCGAGGGCCAGCGGGTCACCGACGAGGGCTTTGGCGGCATGATGCGCAGCATTGCGTCCCGGCTCACCGATACCGAAATTGCCGCCCTGGCCGATTATCTGCGCGGTTTGCACTAGCTTGAACTAGACTCATTCGGGCGATGGCGGCACGAGGTCGCAGCGCCCGCTGGCGCTTCCACGGTGGCGCTTCCGAGCGCACGATTGAGCTTCATCATGGTCTAACCGCTAGCGTCAGGTAAAACCCGGTGAGGTATTTGCAGCGCGGCGCGGCCCTGAGCCGTGACGCCTGACAACCCCGGCCGGAGCAACCAATTCTTCAGGACATCCGAGGTGTTCATGCTGCGTAGTCGTTTGCTTACTGTGCTCGTTGCCATGGTGGTGGCGCCGGTGCTGGCTTCCCCCGTATGGGCCGAATTCGAGGAAGGCGTGCACTATCAGCGCCTTCCGGTGGCGGTGGACACTCGCAACCCCCAGAAGGTCGAGGTGATCGAGGTGTTCTCGTACGCCTGCATCCACTGCCGGAACTTCCAGCGCGAGATTGAGCAATGGCACGCCGCGGCCCCCGATCACGTCGACTTTCACCGCATGCCCGCGACGTTCAACGAGCAGTGGGCGGCGCTCGCGCAGGCGTTTTACACCGCCGAAGCGCTGGGGGTGACGGACAAAGTGCACGCTGCCATTTTCAGCGCCATCCACGACCGCGGTAAGAACGTCGTCGATCCGGCGCTCATGGCAGAGGTGTTCGAACAATCCGCCGGCGTCTCCAGCGAACAGTTCAACCAGGTTTACCGCTCCTTCAGCGTCCGCGGTCGGGTGCAGCAGGCGGATGCCCGGGGCCGGGCTTACCGCCTGACCGGCACGCCCAGCATGATCGTCGATGGTATGTATCGCGTCGACGCCCGCATGGCGGGCAATGCATCCATGACCGAGGTGGTCGACTATCTCGTCGCGGAGCGTCGCGCCGCGGCTGCGGCCGCCGCCGCTGGGGATGCTGCTGACGGCGCTGCCCGTCTGGCTGGGGCCAGTCTGGCCGGGGCCAGGTGATGAATCAGCGGCAACGGCCGGCAGCAGATCTGCCAGCCCGTCCACAGACCGGCGCCGCCGGGACGGTTAGACTGCTGGCCCGATCATTGGAGCAGAGCGCCATGTTGGCATGGTCCAGGCGCGGCGCCAGGCGCGTGGCCCCCGCGCTGCTGACGTCCACCGGTCACTCGTCCGAGCAGAGCATGCACACCGGCGTGGGGCCGCTGCGTTTCCTGTCGTTCAACATTCAGGTGGGCATCGGCACGGCCAAGTACCGGCATTACTTCACCAAAGGCTGGAAGCACGTGCTGCCCCACCAGGGCCGCACTCTGAATCTGCAGCGCATCGCCGAGGTGGTGGCGGGTTACGACTTCGTGGCGCTGCAGGAGATCGACAGCGGCAGCCTGCGCAGCAATTACGTCAATCAGGTGCAGTACATCGCCGATCAGGCGCGCTTTCCCTACTGGTACACCCAACTCAACCGCGACTTGGGCCCCCTGGCCCAGCATGGCAACGGGCTGTTGTCGCGCATCGCGCCCATGGAGATGCAGGATCACAAGCTCCCCGGAGCGATCCCCGGCCGCGGCGCCATTGCCGTTCGCCTGCCCTACGGCGACACCAGCGTGCTGGTGGTGCTGTTGCACCTGTCCCTGGGTGAGCGCTCGCGGCGGCTGCAACTCGAGTACGTCAGAAACCTCATCGACGGGGAAGATCACGTGGTGCTCATGGGCGACATGAACAGCCATCTGTCGCAACTGCTGTTCAACTCGCCGCTGGCCGAGACCGATCTGCGGCCCGTGGGAGAGATGCAGCCGACCTACCCGGCGTGGCGGCCGCTGCGGGCTCTGGATCACGTGCTGGTGTCACCGCTGCTCAGCATCAGCGACTACGAAGTGCTGGACTGCCAGCTCTCCGACCATCTGCCCATCGCCGTCACTCTGGAGATGCTCGGCTAACGCGCCCCGACCCGTGGGAGCGCCCCGACCCGTGGGAGCGCCCCGAACCGTGGGAGCGCCCCGAACCGTGGGAGCGCCCCGAACCGTGGGAGCGCTCTCCAGAGCGCGATTCCTCCCCCCGCCCTCAGCGAGCCGCAGCCTCCTGCGGGATCACGCAGGCCATTTCCACAACCTCCGGGTAGTTCTTGCGGTACTCGCTCTTGCACAGCTCGATGGATGCACGGCTCCGACTGATCACGTACGCCTGCACCGCCTGCGAATCCACCTCTGACAGCACGTGGTCGAATCCGGCCATGCCTGCGCCGGTGAGCGCACCCTGGCGCACGATGGCGTCCCACGCCCCGTGCACCCCGGCGGTCGAGTAACGCAGGTCGGCGGTACCGCCGCCGCTGGCGACAGCGCCGGGCCCGTGACAGACCGCGCAGTAGGTGTGATAGAGGGTTTCGCCCGTGGCGATCTGCTCGGGGGTGGTCTCCATGGCCGGTGGCTCGGGAATCTCCATGAAGGTCACGTTCGGCGGCGGCAGTGTGGCACTGCCGCCGAGCTTGAAGGTGAGAATCCTGCCCTGGGAGAGCACGTTGTCTCGATGACGTGGAACGCCGGAGGCCATGGCGAAGGCGCCGCCCCAGCCTGCCAGCACGGAGACGTACTGCTCTCCATCCACACTGTAGGTCACGGGGGCGGCGATGATCCCCACGTGGGCGGGAAACTCCCACAACAGGTCACCAGTGTCTGCCGTGTAGGCGGCGAAGCGGCCGTCTGCGCGCCCCTGGAAGACCAGGTTGCCGGCGGTGCTCAACAGCCCACCGTTCCAGGAGGTGTCGTGCTGAACCCGCCAGACTTCCTTCTGGGTTACCGGATCCCAAGCCGACAGATGGCCTTTGACGGTGCCCAGCGCCTCGATCAAGTCGTCCGGGTCGTTGGGCGGAATGGTCTGGGCCAGATCCACCCCGGTATTCCACTCGCCGGGATTGTGCTTGAAGGCGTTGTCCTGGGCGAAGCTGAACGGGATGTCGAGCGCCGGGATGTAGACCAGGCCGGTGTCGTGGCTGTAGGCCATGGGGTGCCAGTTGTGCCCCCCATAGGGCGCCGGACGGATCAACTGGGCATCGTTGGCGTAATTGACCTCGGGGTTTTCCACCGGGCGGCCGGTCTCCTGATCCACGTGGGTGGCCCAGTTCACCGGTACGTAGGCTTCCGCGGAGATGAACTCCCCATTGGTACGGTCGATGACATAGAAGAAGCCGTTCTTCGGCGCCTGCATGATCACCTGACGCGTGGCGCCGTTGATGGCGATGTCGGCGAGAATCATGTGCTGGGTGGCGGTGTAATCCCAATTGTCGCCGGGCGTGGTCTGGTAGTACCACTGCATGCTGCCGTCGTCCGGATCAACGGCGACGATGGAGGACAGATACAGGTTGTCGCCGCCGCCGGGAGAGCGGATGAAACGGTTCCAGGGCGCGCCGTTGCCGACCCCGATGTACAGCAGGTTCAGCTCCGGATCGTAGGCGAAGGAGTCCCAGGCGGTGCCGCCCCCGCCTACTTCCCACCATTTGCCGCCGCGCCAGGTGGTAGCCGCGTGCTCGAGGTGCGGGGCCTCGAAGCCTTTCGACGGATCGCCGGGCACGGTGTAGAAGCGCCATGCCTGCTCGCCACTGGCGGTGTCGTAGGCGGTGACGTAACCACGCACACCGTACTCGGCGCCGCCATTGCCGATGATGACTTTGTCTTTCACTACCCGGGGCGCGCCGGTGATGGTGTAGGGCTGGTCGCGATCGGTGGTCTGCACCTCCCAGACGGGCGCGCCGGTGCCGGCATCCAGTGCTACCAGGCGCCCGTCGATGGTGCCGACGAAGACCTTGCCGGCCCACAGGGCGACGCCGCGGTTGACCACGTCACAGCACGCCAGGCGACCCCATTCCCGGGGAACCTGGGGGTCGTACTCCCAGATCAGCTCGCCGGTTCGGGCGTCGTGGGCCCACACCACCGACCAGGAGCCGGTGGAGAACATCACGCCGTCGACCACGATGGGTGTGGCCTGCAGGCCGCGGGTGGTCCCGGTGTCCCAGTGCCATGCGAGACCCAGCTCGCCGATGGTCTCCTCGTTGATCTGGTCGAGCCGGCTGAAACGATCTTCAGCGTAGTTGCGGCCGTGACTGAGCCAGTTGCCCGGCTCGCTGTCCGCAGCACCGATGCGCTTCGCGTCTATGGTGGCCGTGCTCTGGCGAATCAGCTCGGCCGGCGTCGTGCCGGTAGCGCTCGTGCCGCCCGCCGCCGCCGCTTCCGCTGCCAGGCCGGCGGCGCTGTCGCCCGAATCCGGCGAACATCCGTAGGTGGCGGCCAGCAGGCACGCCAGCATGATGGTTCGAACCATGTCCCTCGACTCCCCTTTCAAAATGCCCAATTCAGCGGTGGAGTCTATCAAATGAAACCAGAAGCTGCGCCTGCCGGGGATGGACCCGAATTCGGCCTTGGCGTAGTTTCTCTGGGGTAGCGCGAATCATTCAGTCAGAGGCGAGCGGAGCGGTCATGTCCAGCACCCGGGATATCCACAACGGCGGTCAACAGCGGCTGGACGATTGGCTCGAAGAGCAGCAGGAATGGGTCGACGCCTTGGACGGCGTGCTGCGTTTTCGCAGCGCCGACGAAGCGCGGGAGCTGCTGGCGCGGCTGCAGGCTCACCTTTCCCACCGCGGTCTGGTGCTCACCGACGCCGCGCTCAACACGCCGTACAAGAACACCATCGACCTGCGCGATCAGCCGGCTTACCCGGGCGACCTGGAGCTGGAAATCCGTATCGGCAACATCATCCGCTGGAACGCGGTGGCCATGGTGCTGCAGGCCTACGACAGCGGCTCCGGCGTCGGTGGTCATATCGCCACCTATCTATCCGCCGCCACCATGATGGAGGTGGGCTTCAACCACTTTTTCCGTGCCCGCAGCGACGATTACGGTGGCGACCAGGTGCACTTTCAGGCGCACACCTCGCCCGGGGTATACGCCCGCGCCTGGCTCGAAGGGCGCCTGAGCACCGAGCGCCTGGGGAATTTCCGCCGCGAGCTGGCGGCCGAGGGCGGGTTGCCGTCGTATCCGCACCCGCGGCGCCTGCCCTGGTTCTGGCAGATGCCCACGGCCAGCATGGGGTTGTCCACGCCCAGCGCGATCTATCAGGCGAGATTCGCCAAGTACCTCGAGAGCCGTGGCCTGAAGCCGAAAAATGGCGGCAAGATCTGGACCTTCGTCGGCGACGGCGAGGCGGACGAGCCAGAGGTGTTGGGCACCGTGAACATCGCCAGCCGTGAGCGCCTCGACAACCTGGTGCTGGTGATCAACTGCAACCTGCAGCGCCTGGACGGGCCGGTGCGGGGCAACGGCAAGATCATCCAGGAGCTCGAGCGGTCGTTCCGGGGCGCCGACTGGCACGTGATCAAGGTGATCTGGGGCGGTGGCTGGGACGCGATCCTCGACCGCGACGTCAACGGCCTGCTGCAGCGACGCATGGAGCAGGCGGTGGACGGCGACTATCAGATGTACACCGTTTCCTCGGGTGACGTGGTCCGCGAGCATTGGGTCGAGAACGCCCCCGAGCTGCGCGAGCTGATGCAATCCCTCACCGACGAGGAGATCCGCTCCATCAAGCGCGGCGGCCAGGATCATCGCAAGATCTACGCCGCCTTCCATCACGCCGGGCAGGTTCAGGGCAAGCCCTGCGTGATCCTGCTGAAGACGGTGAAGGGCGACGGCCTCGGGCCGGGGGCGGAAGGCAGCAACACCGTGCATCAGAAGAAGTACCTGACCCCGGAAGAGCGCCGCGAACTGGCGAAACGTCTCGGTATTCCGCTGCCGCCGGCGGCCGTCGAGCGCGCGGACTTCTACCGGCCGCCGGAGGATGCCGAGGAAATCGACTATTTACGCGAACGGCGCGCCGCGCTGGGCGGCTATCTGCCGAGCCGGGACGTGCGCTTCACGCCGCTGCAGCCGCCGTCGCTGGCGGTGTTCAAGGACATGCTCGACGGTTCCAGCCGGGAGATCTCCACCACCATGGCGGTGGTCCGCATGCTCTCCAGGCTGCTGCGTGACAAGCACATCGGCCGCTACGTCGTGCCCATCGTTCCCGACGAGGCCCGCACCTTCGGCATGGACGGGCTGTTCCCTCAGGCCGGCATCTACTCACCGGCCGGGCAACGCTACCGCCCGGTGGATGCCGGCTCCATCGCCCCCTATCGGGAAGCGGAGGACGGTCAGATCCTCCAGGAGGGCATCTGCGAGACCGGGGCCATGGCATCGTTCATGGCCGCGGGCACCGCCTACGCCAACTACGGCCTGCCGATGATCCCGTTCTACATCTTCTACTCCATCTTCGGCTTTCAGCGGGTGGGGGACATGATCTGGGCCTGCGGCGACATGATGTGCAAAGGCTTTCTGCTCGGCGGCACCTCGGGCCGCACCACCCTGAACGGCGAGGGCGTGCAGCATCAGGACGGGCACTCGCACCTGGTGGCCTCGACGATTCCCAATCTGAAGAGCTTCGATCCCGCTTTCGCCTTCGAGATTGCCGTGATCGTCCGCGACGGCATTCGCCGCATGTATCACGAGCAGCAGGACGTGTTCTATTACCTGACGGTGACCAACCAGAATTACCAGCAGCCGGCCATGCCCGAGGGGGTGGAAGATGGGGTGCTGGCAGGCATGTATTGCTTTCAACGGGACCCCGACGCCGCCGTGAACCTGTTCGGCAGCGGCGCGATCATGGTGGAGGTGCTGCAGGCGGCGGCGCTGCTGCGCGAGCGTGGCCTCGGCTGCAACGTCTGGAGCGTCACCAGCTACACCGAACTTTCCCGGGAGGCCCTGGCCGTGGAGCGGCGCGCGCTGCTGGCGGCCGACGATGGCCCTGGGGCGGAGCAGACCCTTGTGGGTCGCCTGCTGGCCGCCGAGCGCGGCGTCTTCGTGGCGGCCAGCGACTACCAGAAAGCTCTGCCCATGAGCATCAGTCGGTGGGTGCCCGGTCGGTATACGGTGCTGGGAACCGATGGCTACGGTTTGTCGGAGGGGCGGCCGCAGTTGCGCGACTACTTCGAGGTGTCGGCGTCCTGGATCGCCTTTGCCGCCCTCGCTACGCTGGCGCGCGAGCGCGGCGAATCGCTGGCCGCGGCCCGGGAATTCGCCGCTGGCGCGGGGCTCGATCTCGGCAAGGCCGACCCTGCCGGCATGTGAACCGCCTCTGGCGGCCCAGGGTTGAGACCTGGTTAACGCTGCCGGCGCGTCTGGCTCGCCATACTTGAAGTCAACGCGTTACTCCACGTGGATATGGATTTTCATTTCTCCCGATTCGAGATCGCCACGGGCACCGGCGCTTTGTTCCTGTGCCTGGCCTTCATCTGTGTGTTCGTCGAGGCGTCGGCCATCGAGAATGAGATCGGCGCTGGCGCCATGCAGGCCGTGGAGCGTCAGGATCTGTTCTGGGTCGGCGTCGAGGCGCGCGGCCAGCACCTGGTGCTCAGCGGCGCGGCGCCCGACTACCTGGCGAAGCAGCGCGCCAGCGAGCTCGCCGCCGGCATCGCCGGAGTGGTCGGCGTCGACAACCGCATCAACATCATCGGCGAAGCCGGCACCTGCCAGTGGAAGATGGACGAGTATCTGCAGGATCGCGCCGTGACATTCAAGCCGGGACGGCCGGAGCTGACCGAGTCGAGCTTTCCCGTGCTGGCGATGGTGGCGAGTATCGCCCGGGGCTGCGGAGCCGCGTTCGAAGTCGCCGCACACACCGACGGCAGCGGCGACGCCGCCGTCAACCTCAAGCTCAGCCAGCGCCGCGCGGAAGTCGCCGTGCGGCATCTGGTGCAGAGCGGCGTCGATCCCGCCCGCCTCGAGGCGGTTGGCTACGGCAAGAGCCAGCCCGTTGCCGACAATGCTACCGAGGAGGGGCGCAGCGCCAACAGACGCCTGGAGTTTCGTGTCATGGGGGACCACCAGTGATCTACCTGATTGGCAAGATGTTTGTGTATCTATTGCTCAGCCTCGGCCTCGGCGTTGGTGCCGGATGGCTGCTGCGCAACATTCAGGCGACGCTTCGCGAAGAAACCCTCGAGCGCCAGTTGATGGAGGCTCGAAGCCGATTGCCCCAGATGGAGACCGCGCTGCGCAAGCAAGAGGATCGGCTCGGTGGGCTGCGGGGCGAGCTCAGAGCGCGGGACGAAGCCCTCGCCGACCATGCCGAGCAGCTGGCCGCCCGGGATCGGGCGGTGGCGGAGCTTGAACGCAACTGCGCGGAGCTCAACAAGCGCTTGGCCGCCGCCGATAGGGTAGGCGGCGCAGCAAGCACGGTGGCTGCAGACGATGAGCTGGAACTGCACCCGGGGGATCCTGAGGTGGCACAGGCTCGCGGCCCATCCGCCAATCAGGCGTCTGCCGGAGGCGCGTCTGCCGGAGGCGCGTCTGCCGGAGGCGCGTCTGCCGCGGCTGCAGAGCCCGCGATCGCTGCGCGCACCGACCACGTTCCCGGTCACGGCTCTGCTTCGAGCGACCCCGGCACCGAGCTTGCCCAGGCGCGCCAAGCCCTCGAGGCGGAACGGCAGCGGATCGAGGGGCTGATGCGCGAGCGCGAGTTGCAGAATGCATCGCTACGGGCCCTGGAGCAGCAACTCGAGCTGGCCCGTGAAGCCGCCGCCGCGGCGCCGTTGGCAGCCCGGGTGGTCAACGGCTGAGATCAGAACAATCGGCGGGCCAGGTTCAGCAGCAGCGACAGCAGCACCGAAACCACGATCATCGAGGTGATGGGGAAATAGAACCGCGCGTTCGGGCGTTCGATGCGGATGTCGCCCGGCAGCCGTCCGAACCAGCTCAGCGCTCCGAGGTGGGCCAGCAGCCCGATCACCACCAGTGCCACGCCCGCCAGCATCAGCCACTTGCCCAGATCACCCATGTCTCGTGCCCCTCCTTGCCGGCGTTACGGCCGCCTGGTGCCAGGTGCTGCGGTCACGGCGTCTGCATTGACGGCGTCCGCATTGACGGCGTCCGCTGCCGCAGCCGCGTCGCCCCCAGCCTGATCCTGGGCGCCATCGTGGGCATCGCTCACCGCCCGACCGTCGAGGTCGCGAACGCTGCGCTTGCGTGCGGCAACCCAGAGAATCACCGTCAGATAGACGCCACTGCCGATCCACACTGCCGGCGCTGCGCCCAGTTGCTCCACCAGAGCGCCGAGCAGCAGACCGCCCAGCGGCATCAGGCTGAAGCCCATGGTCTGAATGCCCATGACCCGACCGCGCAGTCGGTCGGGTACCGACAGCTGCATTACCGTCATCGAGCTGATCATGAATACCGAGGCGAACAGCGCGCCGACGAACATGGCCAGCAGCGCGGCCACGAACCAGCCCGCGGTCGCCAGCGCCGCGAAGATCATCACCGTCACCGCGCCGAGGCCGGCGCCCGTCAGCATCAGCAGCCCGAGCCGGCGGTAGCGGCGGATGCCACCGATGAGCAGCGTGCCCACCACGGAGCCGACGCCGCCGGCGGACAGCAGGTAACCGAAGCCGGTCTCGCCGGCATCCAGCAGATGGGCGAACACCGGCATGATCTGGTTGATGGATTGGGAAAAAAACATCCCCACGAAGGTCAGCAGGATCAGCCAGCGGAACAGCTGCCGGTGCCAGATGAAGCTCACCCCTTCGCGTACCTGGTCCCAGGCCGAGCCGGCAGCCGTCTGCGCCTTGACGATCGGGATGGTGCTGATGACCGCGAACATGACGAAGAAACCCAGCGCGCCCAGCGCAAACACCACCGAGGTGTCGGTGGCGGCGATCAGCAGGCCGCCCACGGCGGGCAGCGCCATGCGGGTGGCCTGCCAGATGAATGAATTCAGCGCCACCGCACTCATGAAGGCCGAACGGCTGACCAGTTCGGGATACAGCGACACCCGTACCGGCCAGTCGAGGCCGCTAATCAGCGAAAACAGCGCCGCGATGGTGAGCACGTGCCAGACGGCTACCCGGTCGGTGGCGTCCAGCCACGCCAATAGTGCCAGCAGCACGGTGATGATCAGCGAGGTGCACATGAGGATACGACGCTTGTCGAAGCGATCGGCGATGACGCCGCCGGCCAGGGTCATGAGAATGTTGGGCACCGCGGCCGCGGCCCCGAGCACGCCGAGCTGAAATGCGGAACCGGACAGCTGGAAGATCAGCCAGCCCTGGCCGAGGATGATCAGCTGGGTTGCGCCCACGGAGGCGAACGACGCCAGCCAGTAGCGTCGAAACATCGGAAAACCCAGCGCCGGGTAGCGCTGCAGAATGAAGTTACCCATGGAGCCTCCGTGGCGGCCTCCCAGTGTACTGATTGCCCCTGCCAATCAGTACACTGGGAGGCACCGCAGCCGGAAATCGGGTTCCCATCGTGCAGCCATGCAGCGCAGCCTTCGCGACCAAGGCCCAGGCCAGACAGTGGGTTTGGGACACCCTGCAGCAGCGCCGCGTAGCGCGCGCGCCGCTGCCTCCCCACGGCCGGATTGCCAACTTCGCAGGCGCGGCCGCCGCCGCCCGTCGGCTGCTGCAGGAACCCCTGCTGCAGAGCGCCCGCAGCATCAAGGTCAACCCGGATTCACCGCAGCGTTATGTTCGTGAGGCAGCGCTGCAGCACGGCATTCGGGTCTACGTGCCGACCCCGCGGCTGCAGGAAGGTTTCATGCTGCTGGATCCGCAGCGCATACCGCGGATGAGCCTTGGCGAAGCGGCCACCCGGGCCACCATGGCCCGCTGGGCGGCTCCGGTGGCCCTGGAGCAAATGCCGCAACTCGACGCCATCGTCACCGGCTGCGTGGCGGTTACCGCCAGCGGCAAGCGCGCGGGTAAGGGCGCGGGATACAGCGATCTGGAGTACGCCATTCTGCGCGAGTTGGGGTGGGCGGCGGTGCCGGTGGCGACCACCGTGCACGACCTGCAGGTGGTGGGAGATTTCCCGGTGGATGGCACCGACCAGCCGCTGGCCGTGATCTGCACCCCCACTCGCAGCCTGCATGTCGCCGACCCGTTGCCACCCCCCGAAAGGGTTGCCTGGGAGCGCTTGGGCGCTGCCGACCTGGACGCCATGCCCGTTCTCCGGGAACTCCGGAGCCTGCAGAGCGCTCGGCGGCGCCTGCCGCTGGCGGCAGCGCCCGGAGCGCGCTCGTGAGCTGCCGGCTGGCCCATTCGCCGCTGTCGGCACTGCTGTCGGCGCTGGCGCTATTGTTGCTGGCGGCCGGCAGCCTGCAGGCGCAACCCGATGCTGGCGGCCACATCGATGCTCCGGTGGTGGTGCTGCTGTCCTGGGACGGCGTGCGCCACGACTACCCGGATCGCGTCAGCCTGCCCGGGCTCGAGCGCATGGCCCGGGATGGCGTCCGCGCCGGGCGCCTGGTACCGGTGTTTCCCTCCAGTACTTTTCCCGGGCACGTGTCGCTGGCCACCGGCACCCATCCAGACCGCCATGGCATCATCGACAATCACTTTTTCGATGCCGAACGCGGCCGCTACCGGATGAGCGCCGACGCCGACTGGATCGAGGCCGAGCCGTTGTGGATCGCTGCGGAGCGTCAGGGGGTGCCGACGGCAACCTACTTCTGGGTGGGTTCCGAGTCCGACTGGCGCGGCCAGGGCACCCGCTACCGGATGACGCCGTTCGATGGCAGCCGACCGGAGGCCGTCAAGGTGGCGCAGATCCTCGAATGGCTGGCATTGCCGCCGGGCGAGCGGCCGCGATTGATCATGAGCTATTGGCGTGGCGCCGACTCCGTCGGTCACCGTCACGGCCCGGACAGCCGCGAAGTGAATCGGGAGCTGCGGGGGCAGGATATCCAGCTGCAGCGACTGCTGGCGGGCATGGATGAACTGGCTCTGTGGGGCACCACCACCCTGATCATCGTCAGCGATCATGGTATGGCGGCCACCGGCCGCTATCTGGATCTGCGCGGCGCGCTGGAGCGGGCGGGCATCGGCGCCCGGGTCACGGGCACCGCGGTGGCTCAGGTTTATCTGGACGATCCGGAGCAGGCCGACGCGGCGCTTGCCGTTGCAGCGGAGCTGCAGCCTGCGCAGGCCTACCGCAGAGACCAGCTGCCCGCCGAGTTGCGCCTGCACCATCCCCGTCGCAGTGGCGATGTGGTGCTCATCACCGAACCGCCATACACGTTCTCGCGGCCAGCGGGCACCGAGGGGCTGCTGCCGTCCCTGCTGACCAGGTTCGTCGTCAGCACCGGTGGCCACGGCTATCACCCCAGCCACCCTGACATGGCCGCCATTTTCTATGCGCTGGGGCGGGGCGTAGATGCCAACCTGGAGCTGTCCGAGGTTCATCAGGTCGACGTTGCCGCCACGGTGGCGCGACTGCTGCAGATCGACCCGCCGAAGGATTCGGAAGGCAAGCCGGTGCCCGGCCTGGGACAGAGCCCGATGTTCCCGGAGGCTCGATGAGCGGCTGGCCGCGGCCGGTCGCCTGGGCGGCCGTCATGGTGGTTTTGACCGCGGCCGGCGTGGGCGCGCCGCCCGTCCTGGGCGAGGTTTCCGGCAGCGATCTGGTGCCGGTAGCCGGGGCGCCGGTGGGAGCCGAGGCCGTTTTCGACCCCCTGGAGGCATCCATCCTCGGTCTGCAGACGGCCATGAGTGCCGGCCGTACCAGCGCGCTGGCGCTGGTGGATTATTACCTGGCCCGGATGGAGGCTCTCGATCAGGCGGGGCCTGCTTTGAACAGCATCGCGGCCCGGAACCCGCGGGCCCGGGAGCGCGCCAGGATGCTCGACCGCGAGCGTGCCGCGGGCACTGTCAGGGGCCCGCTGCACGGCATTCCGGTGGTGGTTAAGGACAACTACGAGACCCGCGGCATGCCCACCGCTGCAGGGTCCCTGGCGCTCGGCGGGTTTTCGCCGGCGCGCGATGCCTATCTGGTCCAGCGCCTGCAGGAGGCGGGGGCCATCATCCTCGCCAAGACCAACATGCACGAGTTCGCCTACGGTATTACCGGCGTAGGCTCCGCATTCGGCGCCGTGGTGAATCCCTACGCGTTGGCGCACAACCCCGGGGGGTCCAGCAGCGGCACAGCCGCCGCGGTGGCAGCCAACCTGGCCGTGTTCGGCCTCGGCAGTGACACCTGTGGGTCCATTCGCATCCCCGCGGCGTTCAACAACCTGGTGGGCCTGCGATCCACCCAGGGCCTGCTCAGCCGCCGCGGCATCGTGCCGCTGTCCCACACCCAGGACATCGGCGGCCCGCTCAGCCGCTCGGTGACGGATCTGGCCCTGGCGTTGGACGCGCTGGTGGGCGTCGATGCACGCGACCCGCAGACGGCGGACGGCTACGGCCGCCGGCCCACGAGCTACGCGGTCGGGCTGAATCCCTTGGCGCTGCGGGGGGCGCGCATCGGAGTGCTGGAAGAAGCGCTGCTGGTGGATCCCGAAGACGCCGCGGTAGCCGAGGTAATCGGGGTGGCGGTGGACGACATGCAGGCTTTGGGCGCCACCATCGTGCGGGTGTCGGTGCCGGGCTTGTGGCCGGCGTTCGAGGCCCACATGAACGGCTTCTTCGTTCTCGTCTACGAGTTCAAGCGCGACATCAATAGTTATCTCCGCGACAACCCGGATGCGCCGGTGGCATCGCTGCAGGACATCATCGCCGCCGGCCTCCATCATCCCGACGTGGACGACTCGCTGCGCGCCTCGGCGGCCATGGCCCCGGCCAGCCGGCGCGAATATCTTGAAGCGTTGGCTCAGCGCGACGTGCTGCGGCGGATGCTGCTGGCGCAGATGGCCGAGGCGCGGCTCGACGCGCTGGTCTACCCCACGGTGCGGCGTCTGCCGGCCCTGGCGGGGCAGCCGCAGCCGGGCAGCAATTGCCTGCTGGCGGCCAACACCGGTCTGCCGGCGTTGTCGCTGCCGGTGGGGTTCGCCGCCGGGGGGCTGCCGGTGGGCCTGGAGCTCTTGGGAGCGCCGTGGAGCGAGCCGCGGCTGCTCGCGCTGGCGTACGCCTATGAGCAGGCGGCGGGCAAACGGCGACCGCCATGATGGCGGCCGCCATCAGGGAGGCCGCCATCAGGGAGGCCGCCATCAGAGAGGTGATCGATGGCTGAGTGAAAGGCAGTCTAGACCCCAACGGCATCCTCAACCCGGGCGTCATCAGCGACTGACGGCTGCCGCGGCGGCGCTGACTCCAGCCGGTACTCCAGCAGGCGGCCGTCGCGGCGCGTCGCCAGCCCAACCCAGGCGTCGTCCTCTGCGCGGTACCACAGGTCGATGGGGCTCAGGCCCTCGGCCTCCAGGCGGTACCGCACCACTTCCCGGTCAGCAAGGCGCTCGCGGCCTTCGCGAACCAAGCGGGTGCGCAGCACCTCGCCATTTTGCGCATTGATCAGCGCGTCGGCTTTCATGCGCTGCAGATCCCAGTAGGCGAAGCTCGCGGGACAGTCGGCGATCTCACGGCTTTCGCGGTCGGGCTCCAGACGCGTCAGCAGCAGGTAGGACTGGCGCTGATCCGACGACACCCGGTAATCGCGGCCGTTGTCGTTGGTGACCGCGTCGAGATCGGTGAGGCAGCCATCTCGCCACGCTTCGTTGGCGACGTGCTGGTAGCGGTACAAGGTGACGAACAGCAGTTTGAATTCGAAGCTGGCTTCGGACCGCACGCGCTCGGACCCCGGCAGGCCGGTTATCTGGTAGCGGTGATCGCCAATGCGCTTGCCATCCAGATACACGCTGAAGTGGTACTCCCGGCCGGACGTATCCGCACTCGCCGCCAGCGGCAGCAAAGCGCCGGCCAGAAGCCATGTGAAAGCGGTTCGCAGTTCATTCTTCATCGCGGCCGAAACTCCTCCTGACGACGTTGATCACCGTGCCTAGCACCGGCACGTGCTGGTAAAACCCCTCGGCGCTGTCCCAGAAATCCTGGTGCAGGATGATGCGCCCCTGCTCGTCGAAGCGAAGATGGGTCACGCCCACCGTGTTCGACGTCACCGTCCGCCGGACGGGTTCGAAGCTGGCTTCCATGTGCCAGATCAGGTACGCGTCCTGGCCACTTACTTGAGTATCTATCACCTGGATGCGCAATGCGCCAGTGGATGACCGCATTCGCCGCAGGTGCTCGAGCGCAACGTCGCGGTTTCGGGTGGTAACCAGGGTGTCGCTGAAGTACATCGGGTCGCCGTACATCTCGTCCGGGTCGATGATCTCGGCAGCCGCGCCGGCTCCGTCTTCGTGAGTGAAGAAACGTACGAAGCGTTCCGTCATGGCTGTGGAGACAGCCGTGGTGCCGTGCAGTTCGACCAGCGCGTTGCGGTAGCTGTCGGCATAAGGTTTGCTGGGGGTCTGGCTGCAGCCGGCCACGCCGACGGCAATGGCCAGAAGGGCAACGACCAGTAGGGCAGCGGGGCGCAACCGGCGTGGTGACGTGTGCAACGGCTTGTTGTTGTCGCGGAGGTTTTTCATGGAGCGCACGGTATGCCCGGCGCCGTGAAGCAGCCGTGAATCCGCTGAGCGGAGCCCGACTCGGCAATTGACACGGCTTTCACAACGCCTTGGTCACAGTAGTCGGCCTTTAAACCTCGGTGACCACATGCTTGACACCCTGCCGCGCTGGTTGGAAACGATCCGCAGCGAAATCGTGATCGCGGCTGCTTCAGTCTCCGTGGCTCGGGCAGCGCCGATGCGCATGGTGGGTAGGGGAAAACCCGCGTGAAGATCGCCGTCATCGGCGCCGGCATCTCGGGCATCGCCGCCGCTCATGGGCTGCAGCGCGAGGCGGAGGTGACCCTGTTCGAAGCGGCTCGGCGTTTGGGGGGGCAGTCGGACACCCACGCGATTCTCACCGGCGGCCGCACCTATCGGGTCGACTCCGGCTTCACCGCCTTCAATTACCCCGCGTGCCCACAATTCAGCGCCTGGCTGGCGCAGCTGGGGGTCGCCACCCGCCCCTCGGAGGTTTCGTTCGGGGTCAGCAACCGTCAGAGCGGGCTCGAGTACGGCACCCGCGATATGGCGGCACTGTTCTGCCAGCGCCGCAACCTGTTGTCGCCGCGCTTCCTCAACATGCTCACCGATCTGCGCCGGCTCCATCGCGAAGCGCCCACGGTCGCCAACGACGATCCGCGTACCCTTGGGCAGTACCTGGACGATGGCGGTTATTCCGCCGGCTTCGTCCAAGACCACCTGGCGCCGCTGTGCTCGGCGATGTGGTCGTTGCCCATGGCGAACGTCCTGGATGCGCCGCTCGTATACGCGTTGGGTTCCCTGGTGCAGCACCGGCTGCTGCAGACCGGCGAACGGCCGGAGTGGCGGGTGGTTGACGGCGGCTCCAGCTGCTATGTCGCCGCGTTCGCGCAACGGTTCTGCGGCCGCATAGCCATCGGCGATCCCGTGGTTTCGGTCGCGCGGCAGCCCGCGCGGGTCGTCGTTACCTCCGCTGCGGGCGCGCAGGCATTCGATGCGGTGGTGTTCGCCTGCCGCAGCGATCAGGCACTGGCGTTGCTGCAGCATCCGTCGAACGCCGAGCGCGAGGTCCTCGGTGCCATCCGTTACCAGAGCAATCGCGTGGTGGTGCATTCGGATCCGTCGGTCATGCCCGCTCGTTACCGGGCCTGGTCGAGCTGGAACGCGGTAGTCGATGGCGGCCGTGAGCCCTCATGTTGCGTCAGCTACTGGATGAACCGGCTGCAGTCGCTGGGAGAAAAGCAGCAGTTCTTCGTGACGCTCAATCCAGCGTTTCCGTTGGCCGACGTGTGGAGCGAGCGGAGCTATGCGCGGCCGCTGCTCACGGCCGAGGCGTGCCGCGCTCAGCAGCGGCGCGCCGAGATCAACGGCGTCGCCAGCACCTGGTATTGCGGTGCCTACTGGGGGGCGGGTTCTCATGAAGAGGGCTTCGCCAGCGGCGATCGGGTGGCTTGCGAGTTGCGCGCGCGGAAGGCTCGTGCGGCATGAGAATCTGGGCCAGTGAGTCACGGTAATCTGATCAACGGGGTGCTGTTTCAGGCCGCGTGGTTCGCCTGCGTGCTCGGTGGCGCGCAGGGCAGCAATTTGTGGGGCGCGGCGGCGGTGGCTTCGTTGATCGTCTTCGCGCTGCTCGGCAGGACGCGCGACCACGATCTGGTGCTGGGTTGCGTGGCGGCCTGCATCGGCTTCGTCATCGATACCGTGTGGATACGCACCGGGATTCTCGACTATGCCGGCGCGGGCATCGCGCCGCTGTGGATCGTCATGCTGTGGGTCGGCGTCGGCCTGAGCATCAACCACAGCTTGTCCATGTTCAAGGCGCGGCCCTGGCTGGGCGGGTTGCTGGCGGGCGCTTCGGCGCCGCTCAGCTATCTCGCTGGGGAGCGCTTCGGCGCGGTGACCATTGCCGACCCGTGGCATTTGGCTTTGGTATCGCTGGTCTGGGCGCCGCTGTTCGCGGCGGTGTTCGCCCTGTCGCGCGTGGAGAGCCAGCCGAACCTGCGCCGAAGGAGTGACTTTGAGCGTGCTCATTGATCTGGCGGAGTCGAGGTACGTCCCCGACACGCTGGTTCGCGTCGGCATTCGCCGCCTGGTCGCGCGGCACCTCCGTGAGGAGCACGGAAGCAATCCGGAGGTGCGGGACGAGCGTTATCAGCGGCTGCTCGCGGAGCTGGCCGCGAGCAGCATCGCCCTGCACGCGGATCGCGCCAATGCTCAGCACTACGAAGTGCCTGCCGACTTCTTTCGGCTCGTGCTCGGCGCCCACCTCAAGTACAGCAGCGCCTACTGGGACGGCGGCGCGACCGATCTGGATGCCGCGGAGCATCAGATGCTCGCGCTTTACGCACAGCGCGCGCTGTTGGTCGACGGTCAGCGGGTGCTGGATCTCGGCTGCGGCTGGGGTTCGTTCACGCTGTGGGCGGCCGAGCGGTTTCCCGGAAGCACCTTCACCGCGGTGTCAAACTCTGCCGGTCAGCGTTGCTACATCGAGTGGCAGGCGCAACAACGCGGCTTGAAGAACGTCACCGTTCTCACAGCCGACGTCAACGACCTGCAGCTCGACGGTCGTTTCGACAGGGTGATCTCGGTGGAGATGTTCGAGCACGTGCGCAATTACGCACTGCTGCTCAACCGGATTGCCAGCTGGCTGGATGACGACGGCAGATTGTTCGTGCACATCTTCTGCCACCGCAACCTGCTGTACCCGTACGAGGCTCATGGCGACGCCAACTGGATGGCGCGCTACTTTTTCACCGGCGGGCTGATGCCGGCGGCTGACACCCTGCTGTTCTTCCAGGAAGACCTGCAGATACAGCGGCGCTGGAGTCTATCCGGCAGCAACTATCGGCGCACCGCGCGGGCCTGGCTCGACAACCTCGACTGCAACGCCGACGCCGTGACCCAGGCGCTGCAGCCGGTTTACGGCGACGCGGAGGTTGCTCGTTGGGTGCAGCGCTGGCGGATGTTCTTCATGGCCTGCGAAGAGCTGTTCGGCTACCGGGATGGCAGCGAGTGGCTGGTGTGCCACTATCTGTTCCACAAGCGTCGCGTCCGGTAGGGTACGGCGTTCATAGCCGAGCAGGGGAAGACGTTGCAGCGAAAGGGCCTGCGGGCAAAGCTGGTTCGGGTTTTTGCCATCCAGGTGGGCATCATCAGCATTGCCACCCTCATCGGCATCTACTTTGCCAACACCATCATCGTCGATCTGGTGCTGCGCGAAGGTCTGGAAACCGAGGCGGAATATTTCTGGCAGCGTCTCGAGCAGGATCCGGCAGCAGCGCTGCCCGATACCTCCAACATGCGCAGCTACATGGCCCCGGCCGGTGATCTGCGCAGCATACCCGAGCCGCTGCGGGAGATTCCGCCCGATGAAGTGGTGCGCAGCGTTGCCGCTGGCGAGCAGCTGGTGCATGTGTCGGAGCGTGACGGCCGTCGGCTGTATCTGGTGTGGGCGAAGGCGCAGATCTACGAGATCGCCTTCGTCTTCGGCATCGTCCCGTTGGCCGTGGTTCTGCTTGTCATTTACGGGCTGTCGTTTCTCGCTTATCGGTTGTCGCAGCAGGCGATCTCGCCCATCGTCCAGCTCGCCCATCGGCTCGAACGCTTCGATTTCGAGCACGACACCACGCTGCACGTGGATCTGAACCCGCTGCGGGAGGTGGCCGATGCCGAGGTGCTGTCGATGATCAACGCCGTGGCGACGTTCTCCGACCGCCTCAAGGCGTTCGTCGAGCGGGAGCGGGTCTTCACCCGTGACGCGGGCCACGAGTTGCGCACCCCGGTGGCGGTGTTCAAGGGGTCGCTGGATCTGCTGGAAGAAAACCCGGACCGTCCGCCCGGGGAGCGCAAGGCGCTGGCGCGCATGCGACGCACCGTGCAGGACATGGAAGCACTGCTCGAGACCCTGCTGATGCTCGCCCGAGAGAGTGAGATGGAAATTCCCCGGGAAGACGTGGTCGTCAACGATCTGGTGGAGCGGCAGATGGACGCGCTGTCACCGCTGGTGCAGGCTTCCGGCAATACGCTGAGCGTCCACGAGCAGGCGGCGTTGAAGGTGCGCGCCCCGGCCAAGGTGGTGGAAATCGTCATCGGCAATCTGCTGCGCAACGCCATCAACTACACGCGTGACGGCAACGTCGATGTCACCGTCACCGCGGTCAGCGTGCGGGTCGCGGACACCGGCATCGGCATGTCGGGAGAGGAGCTGGAACGCGCGTTCGACCCGTTCTACCGAGCTGACGAAAGTCGCGGGCTGACGCGCGGACACGGGCTCGGGCTGGCCATCGTCAAGCGCCTGGTACGACAGTTCGGCTGGACGATCTCCGCCCACAGCCGCCCCGGCGAAGGCACCACCATCGAGGTGCGCTTCGTCGGCTGAGGTGGCGGCTTCAGGGGGTCGGCAGGAACCCGCCGTCGACGCCTTTGGTGACGATGGCGACGGCATTGTGAGCGTGCAGGCTTTCGTGGTGCTCGATGCGCACCCAGAAATCGCTGAAGCGATCATCCCGATCCAGCGCCGCCTGCAGCTTGCGCCCGGCATCTTCACAGAACATCAGGTTTTCGCCGTTCAACCGGGCGAATTCCTGCTCATCCTCGCGCTTCACCGCGGTCTGCACCGGCGTGCCCAGGGCACCCTCCAGCCCCTCGATGAGCGACCGTAGCGGCAGGTCGCGCACGTGATCGGCCAGTGCCACTTTGGCGATGGCGAAGCTGCGCTGACTGTGCGGCGTGGCGAGGATTCCCTGCTCGGTGCCGAGCCAGGCGCTGACGTCCTCGAAACTCATGTCCGCCTGGGAACCGAAACGCTCGGCAAAAGCTCGCTGAATCAGCTGGCGGGCTAGAGCGGCCGAGCAAGGGCAGGTGCTGGAATAGGTGACGCGCACGCCGAGTTCGATCTGCATCTCGCCGTCGACCCAGCTGCCCTTGAGGGTGACCGGATAGGAAGCCCAGCCGGCGTTGTCGGAGAGCAAGGCCGCCTGGCGCAGTTCGAAGTTGAAGTCGAACTGCACGAAAGCTCGGGTGCTGAGATCGGCATGAGAGCCGTACAGGGCACTGAGCAGCATCTTCAGCCCCGCCACCGACAGCGGCCGGGTGCGGGCGTGCTCGTCGAGCAGCAGGTACAGCCGCGACATGTGAATGCCTTTGGCGTGAGGATCGTTGAGATCCACATAGACCTGCACGTTCGCCTGGACGCGCTGCTCCTCGCTGCCGTCTCGCACCAGGATGGGCTGATGGATGTCGCTCATGCCCACCCAGTCGAGTGTGCCCTGGGGTTTGGCGTGCGGGCGCCCGGCGATGTCGGGCATCAGGGCGAGGAGGGCTTGCATTGTGCTCATGTGCTGGCTTTCCGATGACGTTGATTACCTGCTCAAGGTAGCCAGGTATCGGTGAAAGCTGCGTGAACGGCAGCGACATGAGCCGTTCTGCTGGGCTAGAGGATCCTCTCGTAATGCTCCACCAGAGGAAATGGATGGTAGAAGTGGTGCAGCAGCGCCTTCCACTGCTGATACTGAGGGGAACCGCGGAATCCCATGGTGTGATCTTCGAGGCGCGCCCAGCGCACCAGCAGGACATAGCGCCCCGGGTTTTCCACACAGCTCTGCAACTCATGGTCGAGGTAGCCGGGCATCGAGGCGATGATGCTCTGGGCGCCGGCGAAAGCGGCTTCGAATTCTTCCTCCCTGCCTGGTATGACGTCGAGCGTGGCGAGTTCCAGGATCATGATCGGCTCCGGCGGACAGGCATGTAAGACAAGGAATCCAACGCCCTGCAGCATCTCAGGCGCGCGGTTGCGAAGATCACCTGAGACATGGCGAGATCTGCAGTTCCGCCTCAACTCGGCTGGCGCAGCATGGGCACGATGACCGGCGACGACCCGGCCTGGATGCGGCCCACGGCTTCGAAGCCGTGGCGCTCATACAGGGAGATGTTGCGCGGGTTGGTGGATTCCAGATACGCCACGGCGCCATCCGCATCGAACCGGCGCAGCGCGTGCTTCATCAGCGCGGCGCCCTGGCCACGGCCCTGCCGGGCCGGATCCACACCGATGAGCGGCAGGTACCAGTGGGGTTCATCCGGGTGGTGCTCGGCCATCTGCTCCGACACGCCGGCCATCTCCGCCAGGGTCTCAGGCGCCACCGTGCGCTGCACCAGGGCGCCGAGGGTTTCGCTGTCGGGGCTGATCTGGGGGGGCAGCCACAGTGCGGCGGCGGAGTAATCCGCGTTGCAGAAGGCGCTACCGTGGTCGAATGCGCCCCCAGCAAAGGCGACGGTGAGTTCCGGCATGGCGCCGAGGTAGGCGCCGGCGTCTGGCCACAGCCAGCGCACCAGCGGATCGGCGGCGAACGCCAGGACGATGGTGGGTATCACTTTGCCTCGCTGGCTGGCTGGCACGGATTGGATGTTTGCAGCTTCCATGAGGCTCCCCGTCGACAGACCGAATTGACGCAGCGCAAATACTACTCCGGTGGCGCCTGATGCAACACTCGCAGCGGTTCAGCCGCGGCGCAGCGCCTTGAAGCTGTCGAGCGCCCGCTGCCGGGCGGCCCTGTGATCGACCATGGGGCGCGGGTAGCCCACAAAGCCGTGCTTTGCCGGATCGAGCACCGCAGGCAACGGCGCTTCGCGCAATTCCGCTACGTAGCGGCGGACGAACGTGCCTTGGGGGTCGAAACGCTGTGCCTGGGTGACGGGATTGAAGATCCGGAAGTAGGGCGCGGCATCGGTGCCGGTGGCCGCGCTCCATTGCCAGCCGCCGTTGTTGGCGGCGAAGTCGCCGTCCACCAGCAGGTTCATGAAGTGGCGCTCGCCGAGGCGCCAATCCAGCAGCAGGTGCTTGCTCAGAAACATGGCGGTCACCATGCGCAGCCGGTTGTGCATCCAGCCGGTCTCGGCCAGTTGTCGCATGGCCGCGTCTACCAGCGGATACCCGGTGCGGCCGGCCTTCCAGGCTTGGTATTCGGCAGGAGCGTGACGCCAGGGCATGGCGTCCATCTCGCGGCGGAAGGCGCGGCCGCGGCTGACGTGGGGGAAGTGGGCCACGACGTGGCGGTAAAAGTCACGCCAGACGAGCTCGTTGATCCAGGCCAGCACGCCGGGTGAGCCGCTGTGCAGGCTGCCGCCGTTGGCCTGCACCGCGGCGTGCAGGCACTGGCGAGCCGAGATGCTGCCGACGGCCAGGTACGGGGATAGCGTGCTGGTGCCGTCGAGAGCGGGAAAGTCGCGGTCCTGGTGGTAGCGCAGCACCCGATCGCTGACGAACTCCTGCAGTCGTCGCTGGGCTTCCGCAGGGCCTCCGGGCCAGCGTCCCTCGACCTGATCCCGGGCCACGCCGTCGAGCCGTTGCGGCAGGGGCGAATCCGCAACCGAGGGCCGCCGCTGGCGCCGCGGCACCGCCAGCGGCTCATAGCCTGCCGGCTCGAGCCGGGACATCCAGCGTTTTTTGAAGGGGCTGAACACGGTGTACGGTTCGCCGCTCTGGGTAAGCACTGCGCCTGGCGGCAGCAGCGTGCCGGCGTGGTGCATGTGCATGGCGATGCCGGCGTCGGCGCAGGCGCGAGCGACCTGGGCATCCCGCAGCTGCTCGTTCAACGGATACTCGTCGTTACACACCAGTGCGCCGGCGCCCAGTTCGGTGGCGAGCTTGACCAGGCGTCGCGGCACGTCGGCGAACCACGGTTCGGTGATGATGCGCAGCGGCACCCCCAGGCGCCCCAGCTCGGCGGCGAGGCCATGCAGGCTGTCGAGCAGGAACCCCAGCCGGTTGTCGCCGACATCATGAGCACGCCATTGGCGCGCGCAGATGCAGAACACGGCCACCGCCTCACCCGCCTCCATGGCGCTCGACAGTGCCGGGTTGTCGGCCACCCGCAGATCGTTGCGCAACCAGACCAGCGTTCGCAATGGGTCAGCCCGGCTGCGCGCCGTCGGCGGACGCCAGGGTGCGGATGCGATAGCCGCGCCCTGCCAGGGTCTCGATCAGTGGGTGGTCGAAGGGTTTGTCCACCGCGCGCCGCAGGTTGTAGAGATGGCTGCGCAGGGTATCGCTGTCCGGCAGGTCGTCGCCCCACAGCTCGCGCTCCAGGGTCTCGCGCGGAACCACCTTGGGCGACTCCCGCAGCAGCACCCGCAGGATGTCGAACATGGTTCGCGACAGCTTGATCTCCTGGCCGCCGCGATGAACTTCCATGGTCTCGAGATTCATGGTCAGTTCGCCTACCGAATAGATCGACTCGATGCCGCGACCGCGACGGATCAGCGCATCGAGCCGCGCCACCAGCTCGGGCATGTCGAAGGGCTTGACCAGGTAGTCGTCGGCGCCGACTTCGAACCCCGCAAGCTTGTCGTCGAGCTGGTCGCGGGCGGTCAGCATCAGAATCGGCGTGGTGAGATGATGTTCCTTGCGCAGCCGGCGGCACACCTGGATGCCATCGAGCCCGGGAAGCATAACGTCGAGGATGATGGCGTCGAAGCGCTCGCTCGCGGCGAGCTGCATGGCCATCAGGCCGTCGGCGGCAAAATCGACCAGATAGCCTTTTGCCTCCAGGTAATCGCCGACGGTGCCGGCGAGCTCCGGATGGTCTTCGACCAGCAGCACGCTACCTTGGTGATCGCGGGACATGTACGGATTCTAGAGCGGCTGGATGAGGCTGCCAATGTGCTTTGTCGGCCGTGAGCAGGATGTGAAGGCTGCTGATGCCAGAGTCCGGAGCGCACGATGAGCAGCGCGTTGCGGCGCCATCCGCGCGACAATGGCGGCATGCACCACCGCGGCGTCATTTTCCAGGCCAGCTACCGCGTCCGGTCCGGCACCGACGGGCGCCCGCCGGTGCCCGTGGTGCATCTTTACGGGCGCCTCGACGACGGCCGTAGCTTTCTGGTGCGAGATGCCCGGCAGCGGCCCTACTTCTACGTCCGTCGTGGCGATGCCGAGGGCGCGCGGGTCGCCTGCGGTCTGCAACCGCAAGTCTGCGACCTGCACAGCCTCGGCGGCGAGGCGCTGTGCCGCGTGGAGCTGCGCTTGCCAGCTGATGTCGTCGCCGTGTCCGACCGGCTGCACGCGGCGGGGATCGATACCTACGAGGCCGACGTTCGCTTCGCCGCGCGGTATCTCATCGATCGCGACATCAAGGGCTGCTGTCTGATCCGCGGCGAATCGCAGCCGGGCGAGGGCGTCGACCTGGTGTTCGACGATCCCGAGGTGGAGCCGGATCCGGGGCCCGGCGCCACGAGTCAGCCTCGGGTGCTGGCGTTCGACATCGAGACCGACCCCGGCCGGGATGCGCTGCTGGCTATCTCGCTTTACGGGTTGGGCGCCGACGAGGTGCTCATCGTCGTTGCTGACGCCCCGCCGCCGGAGCAGGTGCGGCTGCTCGCCGCCGAAGCGGCGCGGCTGTTCGCCACCGAAGCGGCGCTGCTGCGGGCGTTCTGCGCTCGCGTGGCAGAGTTGGATCCGGACGTGCTCACCGGCTGGAACGTGGTGGATTTCGATCTGGCCGTGCTCGCGCGTGTGGCAGAGCGGGTGGGCCAGCCGCTCTGCCTGGGCCGCGATCAGGATGGCGTCAGGATTCGCGCCGCCAACGGCTACTTCGGCAGCGCCAGCGCCAGCATCGCCGGGCGCCTGGTGCTCGATGGCATCGCGCTGCTGCGCGGCGCCTTCGTGCGCACCGACGACTACAGCCTCGACGCGGTGGCGCGCCAGGTGCTGGGCGAGGGCAAGGCGCTCGAGGGCGCCAACCATGATCGATTGGCGGAGATTCTCGGCAACTATCGGCACGACCTGCCGGCATTCGCCCGCTACGCCCGCACCGACGCAAGGCTGCCGCTGGCTATCCTCGAGCGCCTCGACCTGGTGACGCTGGCATTTGCCCGCAGCCGCCTGACCGGCATGACCCCCGATCGGGTGGCGGCCAGCATCGCGTCGTTCGACTTCCTCTATCTGGCGGCTTTGCGCAAGCGGCGCCACGCCGCGCCGACGTTGCGGGCCGTCGCTGCTCGGACGCACACGGTGCAGGCCGGTGGCCACGTGCTGGAACCTCGTGTCGGGCTTCATGAGCAGGTCTGGGTTTTCGACTTCAAGAGTCTCTATCCGAGCCTGATTCGCACCTTCAACATCGATCCGATGGGATTCGTGGCCGCCCCGGGCGACATGACGACGAACGCGACGACCGACGAAGACCTGATCGTGCTGGAAAATGCCGTCGGCTTCCGCCGGCAGCCCGGCATTCTCCCAGCCATGTTGGACGACCTGTTCCCCCGGCGGGAGGCTGCGAAGCGCAGCGGGGACGCGGTGGCGGCCCAAGCCATCAAGATCCTCATGAACTCGTTCTACGGCGTGCTCGGAACCCCCGCCTGCAGGTTTCACAACCCGGCCATAGCCAACGCGATCACCGCTCAGGGCCGTCACTTTCTCAAGTGGTCGCAGGCCTGGTTCGAGGCGCGTGGGTACCAGGTTCTTTACGGCGACACCGATAGCCTGTTCGTGCGTTCGAATCAGGCGGAGGCCCGATCGGCCGTGGCGTTGGCCGAACGCCTGGTGCAGGAGCTGAATGCCGACCTGCGCAGCTACGTCGCCGCGCGCTGGCGTGTCGACAGCGCGTTGGAGCTGCAGTTCGAGAAGCTCTACGTGCGGCTGCTGCTGCCGTCGGTGCGCCACGGATCCGCCGGCGCCCGGAAACGCTACGCCGGGCAGCGCTACGGTGGGCCGCCCGGGGAGGTGGAGTTCGTCGGCATGGAGGTGGTGCGCCGGGACTGGACGGCTCTTGCGAAGTTGGTCCAGCGCGAGCTTCACCAGCGGCTGTTTGCCGACAAGCCGCTGGACGCTTATCTGCTGGAGGTGGTGAGCGCGCTGCGTCGCGGTGAGCTGGACGAGCTGCTGGTGTATCGGAAGGGATTGCGCAAGCCGGTAGAGGCCTATACCGCCAACACGCCGCCCCACGTAGCGGCGGCGCGCAAGTCAGCGCGGGCGCCAGGTCGGATCGTCGCGTACGTCATGACCATGGCCGGGCCCGAGCCGCTGGATGCCCGCACCGCGCCTGTGGATCGCGAGCACTATCTGCAGCGGCAGGTGCGGCCGGTGGCCGAGCCGGTGCTGCAGAGCGTGGGGCTGGATTTCGACCAGGTCATCGGCGACGACCGGCAGCTGGGCCTGTTCTGATGCCGCAGCCGGTCAAGGTCGAGTCGACGGAGGCCGGTCGAGCTCGAAGGCGTGGAGCTCGGCAGCGAACCACGGAGTAAAGTCGTCAGGGCTGCGCTCGAGCCAGGCGGCAACCTCGATCGGGGCGAGAGCTCGCACCTCGGCAACTTCCTGCGGGTCCGGAAAGATCGGCCCGTCGTAGCAGCCGCGAAACGCCTGCTGCAGTTCCCGATCCGCGATCCCGAGTTCGGGCAGCCGGTACTGCCAGCGGCGCACCCCGCTCATGGGCTCCAGAGCCACGCCGCTGACGCCGAGTTCTTCGGCGAGCCCGCGCAGCGCGCCATCGAGGTAGCTCTCTGCGGGCTGAAGATGCTCGCCGACGCTGAAGTCCCAGCGCCCGGGAAACAGATCCTTGCCGGCCGCCCGGCGCTGCAGGTACAGCCGGCCGTCGCTGGTGAACAGGAACACGTGTGCCGACTTGTGCCACAGGCCGCGGGCGTGCACCTGGTCTCGCGGCACCAGGCCGGCGCTGCGGCCGGCGTCGTCGAAGGTTTCGAACAGTTCTGCCACGAGCTTGCTCAGTGCCGCTGCGGACGCCCCGTCATCGTCAGGAAGGGAAGCAGCCGGGTACCGTTTTGTTGCTGCGAAACAGCCGGATGCCGGTGCGGTGATTCGAGCCGACGGCGTAGGCAGTTTGCCCCAGTGTGCCCAGATCCCAAACCATCTGCACCCAGGAAGGGGCGCCACGCTGGTCCAGGGTGTGCGTCACCCAGGCATGAAACACGGCGCTGCCGGCGCCCCAGGCGAGCACGGCGGCATCGCTCGGTTGCTTGCCGATGAGTCGCTGGGTCAGCCAGGCGTCCTCTTTGTAGCAGGGGTCCCGGGCTGCTTCGAGCGTCTGCAGCACGTCGACGGCGTGCAGCGCCTGCCAGGCGAGCTCCTGTCGGCTCATGGACTGACATCCGGCCAACAGCGCGCAGCCGGCCAACAACAGCCCGCGGAGGCTCGGGCGAAGGTATTGTCGATAGGCCGCCGGGCGGTGTCGCGCCGGTCTGAAGACTTTGCTCAATGACGGTTCCCGTTCTTGCAAGGTAAGGGTGAAGCTGGTGCAGATAGTCGATTCTGGCATTATTCGTGTCTGGCGTTTGCACTCAATGTAGTACATGTTTCGCATCCGTTGCGCCCGCGCGGCGGGCTCAACAGCCCCCGCTACGGTCGCCAGCGGCGCTTCCGAAGGGGCAAAACACGGCGGAAATCATGAAGTTGAGACAGTGTTTTTGGACTCTACATCTGATCCCACAGTTGGTTATAATCCGCCGTCGCCTCTCCCGCACCGACGGTGGGGGTATCTGATCAATGATGATCCTCAAGAAAAATTCGGGAGATACCTGAATTGTCCTGTACGGGAATCAACCAGTCCCTGGAATACCGAAGCTCCGGCTTCGGCAATCTCGTGGAAGCGCTCGAATACGCGGCGCGCGGCGAGACGGGCATCAATTTCTACGACGGTCGTGGTGAGCTGCAGTACGTGCTCGGCTACCGCCAGTTGCGCGATCAGGCGCAGACCCTGGGGCGCAAACTGCTTGGCCTCGGCGTCGCACGTGGCAGCCGGGTGGCCATCGTGGCAGAAACCGACCCGATGTTTCACGAGGTATTTTTCGCCTCGCAGTACGCGGGCCTGCTGCCGGTAGCGTTGCCAGCCGGAGTGCAGCTGGGCGCTCACGATGCATACGTGAGCCAGCTGCGGCGCATGCTTCACGGCTGCACCGCGCAGGTGGCCGTGGCGCCGCCGAGCCACATCGGCTTCCTCCGCGAGGCCGCCCAGGGCCTCAGCGGCGTGTGGGTGGGCACCCTCGAAGATCTGCAGGCGCTGCCGGAGAGCGACGTGCCGTTGCAGCCCCTGCGGTCCGATGAGCCCGCCTATCTGCAGTACACCTCGGGTAGCACCCGGTTTCCGCGAGGTGTGGAAATCACCCAGGCCTCGGTATTGAACAACCTGCAGGAGATCGCCGAGGCCGGCCTTGTCCTGGGTCGTACCGACCGCTTCGTTTCCTGGTTGCCGCTGTACCACGACATGGGGCTGGTGGGCTTCGTGCTGCTGCCCGTGGCGACGCAGCTGTCCGTCGATCTGCTCAACCCGCGCACTTTCGCCATGCGTCCGCGGCTGTGGCTGAAGATCATCTCGGAAAATCGCGGTACGGTGTCCTCCAGCCCGCCGTTCGGTTACGCCCTGTGCGCCAAGCGGCTGCGGCCGTCTGACACCGAGCGCTACGATCTCTCCTGCTGGCGCGCTGCCTGCGTCGGTGCCGAGCGCATCCAACCCAAGGCTCTGCGCGAGTTCGCCAGCTCTCTGGCGTCCACGGGCTTCGATCCCGCCAGCTTCGTGCCCTGCTACGGCATGGCCGAGTGCGCTCTCGCGGTAAGCTTCGCCTCGCTGGGCAGCGGCTTCCTGGTGGATCAGGTGGACAAGCTGCGCATGGCGCAGGAACTGCTCGCCGAGCCGCGTCCGGCAGCCGAGCCTGGCAGCGAGGCGGTGCTGGAGTTCGTCGATTGCGGCGAAGTGCTGGGCAGTTACGAGCTGGCCATTCGCGGCCCCGACGGCGAGGAGCTCGCCGATCGCCATTGCGGGCGCATCTGCCTGCGCGGCCCGAGTGTCATGCGCGGTTACTTTCAGGACCCGGCGGCGACCCTCGAGGTGCTGTCCGAGGACGGCTGGCTCGACACCGGCGATATCGGCTATCGAATCGGCCGACGCTTGTTCGTCACCGCCCGCAGCAAAGACGTCATCATCATCAACGGCCGCAACATCTGGCCCCAGGATCTGGAGCATCTGGCGGACGACCTCCCCGGGGTGCGCCAGGGCAACGTCTCGGCGTTCGCGGCGCCCTCGCCCAATGGGGAAGATCTTGCCGTGCTGGTGGTGGAATGCCGCGAGCAGGACGAGGCCAAACGACTCGCGTTGGTCGCGGAGCTCGAGGGCGCGGTGCGCCGCCACTTCGGCGTCAGCGCCTTCATCGACCTGGTTCCCTCCGGCGCCCTGCCGCGTACCTCTTCCGGCAAGCTGGCCCGCTCCCGCACCCGCGAAGACTTCCTGCTGCGGGTGGCGCTGGAAGATCGCAACCGGCGGTCGCGCGTGGCCGCTGGCTGACGGCCCGGCGCTTGCCTCGGCAGCCGAGCCGGGTGCTCCTCACCGGGGCGGGCGGGTTCATCGGCCGACACCTGCAGCGGGTGCTCCTCGACCGCGGTTACCAGCTGCGCGTTCTGCTGCGTCCCGGCAGCCGAAACCACGCCAACATCGACCCGCGCTGTGAAATCTGCCGTGGCGAACTCACGGACCTGGATGCGTTGGCGCAGGCGCTCGACGGCGTCACAGCGGCAGTCTACGCGGCTGGAGCGGTGCGCGGCCGCAGCGGCGGCGACTTCCGCCAGGCCAACGTCGCCGGGGTCGAGTCGCTGGTAGCGGCAATGGGCGCTGCCAGCGTGCCGCCACAGCTGGTGCTGCTGTCGTCGCTGGCGGCCGAGCGCCCCGAATTGTCGGACTACGCCTGCAGCAAGCGCGCCGGCGAAGACGTGCTGCGCGGCTCGGCTGGCATCAGCTGGAGCATCTTGCGGCCGCCGGCCGTCTACGGGCCCGGCGATGTGGAGTTGCGGCCGCTGTTGAAGCTGGTGCGAGCGGGGCTGCTGGTCTGCCCGGGGCCGGCCGATCAGCGTCTGGCGCTGCTGCACGTGCACGACCTGGCTCGGGCGGTGGCAGCCTGCCTCGAGCACCCCGCCGCCTGCCGCCATGGCTGCTTCGCGCTCGACGACGGGAAGCCCGGCGGCTACGACTGGAGCGAAGTCGCCGACGCCGTGGCGGGCCGGCAGGTGCCCAGAATCACGGTTCCACGGTGGTTGCTCGACACCCTGGCCCGCGGCAATCTGCTGCTGTCCGGGGTGCTTGGCTATGCCCCCATGCTTACCCCTGGCAAGGTGCGCGAGCTTCAGCAGGCAAGCTGGCTGTGTGATAATCGTCCGCTCACGCTCGCCACGGGCTGGCAGCCGCAGATCGGCCTCGCGCAGGGCGCAGCCACCCTGTGACCTGCCTGCAACGCAGGGCCGCAGGCCAGTTTTCGAGGAGATCAACGATTTTGAAGCGCGATCCCGCAGTCACCGAAGCCGAAATCACCGGAATCCTTGCCGGGTTTCTCAGCAAGCCGGTGCCACTGACCGGTGACACCGACATGGTCGCCGATCTCGGGCTGGAATCGGTGCAGGTCATGGAGTTCGTCATGGAAGTCGAAGATCACTACGACATCGCGCTGGATCTGGAGAGTCTCTCCCACGTCCGGACCATCTCCCAACTCGCCAACGCGGTGGTTCGCAGCCTTGTCTGACAACGACCTCATGAGCAAATTCGGCCCGCTGCGGCAGCGCCGGGACGAACTCAGCGCCACCGGCACCGATCCGACCCGGGTGGTTATGGATTGCATGCTGTCGGCCACCGAAGCGATGATCGGCGGGCGCCGAACGATTCTCGCCGGCACCAACAACTATCTCGGCCTGACCTTCGACCCGGCATGCATCGCAGCCGGCCAGGCGGCGCTGGCCGAGCTCGGCACCGGCACCACCGGCTCGCGCATGGCCAACGGCAATTTCGCAGGTCATGGGGAGCTGGAGCGGGAGCTGGCGGAGTTCTACGATTGCCCGCACGCCATGGTGTTTTCCACCGGATACTCGGCCAATCTGGGTACTCTGGCGGCGCTGCTGGGGCCCGGCGATTGCGTGCTGCTGGACGCGGACGCCCATGCCAGCCTCTACGATGGCTGCCGCATGACCGGCGCAGACATCTACGTATTCAAGCACAACGACGTGGCGAGTCTGGAGAAGCGCTTGCGGCGCCTGGGCGAGCGCACCAGCCGGACGCTGGTGGTTACCGAAGGGCTGTTCAGCGTGCTCGGCGACAAGGCGCCGCTGGCGGAGATCGTCGATCTCAAAAGCCGTTACGGGGCTTATCTGTTCGTCGACGAAGCCCATTCCCTGGGGGTGTTCGGCGCGCACGGCCGGGGCGTTGCGGAAGAGGCGGGGGTGCTCGATCAGGTCGACTTCATCGTTGGCACTTTCTCCAAGAGCCTGGCCTCCACCGGCGGTTTCTGCGTCAGCCGGCACGACGAGGTGAGCGTGTTCCGCTTCGCCAGCCGGGCCTACATCTTCACCGCTTCAGCGTGCCCGTCGGTGGTGGCCACCACCCGCATGGCGCTGCGGCGGATGCGCGAGAGCCCGCAGTTGCGCGAGGCCCTGTGGCGCAACGCGCGCCAGCTCTACCACGGGCTTGAAGCTCTCGGCTTGCGCCTCGGCCCGCAGATCAGCCCGGTGGTGGCCGTGCGCATCGAGGAGCACGCCCGTGCGCTGCAGGCATGGCGGGCGCTGCTCGACCTGGGCGTGTATACCAATCTCATGATGCCACCCGCGTCGCCAGACGGCGCCAGCCTGCTGCGCTGCAGCGCCAGCGCCGCGCATACGCCCGCGCAGATCCAGGCCATCGTCGATGGCTTCCGGTCGGTAACAGGCTCCTCCCCCTCGCCATAGGGCCGCTCCTGACACTCCCACAGGTGTTCCGGCAGTGGCTTTCTGGTACGTCGCTGATATATTGCTGCGCATGAATCACCCCATCCGCGTCCTATTGCTGACGATGGTCACCGCATCCCTGGGCGCCTGCGTCACGACGCAAACCGTCGAGGTGTCCAACGCCAGCTTGCGTTCCGAGTTCGGCGATCGGGAGATCGCTGTCGTGGTTTACTCTGAACCTCGGTTGCATGTGGTCACGCCGGGCGACGTCACGGGCCTCGGCCTGCTCGATGGGCTGACGCGCCCTGATGGGTCTCCCGCAGTGTTTCCCAGTCCGTCCGAGCTGATTGCCAGCCGTCTGAAAACCAACCTGGGCTCGAAAACCGATCTGAATCTTCGCGAGGTGGCGAATGCGGCTGCGCCTCCGTCGAGGCGCGCCGAAGTACGCATGGATGCCCGCGACACGCTGGAAGTCTTCACCGAGGTGAACCAGCTCGGATACCGCCCCATGAACTGGCAGACCTACCAGTACATCCTGCGGGCACATGCGCGCTTGACCGGGTCCAATGGCCGCATGGTATGGCAGGAGGTTTGTAAGGTCGGAGGCCCGTCGGAAGACAAAACCCTGCAGATCGATCGGTCCGACATCAGACAGGATGGCAGTCACAAGCTCGACGCCTTGATCGAATACGCAGCCCGTCAGTGTGCCGATCAGATCGCTGCCCGGCTTGGCGAAACCTAGCGGTTCGCTCCTCGAGCGCGGCGGATTTCGCGCTGCTGCACGTTGATCCCCTCCCTCAACGAAACGCCCCTCGCCGGTACAGCCGCCACAACAAGCCCCAGGCGAAGATCAGCGGCCGTCGCCGCTGGCGTTCGGTGGGTGCGATGTAGACGCCCGAGTGGCGCTCCAGCTTCCACAGCAGGTAATCCAGAGGGTCTTCGAAGGTGCCCGCGGCTTTGACAAGCCGCAGCACGCTCAGCAGTTTGCCCTGGCTGCGGCGCACGGCCCAGGAGAGTCTGGCTCCGCGGCTGCCGGCCGCCGCGGAGGCGGCGCGATAGCCACCGCCGCCTGCGGCGGCCAGCGCGCCATCGGCCTGCGCGTAGGCGGCCAGCAGTTGGTCGAAATGGCTGGCGTTGTGGTCGTACAGAGCGGCTATCCCGTCGGGATGCTCTGAGCGCAACTCGCAGGCGTAGGTGAGCGCGAACCCGCATCGCCACAGATCGGCTGACGAAAACCTCTCGCCCAGGGTGGGGGTGACGCGATGCGCGAAAGTATCCAGTGCGTTCACCATGGCCGCCACCACGCGGCCGCGGGTGACCTCGTCGCGGACGAACACCAGCCCGGTTGGCTGGACGAAGCGGGCCCAGAAATAGCAGTGAAAATCGTTCATGCCGCTTGCGAACTGGGCCAGCGACAGGGTCGCATACTTGGCGCGAACTGCGGCCTGCGACTGCTGGCGCTGGGGTTCCGCGGCGCCGGCGTCGTCTGCGCCCGCAGTGGGCGCCGCCGGCGGATCGGTTTGCAGTGACAGGTAATAGACGTTGGGCGGCAGGCTGCGATTGCCCAGCGCCTGCCAGCGCCCCGGCAGCGCACCGTCGAAGTCGGTGAGCAACACGTACAGGTCGATCAGGGTGTCGCGCTTGCCCCGCAGATAGGAGCCGTACAGCAACACGGCGGCCACCTTGTCACCGTGGCGCCGATGGATCTCCGCCAGCAGCCGCGCCACGGCCGGATCGTCGCGGTGGCCGTGAGCCTCGAGGCTGTGGCTGGTGAGCGCGTCGAGCGCGCCCCGGCCGACGCTGTGCTCAGCCGCAGGCATGGGCGCAGCGCAGGTCGATCATGGCCAGTGCGCGCGTAAGCGCGCGCGGATGGCTGCGGCCACGGCGCGCTCGATGTCGCTCACCGCGGTACGCAGCTCGCCGAATCCCGCCGCCGACAGCTGGTGAAACTCCGTGGCGGGCTCCTTCGAAGCCAGTACCAGTGATCCCAGGGTCACCTGCTGCGGGCGCAGCAGCACTACCCAGTGGCCGTACTCGTGGATCAGCGTGCCCGGATAGCCGAACTTACCAATGGTCTCGTTCATCGCGCCTTCATCTCCTGGGCACTCCGGTCAGTCTTTCGCCGGCCGGTCGCGATTGCGGAGATTGGCGTTCCAGGCGGCAAGATTCCGCAGCGGATCCTTGACGTAGGCGCTGCTCT
>JBLRXD010000001.1:0-8784 GCA_047920935.1 Pseudomonadales bacterium | reverse complement strand
TTGGCGTTCCAGGCGGCAAGATTCCGCAGCGGATCCTTGACGTAGGCGCTGCTCTGCACGATGCGAAGCAACAACCGGTTGAAGATTCGCCCTGGCAGATCCATGGGCCGGTCGAAGTCGAGAAACAGCACCACCCGGACTTCGTCGGTGTCGTTCTTCACCTCGTGCTCGTAGGTGTCGTCGAACACCAGGCAGCGGCCTTCTTCCCAGGTGCAGATCTGATCATCCACCCGCAGCCAGCAGCGCTCGCGCTCGGCGGGCACCCGCAGGCCCAGATGGCAGCGGATCAGCGCCCGGGTGGGGCCGCGATGGGGCGGAATGTGGTAGCGCGGGGCGAGAATGGAAAACCACGCGTTCTGCAGGCTCGGCAGGCTGGCGAGCAGTTCGGCCGTGTACGGGCACGCCTCGCAGTTCTCCGTCACCGGCTTGCCGAAGATGTAGAAGGCGTAGGTTTTCCAGTTGTTGCCTTTGGATATGCGGTGCTGATCCGGCGACAGCTGGTGGAACGCCGGAATGTCGTCGATGCGACCCAACACCGTGTCCAGCTCGGCCTGGATGTGCGCAGTGCCCTGCTCCAGCTCGGCCACCCAGGGAAACTCGGCGTTGTCGAGCACGGGGGTGGTGCCCACCAGGGAGTGCCGCGCCTGGAACTGGCCCACCCGGCGCAGCACGCGCTTGCCGGTCTGGATCACCATGCGGCGCAGCCGCGGGAACTTAGCGGTATTGGCCCGGGCGTTCGGTGAGGAATCGCCGGCTGCATTGCTCATAGCGCGATAAACCTGATGGGGACGCTGGATTCGACGGTTATGGTATCACCGGCAAGCGCGAACAGTTCTCCATCCAGGGTGTAGCTGCCGTGGAAGCGCAAGCTCAGTTGCTCCAGCCCACGACTGTGATAGCCGTGCTCCGGGGTCATGAACCGGTTCGGCCGGCCGCGCAGCAGGCGCGGCGTCGACGTGAGAAAGCGCCGTGCCTGGCTTTCCACCAGGGTGGCCTTGAGCTGGCCCGGGTGCGTGCTCCAATAGGGCCGCAGCCCCAGGAACAGACGATTCAGCGCGGTCACCAGCAACACCCGCACGGAAACGGTGCTCCAGTCGGAGTCGGAGTCGGAGTCGGAGTCGGAGTCGGCTGGTGATGGCGCCAGCCCCGGCGCGCGCACGCCCACCAGCAGTGGCTCTGCGAATGGCGGCTGTTGCCGGACGATGCCCCAGAGGGCGCGCGCCAGCGCCACACCGGCGCCGAGTTCATGGCCGCCACCGCTGGGCCGCACCCGCTGGTGGAAGTACTCGATGCCCTGGACGATGGAGCCGGTGCCGAAGAATAGCCCATAGTGGGCGCGCGCGGCCCCCCGTTCTGCAACGCGCACCACCGGTCTGGCAGCAACCAGGCTCTGGAGGTCGGTCTCGACCCGTTGCAGCGTGTCGAGGCAGCGGTCGAAGTCGCGGTGACGGTTGATGTCGAACGCGGTCATGTTGGTGGTGCCGCCCGGCAGGCAGGCCACCCGCGGCAGCCGTGGCGGCGGGCAATGGCTGAGCAGCTCGCTGAGAACGTGCTGCACGCTGCCGTCACCGCCGTTGATCACCAGCAGGTCGGTGGGCTGCCAGGTGTCGTGGCCGACCAGCCGGGCCAGTTGCGCGGTGTCCTGGGTGACGCTGTGGCTGACGCTGGCCGATTCGGGAAACACCTGCTGCAAGGCCGGCACGTGCCGGCGCGCCCGCGCGGCGGTGGCGTTGCTGATGATGACCACCCTCACGGCGTGTGGCTTGGCTCGATGGCGGCCGCCGGCGACGCCGCGGCATCCTCGCGCAGCAGCCGATCGGCCAGCAGCCAGTCAGCGCGGGAATCCACGTCCACGGCCGCTCGGGCGGCATTGACCGGAATCCATCCCACCCGACATCCGGCGTGTCGCGAAAGCACGCGGAATGCCTCGTCCACGCTCAGCCGGCGGCTCAGGTAGCGCAGTACCGTCGTGGCGCCGAGCTGCCTGGCGATCTTCCACGGCTGCTTGCGGTAGGCCTCCAGTGCCGACCAGAAGGTCAGCGCGTGTTGGCTTTGCGGCGTCAGCAGGGCGAACAGGTTGCTGCCGCAGAAAGCGCCGTCGGAGAACCGCAGCACCGTGCGTTTGGAGTCGGGGAACGCCGCAGCCACCCGCTGGTGAGGCACCAGCCCCACCAGCAGATCGGCGCCGCTGGCCGCGCCCGCCCGCCAGGCGTCGCTGCAGAAGCCGTCCACCATGGCGGCGTCGAGCAGCCCGTGATCGCCGCTGGTCAGCAGCAGCGGGGTGGTGGCCTCGGCTCGACTGGCAGCCAGGGCGCTGGCCGCCGGGCCGCTGCTCGGCGCCAGCCAATGAAAATCTCCCCCGGCCAGCAGGGCCTGCAGTTCGGCGCTGGTGGCCGTCACCGCCGGGTCGGGGCCGCACAGGGTGCCGCCGGTCACCCACCGGGCGGCGCGCAAGCAGGCTACCACCCGGACGATGCATGGCTGCCCGGCCAGCGGCGCGAGCACTCCGGCGGCCAGCCCCAGCTCCCGCGCCAGCACGCCGCCCCCAGGCCGTTCGCCTGCGAGCACGATGGCGCGGAACGTGGCCATCCCGTGATCCGGGCCGCTCATAGCGCGCTCATAGCTCGCTCATGGCGCGCTCACGGCAGCGGCTTTTCGTACATGCGGTAGCGTTTGCTGACGTAGCCGCCAACGCTCTCGATGATGTTGCGCATGCCCATGTTGTCGTCGAGGATCCACGACAGTTCTATCTCTCGCAGCCCCTTGCGGACCGCTGCGGCGCGTGCGGCCTCCATCATGGCGAACGCCAGGCCCGGGCCCAGAGTGGTGTGATGGTAGGCGCGTCGCACGCCCATCAGCGGCACTCGGCCACTGCGCGGGTAACGGACCTTGAGCCGCCACAGCAGCTTGGCCCAGCCGAACGGCCACAGCTTGCCGCCCAGATCGGCAATGGCTTCGTTGAGGTTGGGCAGCAGCACCATGAACGCCGCCGGCTCGCCCTGCACTTCGGCAATCTGGATGAAGTCCTCGGGGATGATGAGCAGCATCTCGCGGCCGATGGCGTTGAACTCCTCCCGGGTGAACGGCACGAAGCCCCAGTTCTGCGACCAGGCGTCGTTGAAGATGTCCCGCAGGATCTCCAGATCTTCGTCGGCCTGCTTGCGGCGCAAGGGGCGGAGATCGGCCCGAGCCTGCACCCGGCGGAGCATTCCGGCCATCACCGGAGGGTTCTCGAACACCGGGTCGATGAGGTAGGCGAGCAGATCCTGAACGCCACGGTAGCCCTGGGCTTCCAGCGCGGCGCCGTAGTACGGCCGGGAGTGGGGCATCATGAAGTAGGGTGGGGTGTCGAAGCCGTCCACCAGCAGGCCCACTTCCTGGTTGACGCCCAGGTTGAACGGCCCCACCACGCTGAGGGCGCCGCGTTCGCGCAGCCAGCTTTCGGCGGTGCCCAGCAGGGCGGCGAACACCTCCGCCGCATCCGGCGCTTCGATCATGCCGAAGTAGCCGACCCGCTTGCCGTGGCGCTCCTCGAACAGCCGATCCAGCTGGGCGGTCACCCGGCCGACCGGCCTGCCGCCCTGGTAAGCCACCCAGGCCTGCCAGTCGGCATGGGCGAAGAACGGATGCTTCGGCGACAGCGCCTGGCGACGCTCGAACGTCAGTGGCGGCACCCACTGCGGGTCGTCGCGGTACAGGTCGAACGGTACCGCCAGGAAATCGTCGAGGCCGCGCCGGTCGGTGACGGCAACGATGCCAGGCGCTTGCGGATGGGTCGGCTGGTTCATGAGATGGTCCGGTTCCTGTCTGGCTCCGAGTCGCGTTCCCGGTCTGAGGCTGCTCTGACGGTGCCCGCCTCCACGTGATAGATGAGGTCGCCGATCTGCCGGAGCGCGCTCTGGTGCGTCACCGCGAGAATCGTCAGCTCACCTTTGAGCGCCGCGAGAGTCTCGCAGATTCCGGCTTCACTGGCCGCATCCAGCGCGCTGGTGGCTTCGTCCAGCACCAGCAGGGTGGGGCCGTGGGCCAGCGCCCGGGCGATCATGATGCGCTGTCGCTGCCCGCCCGATAACCGTGCGCCACGCTCGCCCACCACGGTGTGGATGCCTTCGGGCATGGCCGCGACGAAATCCGCGGCGCCGGCATCCTGCAGCGCCTGGACGGCCGCCGCTTCGCTGACGGCCTCGTCGCCCAGGGTGATGTTGGCGAGCACGGTGTCGTGGAGCAGCAGATTGTCCTGTGGCACGTAGCCGATGGTGCGCCGCCAGGCGGCCATCTCGATATCTTCCAGCGGCACCCCGTCCACCAGAATGCGGCCGCGGGTCGGCGAGAGTAGGCCCATGACCAGATCGGCGATGGTGGATTTGCCGCTGCCCGACTCGCCCACCAGGCAGGTGATCTGGCCCTTGGGAATGGTCAACGTCACGTCGTCGAGCACGGCGGCGCCGGGACCGTACTCGAACGCCACCCGCTCCAGCACGATGCCCCGCTCGAACCGCACCGGCAGGCTGCCGCCGAGGGCCTCGGCCTGGCGGACGGCTTCGCTGATGGTCTGCTGCAGCGCCCAGTAGGCGCTTTCGGAGGTGATCATCCGCTGGTACTCCTTCTGCACCTTGCTGCCGCGTTTGAGCAGCCGTGCCAGTACCAGAGTCAGGAAGGTAACCGTGGCCAGATCCACCGAGAACTGCACCAGCGCCAGATAGATGCCGAGCACGATGACCAGCGTGTACAGGGGCTCCTGGGCTGCATCGAGGCCTGCATTGCCGAACACCTCGCGGCGCAGGTCGGAGCGCAGATCGTTGGATTCCTGGGCTACCAGCGCTTCCGCCGCCCGCTCGCGGCCCATGGACTTCAAGGTTTTGATCGACAGCAGGATGTCGGTCAGGGAGCCGAGCAGCGAGCGGTAGCCGCGGGTCTGGCCGCTGCCAGCCTCGCCGGAGATCTTCACGAAGTGGTGCGAGATGCCCCACACCGCCAGCCCCGCCACCAGGCACAGCAGGGTCGCCTTCCACGACACCATCACGGCAACCGTGACGTAGACCAGGCTCTCGACGAACACCACCATCAGGCGGATGGCGTAAATGTAGGCGTTCGACGCCCGCCACGCCTCGGTGGCCATGGAGTTGGCCAGCCGCCCTACCGACTGCTTCACGTAGAACAGCCAGCTCGACGCGGTGACGGCGCGCAGCAGGTCCAGGCGCAGTTGCGTGGCCACGTCAGCGGCCAGGTAGCCGATGCGTCGTTCGGCTACGAAGACCAGCAGGCTCTTCAAGCCGATGCCGCCGACGATGAAGGTCAGCAACACCCCGAGGCTCGGCGTCAGATTGACGCTTTCCAGCAGGCGGTAGACCAGCTGGGTGAGCTCGTCCTGGTCGGCGGGGTCGGCGAGGCCGCCCGGGCGAACCTCGTCGAAAGCCAGATTGAGCATGGGCAGCATCGCCGACAGGCCAATGCCATCGGCCACCCCGGCAAGCAGCAACAACAGCATGAGCATCAGGCTCTGCCAGGGGTGCGCTATCACGAATTTGCCGATCAGCTTCATATCATGAGGTCTTGCGTTGGCCGAAAACCCGGCGGGCGGCGCCGGCAAGCGCGCCATTGTATGCGCACAACCCGACGCGCATAACCCGCCTGCCCGCGTGGCTAACGCGGCCCGGCGTTCACCCGCCGGATCAGCAGCGTGGCAAGACCCAGCACCGCCAGTGTCGGGGTGATCACCGCCAGCGGCGCGGACTGGGTTGCCAGGTAGATGGCGTTGGTGCCGATCTGCTGCAGCAGAAACACCCCCAGGGCGACGGCGACGCCCAGGGTCACCGCGCCGCCCATGCTGGCGCGGGGCCCTACCCCCAGCACGAAGGGCGCGGCGAACAGTGCGAACACGACTCCGGACAGCGGGGTCAGCAGCCGGCGCCAGAACTCCAGGGCGTACAGCGCGTTGGGGCGCTCCTCCTCGGCCAGGTAACGGCGCTGGGCGTTCACCTCCCTGAGCGACAGACTCTCCACCGGCAGCTCATACAGCGCCGTGGTGCGGCGCCAGGTGGGCGTCCACTCCATCGAGTCGACGTGGCGCGTGATCACTCGGCCGTTTGCCAGATAGCGCTTCTCCATCACATCACGCAGCGCCCACGCCCCTTCGGCGCGCAACTCGGCACGATTGGCATGGATGAAGCGCTGCATGCGGTTGTCGTCGTCGAACTGATACATACGGATGCCCGACGGCGCCCCGCCCCGGGACAGCGACTCGATGCTGACGAACAGACCGTCGTGTTCTATCCAGATGCCGTCGGCGCCGAACAGGGTGCCGTCCTGAGAGGTTTCGGTCATGTGCAGCAGGTGCGCCTGCTGCGCCATGGGCCGGGCGGCAAGCTCCACCCCCGCGATGGCCAGGAAGAACAGCACCGTGGCCACCGCGCTCAGCACCGCCAGCCGCAGCGGCGCCAACGCCACCGTGCGCATGGCGATCAGCTCCTGGCTGCGCACGAACGTGCTCAGGCCGTAGACCACGCCGAGCAAAGCCACGAACGGCGACAGATCCACGAGCCGTGCCGGCAGGTTCAGCGCCACCACGGCCACGGCATCCGCTACGCTGAAGGTGGCGCGGCCCACGTCGCCGGCCTGGTCGATGAACTCGAACAGACCGAACAGGGCGAGCAGCGCGCCGGCCACCAGCACGTAGCCGCGGAAGATGGCTCCCATCAGGTAGCGGTAGATGATTTTCACGCCGGCTCGCGCAGGGTGAGATTCGGCATCCGCCGCAGCGCCAGGTAAAACGCCAGCATGGCCAGCAGCGCGGTGTAGACGCCTGGGAAGGTCGGCAGCATGCCTTGCTCTACCGCCGTGGTGGTGATGCTGCTGAGGTTGAAGACCAGGGCATAGATGACGATGGCGACTGCGAAGCGGGTGTACGGCGACTGTTTGGGACGCAGACGCCCGAGCTCGATGGCGACCAGGGATACCAGAAACGCGATTCCAGGCATCGTCAGGCGCCATTGGAATTCAGCGATGTCACGCAGCCCGGTAGCCCCGGCCAGATCCCAGGTGGAGCGAGCGCGGCGTTTCGACAGCACGTCGCTGGGCGGTCGCTGGGCGCGATACACCACCCGGTCGAACTCGGTGACGCGATCGCTGCCTGCCATTCCTGCAGCTTCCGGATCACTGCCGTCCCCCGGCGGTTCGCGGGGGCTGATCTCGTAGCTGGCGCCGTCGATGAACGTCAGCGTCTGCCGGCGGAATTCGTCGGTTTCGCTGATCTGACCGTGGCGGGCGCGCATGACCACCGTGCGGCCGTCGGTGGTCGCCCGGGCGAACACTTCGGACAGATTGGGGGCGTCGGGGAGGATCTCCTGGGCCTGGATCACGAAGTCCGCCTCCCAGCGGTAGAATCGCTGCGGCATCATCTGGCGGGAGGTGAGGTTGGCGGCTCGCTCACTGATGTCGTAGCGCAGCACGTAGGAGTACGGTCGGCCGTAAATCGACAGCACCGCCACGCACAGGGCGACCCCCAGCGCCAGGAACCGCAGCGGCCTCGACAGCCGGTCGGGCGACGCCCCGCTGGCATAGAAGGCGTACGGCTCGCCTTCTCGATGCCAGGTGCAGGTGACCATGATCAGCACGGCGAAGAAAGCCGACGGCAGCAGCACCTCCAGCGCCGAGACGTTGTGGGCCATGACCAGCGCAAACACGTCGCGCATGGGAAGATTGCCCAGGGCGGCCGAGCGCAGCAGCTGCACGCTGGTGAACGCGGTGAACAGCAGCACCAGCAACGCCAACCCGAGCACCGTGGGCACCAGAACCTGACGGATGATGTAGCGGTCGAGGGTCAGCACGGCGGGGCTCCTGGGCCGGCGGGAGGATGCGTCCGGCGGGAGGGCGCGCCGGCCGGGGGGATTCCGGGAGGATTATAATCGGTTCGCGTCGCAGCTGTACGCCCAGCGCCGCGCCGATTTCGGGTAACCTGCTCTGCATCCGCTCGTTACCGCAAGGCACGCCAGATGGCCAACCAGCTCGAGTTTCTCGTCGACAAGCGCGCTCTGGAGCACACCCAGTGGGGCGAGCGACCGCTGCCCGCCGCTCTGCAACCGAACCAGCTGCTGCTGCAGGTCGACCGTTTCGCCCTCACGGCCAACAACATCACCTATGCGGTGGCCGGGCAGAGCATGCACTACTGGCAGTTCTTCCCGGTAGACGACGTCTGGGGGCTGATTCCCGTGTGGGGCTTTGCCGATGTGGTCGACTCCGCCCACCCGGAGGTTGTGGTGGGGGAGCGCCTGTACGGCTACTACCCCATGGCCACCCACCTGCTGATCGAGGCAGGTCAGGTCAGCCCGCGGCAGCTGCTCGACGTCAGCGCCCATCGCCAGGATCTCGCCCGGGTCTACAATCAGTACCAGCGGGCGCAGTACCAGCGGGCGGCGGCTGCCGCCGGCGCTTCGCGGCAGGCAGAAGATGCCCAGATGCTGTATCGGCCGCTGTTCACCACCTCATTCCTGCTCGACGACTTCCTTGCCGACCGCGACTTTTTTGCTGCCGGGCGGGTGATCCTCACCAGCGCCTCCAGCAAGACCTCTCTGGGGCTGGCTCATCTGCTCCACCAGCGTGGCGGCAGGGTCCAGGTCGTGGGCCTGACCTCGCCAGCCAACACCGGCTTCGTTGCCGGCCTCGGCTGTTACGACGAGGTGTTGACCTACGACGACATCGACCGGCTGCTCCGGGAGCCCTCGGTGGTGGTGGACATGGCGGGCAATGGCGGCGCGCTGAAGGCGCTGCACGACCGCCTCGACGACG